>JBARNC010000668.1:0-3656 GCA_049802775.1 Pseudolabrys sp. | reverse complement strand
CGATACCTTCCATTGGCCCTGACCGGCTCGTGTCATGGCTTGCCTCTCTGTAGTCGCTACCGCGCTTTCTTGGATCGGCTCGCGATGACCATCAGCGACTCGGCTAAGCACTACGCTTCGCCGTCTCCCCATCACGGCTAGGCGCGGCCACTTCTGAGGGGGTACCGCCGCAAAATCGTGGAAAGTGCGGTCACTCCACCGTCAGAAGATGTATTTCCACGCGAGCAAAATGACCACGATTCCAACCACAGCGATAAGCGCCATTTGCGCGTTTGCGCTTTGCAGGAAACCAGAACCACTTTGTGTCGTCATTGCAGTTCCCCCCAACTTAGACTTTTGGCTAATCCGACGAACTGCGCCGTCGCCATTGGCGGGTCAATACGGAAGTCCCCTTAGTGTAAAAAGCATCGTCCCGCTTTTGCGCTAAGATCAAAATCATGAAGCCTGTCACCGTCGCCTCAGTCCGCACGCATGGCGTCCGCCAGCTTCTGGTCTATTGCCACGGCAAGCGTGAGGGCGATTGGCATAAGCGGACATTTTGCGATGCGGGAGCCAGGTCCGCTTTACCTCCGCAACCAGACAAGTAAAATGTTTCGTCAAGACAAGCCCAAGGCTCCCTTATTTTGAGATAGAGACGATTAAATGAAAAATACTTATCGCGCCTTGATCATAATGAGCTGCCTGCCGCTAGCAACGGTGCTGTTTTGCGGTCACCTACGCGCTGCTGATCCGTATAAATGGTGTGCTGTCGATGCTGGCGGTGGCACTAACTGTGGCTTCGTTACCATCGAGCAATGCCGAGCATCCGTCAGCGGGATGGGCGGGTCTTGCGAGCCAAAGCAAATCGTTCCGGCTAACTTGTCTCCCGCAGCAAGGGCGGCAGCACCTAAAACAGATGCGAGCGGGGGCAAGGACAAACTGATGGATTGCGTGACCGATATTTGCAAGATCAATTGCTCTGCCAATATAAAGAAGCGTTTCAGACCGAAATGGTGCGTGCGCTTTAAGGAGCCAACCGCTTAAACGTCATAACGACAGCACAATGTCCGCTTTACCCAAAGCGGACATTGCAGTGCAACTCGGTATGTCCGCTTTGTGCCAATAGCGGACTCATGCACTGCAACAAACAGAAAGACCGCCTCGCAGTCTCTCCGAGATTCAATTCGGTGTTTGATCATGCAGCGAGCGCTGCCGCTTCTTCTTCCTACGCCAGCCGAGCAGACCTAATACACTTTGGCGATGTCGCCCGTATCTTGACTTTTGAGAGGTCCTGTATCATTTATTGCGTGTCGGGCCTCAAAGCAGTCGCCCGGCTCCTTTAAGGCATTTCGCCCAAGCACTGCACTTAGCCCGCCTGTCGGGCCGAGGGCTTTTGGCGAAATGTCTGCTCACCACAAGTCCCAAGCTGACGGCGGCAATGGAGAAAATCCATGTCGGGTCCATTGCAGTCACCCGGCCGCTACAAGGCATTTCGCCCAAGCTCTGCTCATGGTCCGTCCTTTACGCGCAATGTCGCTTGTCGACATTCGCTCGGACGGCGGTTCGGAGAAAGCAAATGTCAACACTGTTCGGATGTCCACCCAACACCTTCGTTAAGCATGACGACGTCAGGCTTCCCGAAAGCAGCACTATCGCAACTTCTATCGAGGGTGCCGGGCAAAGGCTAGGAAGAAAACACAGCGGTACAGCCGCTCACGATGCCTCTCCCGTTCTGTTGAGAGACGATCACATTGTCCTGTTGGCAATCGATGGCTTGCTGGCACTGCATGCTGCGTTCAAGAAATGGCGTCAGCGCAGAACGACCTTACGAGCCATCGCTGACCTCGATGAGCGCCAACTTCGCGACATCGGCTTAACACGCGATCACAAAGACTACTACGCGCTCACTAAATTAGAGCGTATTGGCAGCAAAGTAGACGGAGAACAAAAATGAAATGGATTACGCGAGAATACGTGAAGCTCGATCGCGTTGCTTGTCCATGGCTCATCAAAAAGTTTGTGGACAAGGACGCTGAGTTCTTTTTTGTGCCTGCCGACAAAGTGATGGACGAAGCGAAACGGCTCGATGCGATCCCGTACGATGTCAAAAATGTCGAACTTGGCCATCACGGCAAGGAGTGCTCGTTCGAGGCGATCTTGAAGAAATATAAGCTTGCAAATGATCCCGCGCTCGTCCTTCTGGGAAAGATTGTTAATGCAGCGGACACGGACAATACGCTTTACCGTCAACCAGAAGGACCGGGGCTGGAGGCCATTGCCGAAGGGTTTCGGCACCTTGGTTACAAAAATGATCACGAGGTAAATGCGGCCGAGTGGATCGTCTACGATGCGCTCTATGCGTATTGCAAGGCAATGACACAGGCAGGAAAGCCGGACGGTGACTTCAAATAATTGCGCTAACGGACGGAAATAATGTCGAGTCCCACAACCCGCTCGATGCGCTTCGACATTGCATTGTTGTACGTGGCTCGCGGCGTGCGAGGCCTTGGGGATGGCTTTGCGATCATCATCTTGCCAGCGTACCTGTCCGTGATTGGCTTCGATACAGGCCAAATCGGGGTTGTTGCAAGCGCATCGCTGCTTGGGACAGCATTGCTGACTTTGGCCGTCGGATTCATTGCGCCGCGGCACGATCTACGCAATTTTCTTCTGGGGGGCGCGTTATTGATGACGTGCACAGGCGTTGTATTTCCTAATGTCGATTTGCTTGCTGTCATTGCAATCATCGCATTCGTTGGGACCATCAACCCATCCACGGGTGACTTGGGTGTGCTGGTTCCGCTGGAACACGCCATGCTCGCACACGGCGTACCCGATCATGAGCGAACGCGCACATTCGCGCGGTACAGCCTGATTGGCGCACTTTCGATGGCCACCGGGTCGTTGGCTGCGGCGTTGCCTGATTTCATGACCTCTGCCGGTATCGACAAAACAGAGGCTTTCAAGGTCATGTTTTACGTCTATGCCGTGCTCGGCCTTCTATGCGCCGCTCTCTACCAGCGCTTGCCGCATGCACGTATGGACGAGACCCGCTCCAGCGCCCCGCTCGGGCCGTCGCGCGGAGTTGTTTACAAACTAGCTGCGCTGTTCAGTCTCGATGCATTTGCTGGCGGCTTTGTCGTCCAATCAATGTTGGCGCTGTGGCTATTCAAGCGCTTTGACGTGTCGCTCTCGGCAGCGAGCGTATTTTTCTTCTGGACGAGTACCCTGAGCGCGTTTTCCTATCCAGTTGCTGCGTGGCTCTCAAAGCGCTTTGGCCTCGTCAACACGATGGTTTTCACTCACATTCCGTCAAGCATCTTTTTGATCGCCGCAGCATTTTCGCCGAATTTGGTTTTGGCCCTTGCGTTGCTGCTGGTAAGGGCCGCACTCTCGCAAATGGATGTACCAACGCGTACGTCCTACGTCATGGCCGTGGTGACGCCCGGTGAGCGCACGGCGGCGGCCAGCATTACGGCCGTCCCTCGTAGCCTTGCATCCTCGATTAGCCCAGCTCTCGCTGGCGTACTTTTAGCTATGCCGTTTTCAGGGGTCCCACTGGTCGCATGCGGTGTATTGAAGATTGCCTATGACCTGGCATTGCTAATTTCGTTTCAGCATGTGAAGCCGCCCGAAGAAAAGCCTCTGCGGCAAGCATGATGGGATGTCCGCTTATG
>JBARNC010000667.1:0-2224 GCA_049802775.1 Pseudolabrys sp. | reverse complement strand
TTCGACTATGTCGTCTGTATCCGATTTTGAGACTATAAAGTTCGGCATTTGCTTGTGATTTGATCGGAGGAAAACTTTCAGGGAAAGACGCGTGGTCGACGGCAGTTTGGCGATGTCCTCAAAGCTTGGAGGATATCGATACAGTAAAGGGAATGGCCGATGAGCTTGATGACAATCGCCGCAAAGCTCTGTCGCCAACCGACGCCCCGCAGCCCTTTCGCCAGACTGGGCGAGTGCCGCATCTGACAGCGCTAACGCCGCGCCGACGAGAAGGCCGAAGAATACGAGCTGGCGCATGGGGTCTCCCCGAGTGTGTGCAGGTCAGATCAGCATCACCGCTTCCACGCGAAAATGACATACGTCAATTGGAAGCCGCTATAGCATCCGGGGCAGCGATGCGGCCAACCGAACCGCTGGAACGAAAAGCCGAGGTGAACGGTGTCCGTCTTTCGGGGGAAGAGCGGACTCGCGCAACGCCCCTTCAAGTAGCTAATTTGAGCCGGTACGATGCTTTGTCCTGAGCCTCGGGGCCGGCAATGAGACGGCGCGAGTTCATTACGCTTCTCGGCGGCGTGGCTGCGGCGTGGCCGCTAACTGCGCGTGCGCAGAATCCGGCATTGCCGGTGATTGGGTTCCTTAACCAGGGATCGGCCGAGGCGAGTGCGTACCTCGCGGCCGCGTTTCGCAAAGGACTAAGCGAAGTCGGCTATGTCGAAGGTCAGAACGCAGCGATCGACTATCGCTGGGCGGACAGTCAATACAATCGACTGCCGCACCTTGCGGCTGATCTGGTCAGCCACAAGGTAACCGTAATCGCGGCTGCCTTCCTTCCCGCCGCTCTTGCAGCAAAGACCGCGACATCGACAATTCCCATCTGCTTCATTATTGGCAGCGATCCGGTCAAGCAAGGCTTGGTTTTAAGTCTCAACCGACCGGGCGGCAACGCTACGGGCGTTGCTTTCTTTAGCGCGTTGGTGGGGGCGAAGCGGCTGGGCCTCTTGCATGAGCTACTACCTGCCGCCAGCAACTTGGCCCTGCTTGTTAACCCGACCAATCCCAACGTCGAGATCGTATCGAATGATCTGCAGACGGCAGCCCGAACGCTCGACTTGCAGATCCGTGTCCTGCATGCCAGCACCGAAGGTGAAATCGACGGCGCGTTTGCAGCCTTGGTCCAACATCGAGTGGGTGCACTCGTCGTCGGACCCGACGCCTTCTTTGACAACCAGCGCGATCAGATCGTGGCGCTGGCAGCGCATCATGCGATCCCCGCGATCTATGAACGGCGCGACGCGGTCGTGACCGGCGGCCTGATGAGCTACGGAACTAGTATCCCGGATGCATACCATCAGGCCGGCATCTATACCGGCCGCATCCTCAAGGGAGAGAAGCCGACCGATCTGCCAGTTGTGCAGTCGGTTAAATTCGAGCTGGTCCTCAATCTGAAAACCGCCAAAGCGCTCGGACTCACCCTTCCGTCCGGGCTGCTCTCCATCGTCGACGAGGTGATCGAATAGACTGCTGTTTGCTGCGGTGCATGAGTCCACTATTGGCACAAAGCGGACGTCGGCTTGCGCACTGCACATGTCCGCTTTCGGGGGTAAAGCAGACATCAGAATTGGCGGGCAGAATGTCCGCTTTTGACTGCCACCCAAAGCGGACATTCGGCGGGCGCGTTGCAGCCCGTACAATTGCTCGGCCTATTGGCTAAGCTATAGCACCTCGGTTTTCGGAGGTCGCGATGAGATGTCTGCGCATCTACGCCACACCTGATGGAGAAAGCCATTTCGGTGATGTCGATATCCCAATGACAACGACAACACCACTATTCCCCAATGAAGCGCCATTCGGGCTTTCAGCCTATTATCCGGCGACACGTATTCGTTTCGTCCACGTTCCCGCTGGCGTGCGCGAAGTCAGTTGGCACAATGCACCGGAACGGTTGCTGGCAGTGTGGCTCAACGGCACCGTGGAGTTTGAGACGAGCGATGGAGAGGTGCGCCACGTTTCGGCTGGCGACTATGTGCTGGTAGAGGACACACATGGGAAGGGCCACATCTCACGCCATCCTGCGGAAGGACAGAGCAACATTCTGATTACGTTGCCTGACGGTTTCAATCTTCGGTCTGGATAGTCCGCTTTTGGCGGACATGCCAATCACCCGGGAGAATGTCCGCTCTCGGGGGCAAAGCGGACATGTCGTTTTGCGCTGCAAATGTCCGCT
>JBARNC010000666.1:0-4345 GCA_049802775.1 Pseudolabrys sp. | reverse complement strand
GTAAGACTGTCTTGTCTGACATGCTGGAGGGCCGGGAAAAGATCAGCACGGAATTGCAGAAGATCATCGACGAGCGCACAGAGCCGTGGGGCATCAACGTCATTTCGGTGGAGGTCAAGGACGTGTTAATTCCGCCCGCTCTAGAGGACGCCATGTCGATGCAGGCGCAGGCCGAACGTGAGCGTCAGGCCCGTGTCATCCTGGGCGATTCAGAGCGGCAGATTGCGGAGAAATTCGTCGAGGCTGCGAACGCCTATGCCAGTGATCCGAACGCGTTCCATTTGCGGGCGATGAATATGCTGTACGAGGGGCTGAAGCAGAATTCCACCATCGTCATTGTGCCTAGCACGGCGGTTGAAAGCATGCAGCTCGGCAGCATTGCCGGACTGACGGCGCTAACGATGGGGCTTGGCCAGAAAGGAGGCAGCAAACCGCCACCCGCCGAACCCGCACCGCAAGCGTAATGTGTGGGAACGCGAGTGTGGGGAACCACTCCCTCCATTGACGGCTCTTTGTATTCTATCGAGGACGCGAACGTCCCTATTGGCACAAAGCGGACATGCATGAGCCGCCGACCAATGTCCGCTTTCGGGGGTAAAGCGGACATCGTTCCGACCCAAAGCGGACATTGTTGCCTTTTAAGAACACTCTATGCTCGCCAATAAATCTCAGCTGCTAATCGGCAGCTTGGGGCGATCGATATGAACTTGGCAGGAATACTTGCAGTTGCCACGCGGTGCTTGGCGAGGAAAATTCCTCACCAAGCACCGAAGCCATGCGTCTTGTGGTCTTTCAGTGGCCGGCGGCGTTGTACCAAGCCGGCAGCAGAACGATACAGTTCGGGTTAAACCCCGCATCCTTGAGCGTGTCCATGTTCTTTACGACTTCCTGTTTCTGAAGGTCGACCACGGTCACCGAACCGTCGCTCATCCCTGGCAGGTTCAGCAGGGCATTCTGCACGAAGGCGTAATGCTCGTCGGGCGTGATCGCGACATGATGCGAGCCTTCGGCAATTGGGATCGATTTGATCAGCTTCGGCTGCTCCACGCCGCCGCTCACGTCGAAAATGTGCAGATTTACGGGCTCGCCTTAAAACCCCACTGCTGTCCAAAGGAGCCGGCCCGGAAGGTGTCACGCTTAATCCACGAAGACGCTCGTGATATGGCGCGCCAGATTGCAAAGTCTTGGGAAGGTCGAATATCTCGACGACTCCGCAAGAAGGTCGAGATGCTGTTTGCGCACCTCAAGCGGATACTCAAGCTGGATTGACTCCGACTGCGAGGACCGTGTGGCGCCCGCGATGAGTTCATCCTCGCAGCAACCGCCCAGAACCTTCGGAAGCTGGCCGAGCTGGTACCGATGCCCAACCTGAAGCCGGTCTGAAATCGGAGCGATAACCTTCGACCACGCGATCAGACGCCAACTTGATTCAATACGATCTTACTGCGGACTTTTTCAACGAAATCGACCCAAAGCGGGCATTGGATCTAGGCTTCCCAGAACCACTTACTAGTCTCTGCGCTGGCGTCGGCTTTGCTGCACGAGAAGTCCGCCAATTCTTGGGTGGCCGAGTTTCGTCAATTCGTTGCGTTCGCGGATGCAGCGCCACCAGCGAAGCGTCCTGCGTGGTCATCGATACCCCCTTAAAATGAAGCCTATCCATGCCATCGGCGCGCGGCGGGGTCCTTGCGGGAAGCCCGATTTACCGCTGAATTTGCCCCGATTTATCCTTAGAATGCTTTCAAAGGCCTGCTTTCACGGGAGCAACCCGATTGATCTACCAGTTCGAAGATTATTCCCTTGATGTTGATCGGCAGGAATTGCGGCGTGGGACCGAATTGGTCGATGTCGAGCCGCAAGTTCTCGACCTTCTGCAATACGTTATCCGTCATCGCGAACGGGTCGTCAGCAAAGACGATCTGATCGAGCACGTGTGGCATGGCCGTATTGTCTCGGAATCCACGCTCGGCAGCCGGATCAACGCGGCCCGCCAGGCCATCGGCGACAGCGGTGATCACCAACGGTTGATCCGCACCATCGCCCGCAAGGGCATTCGTTTCGTGGGTGAAGTTCGCGGCGATCAAATCTCGCTTACAGGCGGCAGCGCCATCGACACAATGCCTTCCAACCTAGCAGCTGCGGCGCCTCGGCTGCCGGATAAACCATCGATCGCGGTCCTGCCCTTCGACAATCTGTCAGCCGAACCGGATCAGGGATATCTAGCGGATGGCATCGTTGAAGCGATTACCGCGGCGCTGTCGCGCATCCGCTCCTTCTTCGTGATCGCGCGCAACTCAGCGTTCACCTACAGGGGTCGAGCGACGAACGTGCGCGACATCGGAAGTCAGTTGGGCGTCGCCTATCTGCTGGAAGGCAGCGTGCAGAAGGCCGGCGCCCGCCTTCGGATTACCGTGCAACTCGTTGAAACGGAAGGCGGCGCCCATGTCTGGACGGCGCGTCACGATGGCACCATCGATGACATTTTCGACCTTCAGGATCGCATAACGGAACAAGTGGCGGGCGCACTGCAGCCATCTATCCGGATCGCCGAGATTGAGCGCTCGCGGCGCAAGCCGCCGCAGGATTTGGGCGCCTACGACTATGCCATGCGCGCGATGCCTCACGTGTGGGTCCTCGAGAAAGAGGAAAGCGCCAAAGCGCTCGAACTGCTTGACCAGGCACTGGCGATCGATCCGGAATACCCGCTGGCCCTCGCACTCGCCAGTTGGTGTCACGCTCAGTGCTCGGTCTACAACTGGGCTGACGATATTGCAGCGAGCCAGGCCTTGGCGAGGAAGTTTGCCGAACGAGCGGCCGAGCTGAGCGGCGACGATCCGCTCATTCTCGCAGTGCTTGGTACGGTGCATACCTTAATGCGCAATCATGGAACGGCGCGCGTACTCCTGGAGCGCGCGCTCGCGCTCGATCCCAACGCCGCTTGGGCATGGAGTCGCCTCGGATGGCTTGAGAATTATGCCGACCGGCCGGAGCGTGCGATCGAGAATTTCGAGCGCGCTTTGCGGCTGAGTCCACTCGATCCGATGAATTTCAACAATTATGTCGGCATGGGTTCGGCGCATGAAGTCGCGCAGGCCTATGACAAGGCAGTGGCGCATTACCGAAGGGCTCTTGAGGAACGGCCTCACGCCATGTGGATTTACCGCAACCTGGCATCGTCGCTGGCCGGCGCCGGCCGGATGGAGGAGGCCAGGGAAGCCTATGCCGAGATGATGCGCGCCTATCCGGGTCTGACGGTCGCCAAATTTAAACAAGCGATGGTATTCTCGGCGCCAACTCTCGACCGTATGGCCGATAATCTCAGGAAGCTAGGTCTGCCGGATTAAAATTGCGCCAGCCGGGATCGGCGGCATAGGGCGGCAACGGGGTGATCGAATGAAGCGCCGCAATGTCCGCTATTGGCACAAAGCGGACATCGAAGAGGTGCCGCCCAATGTCCGCTTTCGGGGGTAAAGCGGACATGGCTTCCGCGTCGCAATATGTCCGCTTTTGACCCAGAGCGGACGTAACTCCGGCCCGGCATCACTTACTGCTGCGTTCGTGCGGTGGTCTGACGTCTACTTATTCCGTTTTAGTAAGGTGCTACCGGCCAAGGCGATCCCGACAAAAATGATGCCGGCAAGCGCATCTGTACGGATCGTGCTGCGGGCGATACCGAAGCCAAAATGGGCAACGATATCCAATACGGTTGCCGTCATAACCGCTGTTATGAGCATATAAATAGGAACGATAAGCCGGATCATACCGCCAATATGTAGCGGTTCAGGCTAATCGGCTAGGCCCTAATCGGACGGACTTGGTGAAAGTCAGCCAATGTCTGCTTGTGAGGGAAGAGCGGACATTGCGCGGACTGGAGAAGGCACAATGAGGAGAGGGGTCGATGAACGCCGCCGAATCTAAAGGCCTCAAGAAGGGCAACCGCGTTTATTGGCGAGGCGATGCCACTGACAGCGGCATAATCACCGAAATGAGTTGGGATGCAGTCACGATCGCCTGGGACAATGGTCAGGTGGCTACCATACACCATGGGGACATGCGCGAGATCCAGCGAGCCCCATCAAAGCCTACTGCCCCATCAAAGCCTACTATTGTGTAGGTACATTGTGCCGGTCGGAGCTCCGCTTCTGATGCTGTGGACGGCTCCCCCACTGGCACGTGAGTGCCATAAGTTTGGTTGCTGTTGATGCAACCAGGATTCAGAGTTGCCACCGTGCCTGGTGGGCATCGAGGCCTGTGCCTCATCGCACCATTGGTCGCGGGAGCTCAAGTCGCTCGGCCACACGGTAAAGCTGATGCCGCCGGCCTACGTGAAGCCCTACGTCAAACG
>JBARNC010000665.1:0-3088 GCA_049802775.1 Pseudolabrys sp. | reverse complement strand
GGTCACCGTTGGAATTGCCGGCCTTGTTGGTAGCGCAACAGCGCAACTGCGCCAGCTTTTCGCGCAGCGTCGCAAGATTGACAGCTTCGACTGTACCAGGCGGATAAATGCTTCCAAAATCGACGTTTTGGATCGCGTATGAGGGGCCGCCTACCGGCAGCACGAACCTGAAACGAAGCATCTGCCTATCGGACCCAAACCCGACCTCAAGCAGCTTCAAACCACCTTCACGGTGCGTAAAGACGAACCCGGCAACAGTTTGCTTTTGCGGGATCACATCCGGAACCGGGGCTCGCGCCACTTTTGCTGCAATCGACGCATTGGCACTGCCCCGCCACCAGAAGCGAAGTAGCCGTTCGACCTCTGGGGCCGAGAAGTAATTCGGATCGGTGATGATCGGCAGGAAGCGCAGCAGCGAATCGCCGGCGTTGTCCACGCTCAGCCAAACGGCCTGGATGCCTTGGTCGGCCAGCGACGCGCCGAAATAGCGTTCACTTTCGTCGTCGGTCAGCACCGCAGCGCGAACGGTCACCGCGCCCTGCTGGCGAACCTCGGCGCGGGATATGAAGGGCTGCTCCGCCATCAGGTCAGGGCCGGCGCCGCTGGATCGGCTGAACGCCGCGAGTAGTGAAAGTAGCACCACGGCTGCCGACGGCCAGCGCCACCCCTTCATGATTTGCCAAATCCGGTGCAGGCCCATTTTAGTCTAACAAAGGTTTGGAAGGTCTGACAGTTCGCCGCGAGTGTGGCGCCTGGTATTGTTGCCAGGTGTGAAGATTGTGCCTACGAAACGTTGAGCTGCAAACGACGAGGATTTTCGCGTGCGGATATTTTCGTACTTCTTAGTTGTGGGTCAAGGGTGCTGTATAGTACTTTTCAATGCCTACAGGCGTTCTCGGGCGGGTCGAAATCTTCCTTTCACGCCTTTAAGTAATCAGGAGGAAACGATGCAAAGGACTGTCCGCTATTGTGCCATCGCGGCGATCATCCCAGCGTGGCTTCTCTCCGTTGCCATCCTAATTTCTACTGTCCACTTCAATGTTGCTCAAGCGCAGGACAATCCGAAAAAAGGCAGAGCAGCCGCGGTAACTTGCGGCAAAGAACTTATAAAGCTGTGCAGCGGTGTGCCAGTGCAAGCAAACAACATGCTCGAATGTCTCCAAAAGGACCAAGAAAAACTTCCCAAAAGATGCGTTGTATTGGCGAACAATGTTGTACGCATGTGTGATAGAGACGCAGCGCAGCTTTGCGGAGGCGTTGCCGCGAGCAGCGGCAATATTCTCGGATGCCTGACAACCGCCAGGCGATCGGTTTCCTCGCGATGCAATGCGGCTCTCGATGCGGCTTTCCTGCGCCAGTAAAAAAGCGCGCGATAAGACCGACTGACAATTTTGCTTGGCTAGCGCAGGAGCCGGAAGGACGCGGGATATCGCGGCCGCTTGATCAAAACATCTGATCGGATTTCTATTTTGGCACGGCATCTAAGCAATGTCCGTTATTGGCACAAAGAGGACATTCGATGGATGTCAGTGAATGTCCGCTTTTGGGGGCACAGCGGACATCGCGCCGTCCTATGCGCTCATTTCGTGTTGGGCGCGGAAGGAGGTTGTACGCTGACGCGGAGAGGAAGTTCGCCCGTGCTAATAAAACACGGGTTGTCAAACGTGCCGCACCCGACTTGCGCGTAGCTCGTTCCCGACATTGGTAGCTTCCAAGCAATTACCGCCAATGAAATGGCAATCAGGGTGAGCACCGCTCTCGTCCAAAAATCCAATTTCATCTTATCCTCCGCTGTAACTTTTCAGCTTCGAGATGAAAGGCGCGGAGGAGCTTTCGCGGCAATGACGTAGATCAATAATGCGACGCTTTCGTCGGGAGGCGCTGGTAGTCCGCTATTGGCACAAAGCGGACATGCAGCAGCCACCAAACAATGTTCGCTTTTGAGTAACAGCCGACAGTGGAATTCGCGCAATCACGGCCAAAGATTAAAAGCGGCCCCTAAACAGGCCAGTGCGGCAGAAGCCCCAGCTTTGCAGCTAGGCTTCGTGTGCGTTGGCGCCGTCCCGATTCGAATCAGCCTTTGGTAACAACCGGAGCCGGAGCTTTGCCCTTACCAATCGGACCCTTGCCTACGCAAGCCGTGAGGCCGAAGGCGAGAGCCATAGAGCAGATTACAACTAAGAATTTTCTCATACGGTATCCCCCGCATTGAATGCGAAAATAAGTATAGTCATTGTTTCATTTATATTCGGTTTCTAACTAGTGCAAAAAAGCCACACTTCACCAGAAAAAGTTTCCGATTTCGGTGCCATTTTGATCTGGGTCAACGATTGTTGAGCCAAAAGCCACGACTATCGATGCTTCAAAAAAATCCCTTCTTGAAGGCACACGGGAGGAACGAATAATCAGGTAGATCGCTATTGCCTTTGCGTGGCCCTTGCGTCGTCGGCACAGGCTATTCCGCTTGCGCCGGTCCAGCAGCCGGATACCCCTGAAACCGGGCCGGGAGGAGGAGAGCGGCGTTCGCTCTACCCCTTCCCGTCCTCGGCTTCACAAGTAGAGGATTTTACTATGGCCGAAACAACTAAACTCTCCGTCGGCCAAGCGCTCGAAAAGCTGCGCGGCACCGATGCGCCAAAAGCGAAGATGGCGCGGCTCGACGAGAAAATTGACACGCTTGACGAAGAGACACAGCGCTTGAGAGCGATGAGACGCCGCCTTGAGCGGGACCAACGAGCCGGTTCGACTGGACGCGATTCTCAAGAGGCGAACGCAAGGCGCACCACAAAGCTAAAAATATTAGGGATCATCATCGGGATAGTCATCGTGATCCCCATCCTGGCGTGGAAGTGGGGGCTTTTTTAGCCGTAGCGAACACCTAAAATCGGATTTCGGAGAGACCACCGCGAGGCGGTCTTTCTGTTTGCGCAGATCATTTTGTGAATGTCCGCTTCTGGTACTTAGCGGACATCAGCCCGCTTCGCTGGCGTTATTGCAAAGATATCGTCATCCCACTCAGACTAAGGGAAACCTCAAATCCGTGCTGTCGTCCTTCCAGTTGCAGAACCACCCCGTTCGAGTTCCACAC
>JBARNC010000664.1:0-4903 GCA_049802775.1 Pseudolabrys sp. | reverse complement strand
CAGCCATCCGAAAATGACCTCGTCATTATAGATTTTCCAGCCGCTGCCGATCATGATGAACATGGCGACAGCATTGGTCCAATGCATGATGCGGAGCGGAGCGGGGTGAAGCCTTTTCATTGCCTGTACCTTTGGGCGAGTGCTCCAGTGCGTTGGGAAACGTCGGAACTTTTCGGCGACACAACTCCGTCCAATTGCCGAACGAGGTTATATATGTGCCGGCAATATTCAATAACGTTTAGACGATGAGTTCGATAGCTTTTTGCTATCTGCTTCCATGTTATTGATTGCTGCGAGACAATGATCGCCGCATCAAACGACGACGGTGCCGTTCATGGATAGGCGAAAGGCCGTTATATTTTTGCTCTCGGTGTGGTTGATGGTTCCGCTGGCGAGCACCCTTAGCGCCGAGCAGCAAGGGGCCGCGCCGCCGCAAGGCGCCGACCAGGACGATTCGCCTGAAGCCAAAATGGCGCGCCGCTTTCCCCAAAAGGTGAGGGTCGGCGATCTGATCGGCTTGCCGGTGCTCGACGGTGACGACGTAACGCTCGGCCGCGTGCAAAAGGTCGTGCGCACGCCGGAGGGAAAAATCAGGCTAATTGTTTCCTATAGTAAATGGCTTGGTTGGTTCGGTCGGCCGGTCGCGGTTCCGATCGAGGTCGTTGCCATTCTCGGCCGTCAGATTGACTCTCTGGATATGGGGCCGCAGGACTATGAAGCGGCGCCAACTTGGTCGCAGGAACAAGATCAGACAATCACCGACGACGAGATTATCCGTATCGCGCTCGGACGCCGCTAGCGATCGAGTCTCATCATTGGTGCTGCGGTGCAACAGCCGGAATTGCCGCCTCAACCGCGCGGTAAATCTTCCATTCGCCGGCCTTTTCTTCGATCAATTTATAAAAACTGCTGTCGGCAAACGGATCGTGCCGCCAGGCTCCGTCCGATGACGTGAGTATCGCCACGCGGCACTGATAGCGCCTCGCCAAGTCCCGCACGTCGTCCGCATTCCCCTTGCCGTCGAAGACGCGCTGGAATTGATCGTCGATTTTCTCAACATCGTTGCGCGGCAATGAAGTGAGCAGCGCCAGTTCACTACCTGCGAAGCAGGACCGGCGATCGGCAAAGAGTGCCCATGAGATATTTACCGGCCAGGGCGTTAAATCTTTCATGAAAAGCGGATTATTTGCGACGCGTTCAGCCGGCGTCGTGTGCCGGCGGACGGCGTCCCACATCGCAGGCGTTATGGCAAAGGTCTGATCCGATACGGAGGGAGAGCCGCGGGCATACCCGGCCGCGAGCTCGAACGATTTGGGCAGACTGAGTAAAAGAAGCAACAAAGCTATCCCTACGGCGAGCGGGGCGCGCGCTGATAGCCAACGCGACAGGCCGGTTGCAGCAAAAATTGTCAAAATGAACACAGCGGGCAGGACGGCGCGCCAGCCAAGGTCGTTGTTGTTGGCGAATGTGATGGTGAAATTTCCTGCGATGAACACGCTTACCAGGGCTAGGCCCAAGAACAATTTTGTCATCAGAAACGCCGGGCCAGCGACAAATTTCGAGCGTAGGGTACCGACGAGCGAGATTACGCCGGGGATGTAAATGGCGGGGAATTCGATCACCAGCAGCGCCAGCCAAAATCCTGGAATGTCGAGAATCCGGCGCAGCGCGTCGGGGACTGTATTGAAGACCGGATAGGGATAAAACGCGATCGGACTGCCGACGCCGCGCGCGGTGGCATTGAGGAACTGATCGTAAAGAAGGGGAAAGACCAAAATTGCTGCTAGTAGCGCGGCGCCGACCGACGAGGCTGCGAAGCGCATTCGCGCATGCGCAGACGCGTCCGCCAGCAGAATGAGCGCCAAGATTAGCGACGCTGCGGCGAACAAGATGCCGCCCACCCAGATCGAGCTTTCATATCCGGCGACCGTCACCAGCGCGAGAATGACGAGCATGGGCGCGGACGGCTGGCGCGCGAGCTGCATGAGCAAAAAGCTCGACAGAAGAACGCACGAGGTGGAGGCAATGTGCTGGGGTGCCCATGTGGTCTGGAACAGCCAACCGGCAAACCCCGTTGGCGGAAGAAATATCGAATAGTAGATGTCGTCTCCCAGCACGGCTTCGAGGACCGGATGTAGGGACGCAGCAAAAGCAAGCGGAACGACCCAGACGGCCGCGGCGCGTCCCCCGATCCAGGCCGCAAAGCCCATCATGAGTGCGAGTGATGAGAAGGCTGTGAAGGCCGACAAGGCGATGTCGGCTTCCCAGCCGCTCACGTGAAAGGCCGAGGCAAGCTCAGCTGCGCTAAAATGCCAGAGATAGTAATAAGCGAACGGTCCGTCGTATCCGGCCTCGGCAAAAAACGGGTTCCCCGGGGGAACACCGAGGCGGGTCATCTCGTCGATGATCGCAACCTTCGAGTGGTCGAAGATTGGTTCGGCGAGCGTAACCGTGCCGCTTGAGACTTTTGGGAAGATTGCAATGACCGGCACGACAACGAGCGCGGCAGCGAGACCATAGGCCCAGGGCGGAACGTGGACATCAGACGAGCGTTCATCAGCAGCCGGCAGACGATGAGCAAAAGGTAGCGCCGCCAAGACCACCACGGAGCTAAGCCAAACCGTCCATGGCGTAAAGCCGATCAGCCGAAAAAGCGGAAGTGCGAACGCACTATGAAGCGCCCATCCCAACGCGGGTGCGAGCGGCATCGCGAGCGAAACGGGCGCCAGCCGGCGGCTAAACGCAAAGCCGACCGTGCCCCAAAATGTGAGCGCGGCAATACTGCATAGGAGAACGTGAAGGACCGATGGCATAAATCTTGGATGAGTTGATCGCGCAATGCGTTCACCGATACCGATGCGGGAGATGCCGGATTAATGCAAGCAGTGAGGATGGCCGAGCACACGAATATTTCGGCTAAATGATCAGAATCGCTCACTTTTTATTGAACATGACTAATGCTGCAAGTTCTAATCAATAGCTTTTTGCTATCTGCTTTCATGTTATCGCTGTGTGCTGCGAAGCAAATGACCGCAAATTGAAAGACTTGAGGATCGACGCTTGAGCACCGTTGCAGTAGCGATCATTTGCAAAACACCAATGAGCGGCGCGTCGAAGACACGGCTGTCACCTCCTTTGCGGCCCGACGAATGCGCGGCGATTTCCGCCTGCTTCATTCGCGATCTGTCGAAAACCATTCAAAGCCTGGCCGCCGACGGCGACGTCACGGGGTACGCTGTCTATACGCCGCGTGGCTCGGAGGCGTCGCTCAAGCGACTGTTGCCCAAGGAATTCAGGCTCCTGCCGCAAATCGATGGCGATTTCGGCGAGCGCCTGCTCCAGGCCGCCATTGATCTTATCCAGGCGAGGCACGCCGGCGCGCTCCTTCTCAATTCGGATTCGCCGACCTTGCCCAAGGCGATCTTGCGTCAGGCCGTTGATGCGGTGCGCTGCGGCGACAATGTAGTCTTGAGCCCGGCCTTCGACGGTGGCTACACGCTGATTGGATTATCCAAGCCGCTTGCACGATTGTTTGCGGAAATTCCGTGGAGCACAAGCGAAGTCTACGAGCGCACACTTGACCGCGCGCGCGAGGTCGGTGTGCCGGTCGTGAATGTGGCCGGCTGGTATGATGTGGACGATGCGATGTCGTTACGCATGCTCGACGCCGAATTGTCTGGCGAGCACCCACCTTTTGCGGCCATGGATTTGATCGGCGCTGAAGCGCCGGCGACGAGGCAATTCATGCGTGCGCGACAGACCGCGCCGGCGACCTGACGGCCATGCGTTTTTCCGCTGGAGAACGAATTGTCTCCGTCGTCATCCCATGTCTCAACGAAGAGGCGGCGATCGCCGGCGTCGTCTGCGAAGTGCTCGCGCAAAACGTTGACGAGGTAATTGTTGTCGACAACGGCTCAACCGATAGAACCGCGGAGCGGGCCGCCGAGGCGGGCGCGCGGGTCGTGCGGGAGCCCAAGCGCGGTTATGGTCGAGCCTGTGCGGCCGGACTGAATGCCGTGCGGCCCGATGCCAAGATCGTTTGCTTTCTCGACGGCGACGGCAGCGATGTTCCCGATTTTTTGCCCGCCGTCGTGCGGCCGATTGCGGCGGATGAGGCAGACTTCGTTATGGGCTCGCGCCTGCGCGGTAGACGCGAGCCGGGTAGCATGACGCCGCAGCAGATTGTCGCTGGCTGGCTCGCCGGCCTGCTCCTGCGCGTCACCTATGGCGTGCGCTTTACCGACATGTCGCCATTCCGCGCCATGCGCGTCGACCGTCTGCGCTCGCTCCATATGGCTGAGCCGACCTATGGATGGAATCTCGAAATGCAGATGCGCGTGGCCGCCGCCGGCTGTCGGATCGTGGAAATCCCCGTGGAGCATCGCTGCCGGCAGGGCGGCGTTTCGAAAGTGTCGGGCAATGCCGTCGCCGGCCTGCATGCGGGATGGAAGATTACAACGACTTTCCTGCGGCTTGCCATGTTGCAGCGGACGGCGTGAACATGCGGGTCCTCCTCACCGGCGGCGCCGGGTTCATCGGTCGCCATGTTCTGCGCGAACTTCTCGCCCGCGGACATAGCGTGCGTGTTCTGGATTCGCTGCGCCCCGATGTCCATGCTGCCGACAGTGCGCGAACGCTGGACGGCGCAGAGCTACATGTTGCCGACCTGCGCGATGCGGATGCTATCGATCAAGCGCTGATCGATGTGGATGCTGTCATTCACCTCGCGGCAAAAGTCGGCCTGGGTGTCGACGTTCTTGATTTACCGGATTATGCCGCGTCCAACGATGTCGGAACGGCCGTGCTGCTTGCCGGCATGGCGCGGGCGGGCGTCATGCGACTTACACTGGCGAGCTCAATGGTCGTGTACGGCGAAGGCTTGGCAAGTTGCCCCCAGCACGGC
>JBARNC010000663.1:0-8438 GCA_049802775.1 Pseudolabrys sp. | reverse complement strand
CGATCACATAGATTGCGAGCACCTCAAGTTCGGGAAAAAATACAATTGACAGTGCTCGAATCAGCCCAACAATCAGCGCTCCTACGAGCGCGCCGCGCATTGAGCCGAGCCCGCCGATGACAACGACGGCAAATGCCTCGATAACAAAATCGATCGCCATATCGAGTGAGGCGGCGGCCGTCGGCACCACCAGGGCGCCCGCAGTCGTCCCGAGAATTGCCCCGAGTGTGAACACTGCCGCATAGATGCGCCGTACGTCGACGCCGAGGGCCTCCGCCATGGCCCGGTTCTCGGCGGTGGCGCGCAGAAGGCGGCCATAATTGGTACGCTGCAGGAAAAGACCAAGCCCGCCGGCGATCGCGATCGCCGCCAGCATCACCAGCAAATTATACACCGGCACGCTGAAGTCGCCCGCGCTTAAGGTGCCATAGATCAGATAAGCGCTATCAAGCGAACGTGGGTTGGCGCCCCAAAAGAATTTAAAAACGTCCTGGAAAATAAGTACCAATGCAAATGTCAGCAGCAGCTGGAAGCTCTCGTCGCGCCCATAGATGCTGCGCAGCAGACGTTCGATCGGTGGACCGATAAAGCCGAGCAGAATTCCAGAGACAATAAGACCCGGAAAAATCAACCAGGCTGAGAGGCCGAGCTGGGTCGCATAACTGATAAAAGTGATGCCGAAATAGGCGCCGAGCGCATAGAACGATCCGCACGCAAGATTGACGATCTTCTGAACACCGAAGACCAGTTGCAAGCCAGCGGCAACCAAGAATAAGACGGCGGCGTGAAATACGCCGCCGGCTAGAATGTTTGCAAACGCGGACATCCAATCCGGTTTGCCGTATCAGGTCTTAAATTGGGCGGTCTTAATCCACTCCCAGAAATTTGCTCCCGGCGGCTTTTGCAGTTCGGTGGAATACATGCTCTCAAAGGTGCCCAGCGTCACGAAATCATAATTGTTTTTATGCGTGGTCAGGCCCTGCACGAAGGTCTGATCGGCAATGTGGTCCTTGCGCCACGAACTCTTGCCACCAAGGCTCTCAATCGACAGCCCGACCAGTGCGTCGATGACGTCGTCCTGTGATGGCCAGGATCCACCCTTGGCCTTCATCGCCTTTTCGACGGCTGCCTTGTAGGAGGCGATCGCAAAATAGGCCCGGTCGGCTTCCCACTCGGGGTAGTCGTTGTGCGTCTTTTCATACCAGGCGACAAATTCCTTCGCCAATGGCGAGGCATTCGGGTTAGCGAAATAGAGCGTGTTGTGGCCGAACAGCATGCCTTCCGGCGTGAATTCCTTTTTCATCAGCGTGTGCTGCCAGCCGGCGGCCGGGAACACGAGCTTGGTGCCTTCGGTCAGTCCGGCCGCATGCGCCTGCTTCATGAATACCGGCAGATCGGCGAACAACAGCGAGGAGAAAATGAGGTCGGGTTTAGCGGCCTTAAGTGCGGCGACATGGCTAGTGAGATCCATGGTGCCGACCTTGGGCCATTGTTCGGTAACGACCTGGTGGTCAATGTTGAACCGTTTCAAAATTGCGACAAAGGCCGCCATGTTGTTGCGGCCGTACGAATAGTCCGGATTGATACCGGCAATCGTAACGAATTTGCCCTTCCAATATTTAATCGCGAGCAGCGAGGACATGACCGCCTCGCATTCGTTGTCGGTCGAACGGAACAGGTAACGTGGATTGGGAATCTTCTCGTCTACACCGTCCTGCGTGGTGCCGTCCCAATAGATCGTAAGCGCGCGTGCCTCTTCAACCACCGGCCCCAGCGCAAGACCAACACCAGTGGAAATAATGCCCTGCACGCAGTCGACTTTTTCCTGCTGGACGAGCTTGCTGAACCGCTCGATTGTATCCTTTGGCGAGGATTCGTCCTCGATCACTAGCTCAACCTTACGGCCACCGATGCCGTCCTTGGCATTGAAGCCATCGATCGCCCACTGGGTGGCGCGAATGCCATTGAGGCCAGGCGCTGCGGCAATGCCGGCGCGTGGTGCAAGGATGCCGATGCGCAATGGCTTGTTCTGCGCAATCGCGGGGCCGAACACACCATCCGACACCGACAGAGCGCCGAGCGCAGCGGCAGACGTGAGTAGCTTGCGGCGAGAAATTGCCATGAGATCCCTCCCTTGGGCCCTGCTTTGAGGGCCGTCCCATTATCGTTGTGATTTTGAACGACGATATATCAGACGCATGTCAGCAACAAGCACAGAGCGCTTTGCCTTTCCGTCGCCTTGCTCGACCTCCTCCCGACTACGTCGCTACTTTGCTATGCAGAAACGTATCGATGTCCGTCCCAGTGAGGACCCAGTCGTTGTCCAGATTGGCGACCACCTGTTTCATAAAAGGTTCTGACAGAGCGCCGGCGCGCTTATTGTCGCCCAGAAAATCGTAGAGGATCGCGAACGCCAATTGTTGCGGGCTTTCGCCCTCGTAGGTCCATTCAAAGCCATATTTTGTGAAGCGCTCGACGTCATAGTGCTCGTCCAGGCGTTTGCCGTCGACAGTTACGACTAACCCATCGATCGTACGCTTTCCCTCATAGGTTTTCATGGACGTTACACCGTGACCGTCGCGCGTGTGAAAGTTTCCACATAATCCATCAGTTTGTCGCTGGCGCGCGCCGCCGCTTCGCTATTGCCCTGCGCGATCGCGCGCGCCTGGTTGGCATGCAACCGGGCGCACAGCGGTAGATCGGCGGCCTCGCGGTAATGCATGTACCAGAAGCGCCGCGACAGTCCTTGCAGCAGCTTCATCGACCGAGCGGCAAAATCGTTGTGGGCGCAGTCGATCATCAATCGGTTGAGTTCGCGGTCGAGCCGCATGAATTCCAAATCATTATTGGTCTTGGCAGCGCGATCCATGCCTTGAGCAATTTCTTGCAATTGCGCGCGCTGTTCCTTGGTCGCGCGCTCGGCCCCGGCGCGGCTGAGCAGGCGTTCGATTTCACGGCGGACTTCGAGCACCAGCAGCTGGCTGCGCGGATTGATATCCGACACCAGAATGCCCTTACGGGGCAGGATGGTGATGAGCCCCTCGCGCGCTAGCCGCTGCAGGGCTTCGCGGATTGGCGTGCGCCCAATATGAAAGCTCGCTGACAGCATATGCTCGGATAGCACATCGCCGGGTTTGAGCCGCAGCGTCACAATCTGTTCTTCGATCAACCGATAGGCCTGCTCGGTGAGCGTGTCGGCGCGCGGCGTTAATCCTCCGCGCGCTTTCAGGGCGCCTGCGCCCCGACGTAATGCGCTGGTTTGCGTTCGCGCCACCTCAAACCTGCCTTCGCTTCGCAACCATCGCCGCGAACTTCTCGTATTCGGCCTCGTTGACCGTGTAGGAATGCTCATCGTCCGGGAACGAGCCTTCTTTTACCTCTTTTACGTATTGCCGGATGCCGGTCACCGCGACTTCGGTCAGTTTGGCAAACCGTTTGGTGAATTTAGGCTTGAAGTCGGTAAAAACGCCGAGAAGGTCGTAGCAAAGCAGGATTTGCCCATCGCAGCCAACCCCGGCACCAATGCCGATGGTTGGTATTGAGAGCTGCTCGGAGATGAGTTTGGCGATCTTGGCCGGCACCGCCTCGAATTCCAGCATGAAGCAGCCAGCGTCCTCGATTGCGAGCGCGTCTTCCAGAATCTTCATTGCTGCGTCTGCGGTGCGACCCTGAATCTTGAAGCCGCCGAACATCGCGATGGTGTGCGGCGTAAGCCCAATATGAGACGCAGTTGGAATCCCAGCATCGACCAGCGCACGCAAAATATGCGCCTGCGACTTGCCGCCCTGCGGCTTCACCGCATCGCACAGCGATTCCTGCATGAAGCGCGTTGCGTTGACCAGCGCACGGTCAACCGTATTGTAGCTTTGATAGGGCATGCAGCCGAGCAGGAAGGTATTTGGCGCGCCGCGGCGCACGGCCTGTCCATGCATCACCATCATATCCATGGTCGCAGGAATTGTGCTGCGATGACCATGTGCGATCATCGCCAGACTGTCACCCAGCACCGCGACATCGACGCCTGCCATCTCCGCCCATTGCGCGGAGGTGTAGTCCGGCACCGACATATAGACCATCTTCTCGCCGGTCTTTTTTGATTCCCGGATTTCGGTAATGGTGCGTTTTTCCCGCTTGCCATCAGCCTTTTTGGCTTCCGGCGCTGGCTTGCTTTCGGCCCGAGCAGGCTTACTCGTTGTCTCCGCTGTCGACATGCAGCCCCCGCGTTGCGCCTATTCACAAGCCGCTGATATATGTCTCGTATGTTAGAGACAATCGTTTTTGACGGTCAAGTGGAAGCGGTCAGATGCTGCCCGAAGCCGCGTTAATCCCGCTCGCGCTGTTCACCGCCCTCCTCCTTTTTGTTTGCTTGCACGTGCTGGCCGCGAGCGGTCAATTCCCGCGCGAGCAGCGTGCCCCTGCCCTAGCGTCGGGATTTGGCGGGTTCATTCTTTACGGCTCGATTGCCGTCGCCTTCATAAGTTTGCTGGTTGCTTTCTTCGCCGCTTGGCGGTTGATCCCCTGGTACGCCGCTGTCATCGGTGGCGGCCTTGCCATTCTTGCGGCACCGCTGGTACTGCAGAAGTTTACCGATCGCTTTGTCGATGGCCGTGGTTCGTTGCTGAGTTTCGCAGGCGCCGGCGGGCTGCTGGCGCTTCTTTTGATCTGGCTAGCTGGAGGATTGTGAAATGATCGCAGTCATCTTTGAGGTGTGGCCGAAGGCCGACCGCAAACAAGACTATCTAAATATCGCTGCCGAACTCAAACCGCTACTCGAAAAAATCGATGGCTTTATTTCAATCGAGCGCTTCGAAAGCCTCTATGAGCCGGGAAAAATTTTGTCGCTTTCATTTTTCCGGGACGAGGCGGCGGTACAGGCCTGGCGTACCACGAGCGAACACCGCACGGCGCAGGCGAAAGGACGCGGAGAAATTTTTTCCAATTATCGTTTGCGCGTTGCAGGAGTGATAAGAGACTATGGGATGCGCGAACGCGAGCAGGTCCCACACGACAGTTTGAAAATCCACGGTTCCTAGATTGCAAGATCCCATCCGTCAGGCGGGCGGCCCCGCCTGACAAACGCGGGTGCGGCCGAATTGTCCGCTAAGTGCCAATAGCGGACAATCATGGATCAAGCAGCCGACCCCGCCGGGCGGAAATATGCCGGTGATCCCGCCACCGGGCAGTCCCTGCGGCGACCAGCCCGTCCAGCCGAAGTAACATGCACTTTAAAGTTCACGCCGCCGATAGCGTGCCGGTGCGAGTGCGGACTGATGGAAATCGAGCCGTGGCTAAAACCAAGTAATTCCCGCCAATGGCAGCACCCGTTGCAGGATAGCGCCCAGGCAGATCAGCACCACAAGCAATTTGAGAAGATTTGCCAAACGACTATCATTGACGAACTTTTCGATGGCCCAAAAACAAATTGCGCCGACGACGCAAGTGATCAGAACCCCAATTAGAGCCGAAAGCATAACAACCCTCTATGCTGGTGGCGAGGAGCCGCGAGCTTACTGCCACGGACAATAAGCCACGCATTGATTTACAACGCCACCCCCAAGGTCCGCCTAGCGCCCAGATTATAACCTGCCAGCCTCGATCCTGCAGCATGCAGCCTCCGGGGGAATAAGGTAACCTGTCCGGTGGAGACCTTCCATTTTGGCTAAGCACGAGCACGTTGATCGCAAACTTGCGGCGATTCTCGCTGCGGACGTCGTTGGTTATAGCCGCCTAATGGGGGCCGACGAAGTCGGGACTCTGCGCGCACTCAAGGCCGTCCGCAAAGACCATGTCGATCCCGCAATCGCTGCTTATGGCGGAAGGATCGTCAAAACGACGGGTGACGGCCTGTTGGTGGATTTTCCCAGCGTGGTTGACGCGGTCGCCTGCGCGGTCACCTTTCAGCGCAAGACGATCGAACGCAACAAGGACATTTCCGAAGAAAAGCGTATCGTCTTTCGCGTTGGCATCAACATCGGCGACATCATTATTGACGGCAAAGATATTTTCGGCGACGGCGTGAACATTGCCGCGCGGCTTGAATCGATCTGTGAACCGGGGGGCCTCTGCATCTCAGAAATCGCTTGCGATCAAGTGCGCGACAAATTGCCATTGACGTTCACAGATGGCGGCGAGCAGCACGTCAAGAACATCGCCAGACCAGTTCGCGTATTCGCCCTTGCGCCGCAGGCGATTGCGGCAGCCCCGGACTTGTCGCCTGGTCGCGTTGCCCCGGCCAGGGCGCGCAGTTTCGCAATACTGGCTGGCGCGCTGGCACTAGTACTGGCCTTTGCCGGTGCGGCCGTGTGGTGGGCGATGCGTCATGCTACGCCTTCGGCGTCACAAACAACGTCGGCTCCGGAATCGTCCAGTACGGAAACGCGTCCGTCGATCGCTGTTCTGCCACTGGTCTCGCTCGCGGACGTCGCGAAGGAGGATTACTTTGCCGACGGCCTGACGGAGGACATTATTGCCGCGCTCGGGCGCTTTTCGGAATTCGTCGTCCGTTCGCGCAGCGCTGTATTCGCTCTCAAGGGTAAAAATGCGCGTCCGGACGAGATTGGCCGCGAGCTCGACGTCCGTTACATCGTCGAGGGCAGCATCCGCCGCAGCCCTGAACGGATTCGCATTTCGATCCGTCTTACTGCGGCTGCCGGGGGCACCTTGTTGTGGTCGGAAAATTATGACGTTGCGCCAAAGGACATTTTCTCGGTGCAGGACGACATCACGCGACGCATCGCTGGCACGCTCGCGTCTCGCTTGACCAATCTGGAACTGGCAAAGGCCGCCACCAAGCCGCCGACCAGCCTGGAGGCGTACGACGTTGTTCTGCGCGGGCGCGATCTTATGGGCCGCCTCAGCCGCACGGCTAATTCACAGGCGCGCGTGCTATTCAATCACGCCATAGAACTCGATCCCGGCTATGCCCCCGCCTACATCGGCCTGGGACACGTCGAGCTGAACGCTGTCGCCCAGGGATGGACAGCGGATCCACAAGCGGCGATGCAGCGCGCTGAAAGCCTCGGCCAGAAAGCCATTGCCATCGATTCGACCAGCGCGGGCGCGCACGCCATGCTAGGCAGAACCTATCTTCGTTATGGCGACTATGATCGCGCGCTGGACGAAACGCGGCGCGCTGTGGAGCTTAACAACAGTGATCCCGATGCTTATGCCGAACTGGCAAGAGCGCTGCTTTGGTCTGGCGATGTCGATGCATCGGTAAAAGCGTTCGAGACCGCCGGCAAGCTCGGTCTCAATTTTACGGTGGTTGATTCGTTCGATCTCGGCGTCGCCTATCTTCTCGCCGACCGCAGTGGCGACGCGATCCGCACGCTCGAACGCTCGATCGAGCGCAACAAGACCGACGTCAACACGAACGTGATCCTGGCCGCCGCCTACGCAGCAATCGGCCGCCAAGCCGATGCAGTCCGGCAAGCCACGACGGTGCGCTCGATCGATCCCCGCTTCGACATCGCCGATTTTGGCTCGCTGTTTCGCAAGGCGGAATTGCGCGACAAGCTTGTCGCCGCGCTGAACAAGGCTGGTCTATAGCCTGGCGTGGTTTCTGCGCTTTATGAT
This sequence comes from Pseudolabrys sp., assembly GCA_049802775.1. Taxonomy (GTDB): domain Bacteria; phylum Pseudomonadota; class Alphaproteobacteria; order Rhizobiales; family Xanthobacteraceae; genus Pseudolabrys. The sequence continues at coordinate 863 of JBARNC010000663.1, read as the reverse complement.
TGTCTATTGCGCCGTGCGAAGCTGATGCCAGTTCTCGCCAGCCTTTTCGGCAATGGCGACCGGCTGCTCCTGGAATTTCGGCACGCCGCCTTTGCCCGAAAAGACGTAAAGCTTGCCGTTGGTGATCGTCCATGCCTCCGGATCGGCCTCGACCTTGAGGCCACGCGAGAGTTGCAACGCGCAGAAGCCGTCGAATTGCGGCGCATAACGCTCAGGGTCGGCGATAAATTTATCCCGGTGCTCGGCGTTCTTGAACCAGTAAGTCGTGTCGTCGAAGGCGAAAGTGAATTCGCTCGAGCCTTTTGTCGGCTTGCCGTCGGTGAAATACGAGATCGGGTCATAGCCCTTGAGTGCGACTCGCTGGCCGGCGATCGGCGACATGTTCTGCGCCGCTGCATTGCCGCAACAAAACGCAACGGCCATGGCCGCAGAAACGAAGCATCGCCGTGAAAGATCTCCCATGACTACTCCTTAGAATATTTCACAATTTGATCAGGCCAACCACTTCCGGCTCTGAACCAAATTGGTTGAAACATAACATGCTTCCCTCCCCCTGTGAACTTAGTCGTATTGCGCGCGCATTCCGCCGCGGTCAGCGTGCAGAGCGCGGGATTGCGCGGCAATTTCTCTCTTGGCTCGATTTCGAAGTCTCCAAGTATTGCTAATCCCGCATGTCCTCATCGTCGTCGAAGCGGTAACGGCCAACATCAAAATCATCACCACAGCAGCGTGACTTTATAACTGAGCGGGCTGGCCAGAGCCAACCCCAGCGAAGTTACCGATCGATCACGCTATCGAGCCACGCAGCCAACGCATCCAGCACGTCTCCAAGGACCTGCGCATCTTTCCGGCCGGTCCGCGCC
>JBARNC010000662.1:0-17270 GCA_049802775.1 Pseudolabrys sp. | reverse complement strand
GAGCCATTCTTTGCGGATGAGCTGTACGCCGAAGTTCGTGCGGCCGCGCCCTATGCTGTGCTCACGCGCGCAGATTTCGATGCAGCGGTCGATTTCGTTACCACTGGCGGCTATGCCCTCAAAGCTTACGAGCGCTTTGCCAAAATCAGGCTAGGCAAGGATGGGCGCTGGCGAATCACCCATCCGCGTGTGGCGCAGCGGTACCGCATGAATGTCGGCACCATCGTTGCAGCCGACATGATTAAGGTGCGGCTTGTGCGTTCGCGCCGCAGCGGCACCCTTGTTCCGCGCGGCGGGCGACTCCTCGGCGAGGTCGAGGAATATTTCATCGATACCTTGCGGTTGGGCGACACCTTCGTGTTTGCTGGCGAAATTCTCAAATACGAGGCGCTGGTCGAAGACGAGGTCTATGTCTCACGCTCGAACGCCACCGATCCCAAAGTGCCGGCTTACGAAGGCGGCAAGTTTCCACTCTCGACCTACTTGGCAGTGCGGGTACGCGCATTGCTGGCAAAGCCCGATGCCTGGCGCGCGCTGCCGGACCAGGTGCGCGAGTGGTTGGAAATCCAGCAACGGCGGTCGATGTTGCCCAAGGCCGGCGACTTATTGATCGAGACATTTCCGCGCGCTGCAAAACATTATCTCGTCTGCTATCCATTCGAGGGCCGTTTGGCGCATCAGACACTCGGCATGTTGCTTACGCGCCGTCTGGAACGGGCGCGCCTGCGGCCACTCGGCTTCGTCGCTAACGAATATGCACTGGCGGTCTGGGGACTTGGCGACGTCGCTCTGCGCATCGCGCGTGGCGATCTCTCGCTCGCGCAACTGTTCGACGAGGACATGCTGGGCGATGATCTGGAAGCCTGGCTCGCGGAATCGGCCCTGATGAAGCGCACATTTCGCAGTTGTGCGATCATTGCCGGATTGATCGAGAAGCGCTTCCCCGGCGAGGAAAAGTCGCGCCGTCAGCTCACAATTTCCACCGATCTTGTCTATGACGTGCTGCGCAAGCATCAGGCCGACCACATTTTGCTGCGCGCTGCGCGCGCTGATGCCGCTACCGGCCTGCTCGACATCAAGCGGCTCGGCGAAATGCTCTCGCGCATCAGGGGCCGAATCGTCCATAAAGCGCTCGACCACGTCTCGCCGCTGTCGGTTCCGGTGCTGTTGGAGATAGGGCGCGAGACGGTCTATGGCGAAGCCTCGGATTCACTTTTGGCCGAGGCGGCTGACGAATTGATCAAGGAAGCCATGCAATGACGCTGGCGGCGGCGCGCAATCTGGAAACGCGAGGAAGCAACGTAGTCGCTCTTGCCGGCGTCTCGCTATTTGCCGACCCTGATGGCGCGATCTATTGGCCGGAACAAGGTCTGCTAGCAGTTGCCGATCTACATCTGGAAAAAGGCTCGAGTTTCGCCGCCCGTGGAATGTTATTGCCGCCTTACGACACGGCAGCAACCCTGGCGCGGCTGGCGCGATTGATCACGCGTTACGCTCCGCGTTGCGTAATCGCCTTGGGCGACAGTTTCCATGACGGCGGGGGCCCGGCGCGTCTTAGTGAGGGCGATCGCGATGGCTTGCGCGTCATGCAGCGCGGCCGTGATTGGATCTGGATTACCGGCAATCACGATCCCGAACCTGCAGATGGTGTTGGGGGAACGTTCACCGATAGCATGGTCTTGGATTCATTGACCTTCCGGCATTTGCCGAGCGGCGCGCCTGGCGAAGTTGGCGGCCACCTGCACCCCATGGCTCGGATTTCGCACCGCGGTCGCGCCGTGAGCCGGCGGTGTTTTGCCGCGGACAAGATGCGGATGGTGATGCCGGCCTTCGGCGCATTCACCGGTGGTCTCAATGTACGCGGTGCCGTCTTCGCCGATGTTTTTGGCACGTTCGCCTTCACTGCACATCTGCTCGGTGAGGGGCGGCTCTATTCTTTTGCTGCGAAGCGCTGCCTGCCGGACTAGTCGCGCGCGAAGACTACGCTGGCGAACCAACCGATGAGAAGCGCCATCAACGCCGTCGCCATCCCGTACAACAGGCCGTAGTCGCGCGCGGCATCCGCGACATATTGTTCAAAGCCGGTCTTGATCACCTCGAGCGCTGAATTGGTGCGCGCTACCAAGACGCCGCCGGCGAATAGTTCGACGTTAATTCCATAGCTTCCGGTCGGCACTGCCGCGGGCATGGGAATTGCCGCACGGAATACTGTGGGGGTGAGGAAAGTCACCGCGGTCCCGGATTCCCGGTAAAGCCCCTGCTGCGTCTGCAGCCGCACGAAGGCGCGACGAAACGGGTCGTCGCGTACTGTGTCTGCAACGTCGACGCCGATACGCTGCGGCAACAGAAAATTATCAAGCCCGACCTGCAAGCGTCGCAAAGTATCCTGATTGGCGATGTTGCTGACCGGACGGTTGCTCAGCACTGCAAGATAGGATGGCACGCTGACGAATTCGCGCGAATCGGTATTGACCCAAATGCCGAGCATGCGTTGCTTGCGCCGTGTGCGCAGCGTTTGGCGCGGCCCGGTTACGGTGACCACGAGATCATAGGGCGGACGCAGCGGACTCGTTATCGGATTAGGCTCGATGGTTCCGAACAACACCAGCTCTTCGCCGACAAAGTTCGAGGTAACGGCCACGCGATGATTCGATAGAGACACCACCAGCCGTTCGGCGGTGGCGGGCCCCGCGCCCCAAGCTACGACGATAAATGCGAGTGTGACTGCAAGCCGCTGCATCATCCACCCCTGACGTAACGAAGCGAATAGAGATCGTCTGGCTGCACCACTAATGCGTAGGCAAACCGCAAGCCCACCGCGAAAACTAGAAGACCGAGCAGCAACCGCAGCCGTTCGCCACGCATTTTCTGCCCGGTGCGGGCGCCGAATTGCGCGCCGATAACGCCTCCGATCATCAGGATCAGCGCCAGCACGGCATCTACCAGATGATTGGTGGCCGCGTGCATTACTGTCGCTGAAGCCATGGTGATCAGCGTGAGCACCATCGAGGTGCCGATGACAGTCGCTGTCGGCACCCTCAGGAAATAGATCAGCATCGGGACGAGGAGAAAGCCGCCGCCTATGCCCATGATCGCGCCGACGAATCCGATCACGAATCCGATTGCCCAGACTGGGATTGTAGATACGTAGATTTTCGAGCGCTTGAATCGCAGCTTGAACGGCAGGCCATGTAGCCAGGTATGACTGCCTGGCCGTCGCAACGTTGCCGGCATGCCGTGGCGCGTGCGCATCACCGCGCGCACGCTCTCGTAAATCATCATGCCGCCGACGATTGTCAGCAACGTCACATATGAAAGGCCGATCATTAGATCGAGCTGGTCAAGCGCGCGCAGCTCGGTGAAAAGCCACACGCCGGTGGCGGTGCCCACGATGCCGGCGCTTAGGAGCATCATCGCTAGCGCGATATCAAGTGCGCGCTTGCGCCAATAGTTAATCGCACCCGTGAATGACGATGCCGCGATGTGGCTGGACACAGTCGCAACAGCAACCGCCGGCGAGATCCCGATGAAGATCAGCAGCGGCGTCATCAGGAAGCCGCCGCCGATACCAAACATGCCGGAGATGTAGCCGACCGCGAGTCCCATCCCCAGCACCAGGAAGACATTCACGGGCAAGTCAGCGATGGGAAGATAGATCTGCAAACGGTTTCGTCCGACAGTTGAGGCGCATGCGCTGGTGACCGGTGCACCTCGGGCAATCTATATCGATAGTTAGCGCCGACACACGCGGAAACGTCAGCAGTGCCGATCGATGCGAGATAGCCTCGAGGCGGAGTGGTCAGAACCTTGGTTTGATTTTAGCTGATGCGTGCGCCGGTAATCACGTCTTCAGGCAATAGGGTCGCGCCCGTTCACAGTTTTCCTGAACTAACAGGATTGATTGAAAGCGGGCCAGTTGCTCGCGGTTTTTCGTTCGGTGGGGCCGTTGTGCGATCCCAGCCGCCGGACGGCTCCGGGACCAATGTGGCTTCTGCTTGCTGGGCCTGAACCGCAAAGCTTTTGACGGCTTGCTGGGCAGCCCCCAGCGTCTGGGCATTCAGGAGAGCTGCGACCTCATCGCGTTTGTGCCCTGCGTCCCGGTCACCCTGGGCAGCCGCTAGTGCGAACCACTTATAGGATTCGGCAATGTTTTTCTCAGTGCCGAGGCCGCGTATAGTCAATACTCCGAGGTTATACTGGCTGTCGGCAACGCCATGTTCTGCGGCTTTGCGGAACCACTGTGCCGCGTTGGCATAGTCCGGCGCGCCCCCGGCCCCCTCCGCATAGAGGACGGCAAGATTATGCATCGCTTTGGCATGGCCTTTGGCGGCAGCGGCCACATACAGTTTGTGGGCGGCGCTCAGGTCCTTTTTCACACCCTGGCCCTTTTCGAGCATGCTGGCATAGCGGAATTGAGCTGGCGCTAGGCCTTTGCGTGCCGCGCGTTCGTACCAGCGCGCAGCTTCTCCCAGATTTGCAGGCACGCCGCGGCCTTCCACGAAACGCATGGCGACTTCGTAGGCGGCGGCGGGGTCACCCGCCAATGCCGCGTTACGCAGTCGCGGCCCTCCGATGGCGGCCGGCAATCCATTGGCTAATGGCTGCGCCGGTGCCGCTTGTCGGCTGGCAGGCGGTGCGGCGGGCGCACCGGCGATCGAGCCGGTGATATCTGCTTTTGGTCCGGGCGCAGTCCCCAGGAACGGCGCATTCAATGCCGGTGGATTTAATATTGGGAGCGAACCTTGACTGAGCTCATTCAGGTTCAATGGCTGGGTAGGCGCGGCCGTGGCAGGCGGAGGCGGTACCGCCGGTGTCAAACTGGGCAGGGTCGGGGGCGCCAGCAGAGATGCGGTGGTATCGGCAGCCGCCCCCGTTTCTGGCGCACTCAGTGACGTCGGCTGGCCGTCGGCGAGAGCGGTGGATGTCTCGGACTTAGGAGCTTCTGCAGCGATGCCACCGTTTGCCGTATCCGTTTCGGGAGGCGCTGCGACTTTAGTCTCGCTCGTATCAAAAATTTCAAAATCGAAAATGTTGCTCGAGAATTGGATCGACCCGACAATGATGGCGACGATGCTCGCCACCAGGAACATCGACTTGACGCGCGTCACTATTTTGGCCTTCGGTGACGTTCTTTCACTGCCATTTTTTCTGAATATTTCAGGGCGTGCCTGACGGCTCTTCGGGTCCTGGCCCGCGGCCTGAGCGGCCCTCCGGGCTGCGGCGATGAAACTCGACTTGTTGCTGGGTGTAGCCGTAGCGGGCCGCGCAACGCCAAGGGCCGCTTCAGAAGCCGCGATGCGCACGCCCGGAGACGTACCAAAGTCCGGGCGGCCGGAGCCGGGCTCGAGCGGTTGATCGGCAAGCGGCGCAGAATCGAACGCAACCGAACTTGCTGGCTGCAGGCCAAAATTGGAGAATCCCGCGTCCGATGATCGTACAGACTCGGGCGCAGGCACAGAAGGCCCGGGCGCTGCCGCCGGAATTGGCGCTTGCAAAGCTGCATCGGGCAGCAGGCGAGGGGCTATATCGGGAGCGTGGGCGGCAACCTCGTTCGTAGCGTTAGCGACGGGCTGCGTAAGCTCGAGAATCTCGGTTTCGCGCGCCGCGCGCCCTGGCCGATCGCCGCGAATGTCTTTTTCAATCATGGCGAGGCGGTCGCTGACACGATCGAGCGTGCCACGCACTGCTTCAAGCGTATCCTGGGTGCGCGCCATATCCTGCTTCAGCAGGTCGATGCCCGGCGCGCTTTCTGCCCGAAAGCCCGCTGTTCCTTTATCCGTACGTGTGTGTTCGATATGAACCAGCAGATCAGCCAGCCCTCGTTCGATCGCAGCCAGGTGGCTAAGGCGGGAGTCCGTAGCGTTCAACCGTTCGGCTAATTTGACGATACAATCCTCGAAATGGCCAAGCGCGATCTGATCGCCGCGCGATTGTTGAATTTGCTCGATCTTGTCGGATAGGGACTGTATCAGAGCTTCCAGCCGGGGCGACACAGCGTCACCGTTTTGTGCGCGTTCTGCCATGGCGCGGCTGAGTGCATCGATACGAAGCTCGAGCTTGTCGAGCGCCTCGCTGACGCCTGCACCTGTTGCAAGACGGTCGATCTTGTCTGCCAGCGCCTGCACCTGGGTAGAGAGGTCGGTAACTGTCTCACCGGAAGCGACGTGCATCGCCAACTCACGCAACGTCCGAATGGAACTCTCAAGCTGTTGTATCGTCGCCGGATCTTTCTGGACCACGATGAGGTCGATCTTGTGGGCGAGAGCGTCAATTGCCTCGGTATAGCCGACCAGGTTTTCCGCTGGGATCAATCCGCGCAGCGCGTCGCGCACTTCGGCAAGTCCGTGCTCGATGCCGGCCAAGGCGCTGTTATCGACGCTGGGTTGTCGCCCTTCCACAACGCGCTGGCTCAGACCCTGAACCTGATTTTCAATTGTTTCGATGGCGCGGCGCGGCATCGCCTCATTGAGCGTGCGGCCGATCTCGCTCAGCTCAGCTCGCAAGGAGGTGGCTGTCTCCTCTGCATCCGGACGCCGCAGCATTTCGATTTGATCGGTGATCCGGCGCAGCTGGCCTTCCAAGCGCGACAGATCCTGCGCGGGCGCCGGCCCTGGCACGGGTACAGCCGCGGCCATCGCGCGCCCGGGCAGTTCACCGAACTGGTCGGATTCTTCGCGGCTCCGCCTGGGGGCGTACGCCACGGGCCCGCTATGCGTGAACTGATCGATACGGCGTGTAAGATCGTCCAGTCGCCGGTGCACATTAGAAAGATCGCCGGGCATCCCTTCATCGCCGCGGTGATTAAGCGAAAGCGCCCTGACACCTTGTGTCGCGGCCTGTTGCAGGATGATTGCATTGAGCCAATCACCGAGCGGCAAGCCTGCACGGTGCGCTGCTTCCTGCGCGGTCTCTCGCGCTTCTGGTCGAATGCCTTTGACGCTCCACGGAAAGTCAAATTTCATGCCCACACCACATCCGAGGTGGAGACGTTAAGAGTCGGATCGACTCTCGTGGAACCGGCACGCGTTAACGGCGGGTGGATACGGGGCTCGGTCCTTCGTCCACGCACTAACTTTTTGCTTGTCGCAGTAAACAAGCCGTTAACGTTTTTCGAAAGCGCTCCGTTTCCGGGAGGCTTCGAAAGTGGCGCTCCCAGGAAGTGGATGATGCGGCACGATATCCGGCTGCCATCTGGAAGTAATATTTTCTGGGCAGAAAACCCGAATGCCACCGCTCCCGCAGGTCGCAAGATTAAGATTCACGCGAGTCGCTGCCGGGAATTATGTAGGCCCGGCATGGACAACGAATATCGCGCTCATGCCCCCGACGGTATGGATCGAGCCGACGCCAGCCCCGGCGCCCCGCGCGGTCGAGCGGGTCGGATAGTTTTGCCATTGGGGGAACTTGCCCATGAGTCCGGAGTCACCTTGCGGACTTTGCGTTTTTACCAGAGCAAAGGTTTGCTGGCCCCGCAGCACAATGGGCGCGCAACCGAGATCCGCTGGCCGCGCGTGCGCACGGCTGCACCAAGCCGATCAACCGCACGAAGTGTGTTGACCAGATCAAGATGTTGGAGCGCCAGCGGCGCGATATTGACCGGGCGCTGGCCGAGTTGCGACAGATTTACGCCGACATATCCATTGTATCGGATGTCCGGCCTGCCGCGCATCCGGACCGATCTGAGCCGCGCCACCGCTCCACGCGTTCCCACCGCCTTAATACACGTGTAAACCAGCTCCGTCATAATGCGGACCGATGCGAATCGGCCTGACGCAAGGGGGGCTGCGGCCAGTGCCCTTTCAGGTAAGAGTGTTAACGCCTTGAGGCGTGCTGCCGGGGGAGTGGGACCATGCCGATCTATAAAGCCCCAGTAGATGACGCGTTGTTTTTGCTCGACGACGTTTTCCATCTCGATCACTACGGGAATCTGCCGGGCTTCTCGGACGCCTCACCCGATGTGGTGGAAGCGGTGTTGCGCGAAGCAGCGAAGTTCAGCGAGGAAGTGCTGACCCCACTCAATCGCGTTGGCGACAAGGAAGGCTGCGCGCGCGCCGCCGATGGCAGCGTGACAACACCGAAGGGTTTCAAGGACGCCTACAAGCAGATCATTGAGGGCGGCTGGATTGGCATTTCGGCACCAGCCGAGTTTGGTGGTCAGGGCCTGCCGGCGACCTTGACCGAGGTCGTCAACGAGTTCTTTTGCTCTGCCAACATGGCCTTCGCCATGTATTCGGGCCTTACGCAAGGCGCGATTGCCGCGCTGCTAGTGCACGCGTCCGACGAGCTGAAGGCAAAATATCTGCCGAAGATGGTCGAAGGCGTCTGGACCGGCACGATGAATCTGACTGAACCGCAATGCGGCACCGATCTTGGGCTCTTGCGATCGAAAGCGGTGAAGCAGGCGGACGGAAGTTACAAAATCACCGGCACCAAAATCTTCATCTCTGCCGGCGAGCACGATCTTTCCGAAAATATCATCCATCTCGTGCTCGCGCGTATTGAAAACGCGCCTGCGGGCACCAAGGGCATCTCACTGTTTGTGGTGCCGAAGATTCTAGTCAAAGACGATGGGTCGCTCGGCGGTCGCAATGCGGTCAGCTGTGGCTCGATCGAAGAAAAAATGGGCATCCATGGCAATTCTACCTGCGTGATGAATTATGACGGCGCCACCGGCTGGCTGATCGGTGAGGAAAACCGCGGGCTTAATGCCATGTTCACGATGATGAACGAGGCACGGCTGGGCGTCGGTGTGCAGGGCCTCGCGCTTTCGGAGGTTGCCTATCAGAACGCAGCCGCTTACGCGAAGGAGCGCATGCAGGGCCGCTCCATTTCCGGCGCCAAGTATCCGGATAAAGCAGCCGATCCGATCATCGTGCATCCGGACGTGCGACGCATCCTGATGAGCATTCGCGCTTTCAACGAAGCGGCGCGCGCGTTGGTGATGTGGACGGCACTCAAGAGCGATGTCGCGCACCGTTCCGAAGATGAAAAGGAACGCAAGACCGCAGACGATCATATGGGCCTGCTCACGCCGGTGATCAAAGGCGTGCTCACGGACGGTGGTTTCACCAATGCGGTGATGGCGCAACAGATCTTCGGGGGTCACGGCTACATCGCTGAGCATGGCATGGAACAGTTCGTGCGCGACGCGCGCATCGCGCAGATTTATGAAGGTGCCAATGGCATTCAGGCGCTTGATCTTGTCGGCCGCAAGCTGGGCAAGGACGGTGGCCGCGCCATCATGGCTTTCTTCAGCGAGGTGCAGACCTATCTCAAGGAGCACGCCAACAGCGATGAGATGAATGTCTATCTCAAGCCGCTTGGAAAATCGCTGGCGCATCTGCAGGAAGCATCCATGTGGTTCATGCAGAATGCGATGTCCAAACCGGACAATGCCGGCTCCGGCTCATACGACTACATGCATCTCTTCGGCCTCGTGGCGCTTGGCTATATGTGGTGCAAGATCGCCGAGGCTGCGTTAGCCAAATTACCGAAAGCGAACGGGTCCGCTGCGCGATTGAACGCGAAGCTTGCCACCGCGCGTTTCTTCATGGAACGAATGTTGCCGGAGACGGCGACGCGGCTCGCACGCATTCAGGCAGGCGCAGCCTCGACCATGGAATTGCCGGACGACGCGTTCTAGACTTGCTTACCGCTCGTCCCCGCGAAAGCGGGGGCCCAGAGCCCAATTTACTAATTTTCATTTGCTGGATTCGCGCTTACGCGGGAATGAGCAGATTTCCCAAGCAAGCAGATCAAATTTTATGCCGTCGCTAGATGGCCGCGTCCGCGGGAGCGTCGCAACAGCCAGGTCATGATTGACACGTTCACCAGGTTCCAGCCGAGGCCGTTCAGGAATGCGGCCCGGTAGGAGCCGGTAAGATCAAAGACCAGGCCCGACAACCAGCCGCCAAGCGCCATGCCGAGCAACGTCGCCATCAACACCAGGCCAAGCCGTGTGCCGGCTTCCCGCGGCGAGAAATATTCGCGTACGATAAGAGCGTAGCTCGGCACGATGCCGCCCTGGAACAGGCCGAATAGTGCCGAGATCACGTAAAGAGAAACGAGCCCGTCGAACCAGAGATAAAGAAACAGCGCCAGGCCCTGCAGCACCGAGCCGAGCAACAACGTGTACACGCCACCGATGCGATCGGCGATGAAGCCGGACGCGATGCGGCTGATGATGCCGAAGCCCAGCATCAGTGACAGCATTTCGGCGCCGCGCGCGACGCCAAAACCGAGATCGCCGCAATAGGCGACGATATGAACCTGAGGCATTGCCATTGCCACGCAACAGGCGACGCCAGCGATGCAAAGGAGCACTTGCAGCGTCATAGGTGAGAACGGCATTTCGGTTTGCCGGAGCGCAGCGGTCGCGGCGGCGGCATCGCTATGGTGACTTTCGATTCGTCGGCGCAACCCAAGCACAAGTGGCAGCATCGTGACGAAACAGAACAGCCCGATGCCGATATGCGTCGCGCGCCAGCCGTCAGTCGAAATGAAGTGCTGTACAATCGGCGGCCATACCGTGCCAGCTACGTAATTTCCGGCAGCGGCGATCGCGACGGCAATGCCGCGTCTGCGCACAAACCAATGTGAGATGTCGGCCATCAGCGGTCCAAAGCTAGTAGAGCAGCCGATCCCGATCAGGCCGTGTGCGAGCGCGACTTGCCAGAGACTCGACGACCATCCGGTCTCGAGATAGCCGGCCGACAGTGCCAGGGTTCCGATGCTGAGCGGCACGGCGATGCCGAAGCGGTCGGCGAGGCGTCCCATCAATATGCCGCCGCCGGCAAAACCGATCATCACCATGGTGAAGGGAAGTGAGGCATCGGCGCGGGTGACGCCAAAATCGGCCTGCATGGTGGGCAGCGCCACCATAATTGACCACATGCCGACGCCGCCGATTGTGGAGAGCGCTAAGGCTACGCCAAGGCGCAGCCACGCGGTTATCGAATCGGTGGAGTCCGGCGTTACGTGCACGATCGATACTTCAGGGCAGAACAATCTTGAAGGAGTTGAAGAAGTCGTGCTTCATTTCGATCGCCTTACTGTGCAAGTTCGGTGGGGCATTGGACGGTCAAGACATAGCCGGTGGTCTCACTGCGCGTGACTCTGAAATAATATTCTGCTTGGGCTCGCTGAGGGAAAAACAAAGAATTTCTAGGCCATCCTTATTCTCGTGGCGCACGTCTCCGATCCTTGTCTCGGCCCTTTTATGCTCGACGTTATACGAGATCGGATCGAGAACGAGTAATTGGTAGAAGCGGCTTCGCCTGCTGGGAAGTCATTCCCGTGCACGATGATCTGAGCCTGTGCGGGAAAGGCAATCGCAACCGCAAGAGTGGACCCGGCTCTGAGGCGATTAGGCAGTCACCGGCAAGCCCTTTTCTAGGTGGCGCGATATGATGGAGCATCGCACCGATCGCCGCAATTGGGGTGAAGCGACTATTTTACCGCTCGCGTCCGCCCGGACCGCGTCTTATCTTGTCTGCGGATAGGTTCGCCATGGACGCACTCAATCTTCCGCGCCCGGCCTGGATGAGCGAAGACCTTGTCCTGCTTGAGGAGCAGGCGCGGCGCTTCATCGTTGATGAATTTGTGCCTCACCTCGATCGCTGGCACGAGGCCGGAATCTACGATCGCGATGTATGGAACAAAGCGGGCGCCGCCGGTCTGCTTTGTGCTTCGATGCCGGAGGACTATGGTGGCGCCGGCGGAAGTTTCGCGCACGAAGCAGTGATCAACCGCGAATTCGCGCTTGCCGGCTTCGATACCTTTGGCGCGCCGCTGCATTCGGGAATCGTTGCGCCCTATATCCTGCGTTACGGTACCGAAGACCAGAAGAAACGTTGGCTACCGAAGCTCGCCACCGGCGAGTTGGTCGGCGCAATCGCCATGACCGAGCCCGGCACCGGTTCGGATCTGCAAGGCGTGCGGACCTCTGCGAAAAAATCCGGCAACGGCTACGTGCTCAATGGCTCAAAGACCTTCATCACCAACGGCCAGCACGCCAACCTTATCATTGTCGTTGCGAAGACCGATCCGAAAGCCGGTGCCAAGGGCACGTCGCTGTTCGTAGTCGAGACTGACGAAGCGCAAGGCTTCCGCCGCGGCCGCAAGCTAAAAAAGCTTGGCATGGATTCAGCCGATACGTCGGAACTGTTCTTTGAAGATATGCAGCTGCCGGCGTCGAGTCTGCTTGGCACCGAAGAAGGCCAGGGGTTTTACCAGCTGATGAAAGAACTGCCGCAGGAGCGGCTGATCGTCGCCGTACATGCGGTGGCGATGATGGAGCGGGCGCTCGCGCTTACGGTAGACTACGTCAAGCAGCGCAAGGCCTTCGGCCAGGCAATTATCGAGTTTCAGAATACCCAATTTGAGCTCGCCGAGTGCAAAACCGACGCCACAATCGCCAAGGTTTTCCTTGACCACTGCGTTGAGCGGCATGTGAGTGGCGAACTCGATACCGTTACCGCCTCAATGGCGAAATACCGCCTCACTGACACGCAAGGCAAAGTGATCGACCGGTGCCTGCAATTGTTCGGCGGTTATGGCTATATGGACGAATATCCGATCTCGCGGATGTACCGGGACGCGCGTGTGCTGCGCATCTATGCAGGTACCAACGAGATCATGAAGCTCCTGATCGCGAGGAGTTTGTAATCGGTTGCCGTCGTCCCGGGCAAGCGCGAAGCGCGAGGCTCGGGACTCATACTCCGCAGTCCCTCGATAGGCTACGGCGTATGGGTCCTCGCTTTCGCGGGGACGACAGTAGAGAGGTTGGAGACGAACAATGGCTGACGCATTTATCTATGACGCTGTCCGCACCCCGCGTGGGCGCGGCAAAGCCGACGGGTCACTGCACGAGGTTACTGCGCTCAATCTCGCCGCGCAAACGCTCGCCGCCGTTAAGGACCGCAACAAGCTCGACCCTGTGCTTGTTGACGATGTGGTGCTCGGCTGCGTCGACCCGGTCGGCGAAGCGGGTGGCGACATCGCGCGCGCGGCGGCGTTGGTTGCCGGTCTTGGCGATGGCGTGCCCGGCGTGCAGATCAATCGTTTTTGCGCCTCTGGCCTCGACGCGGTGAACTTCGCCGCTGCGGAAGTCATGTCGGGCCAGCACGAGATGACGATCGGGGGCGGCGTTGAGTCGATGAGCCGTGTCGGGATCGGTGCGTCCGGTGGCGCCTGGCCCGTTGATCCGTCGATCGCCGTCGCAACCTATTTTTTACCGCAGGGAATTTCCGCCGATCTGATCGCGACCAAATACGGCTTCTCGCGCGACGACGTCGACGCCTACGCAGTCGAAAGCCAGAAGCGCGCCGCCAAGGCCTGGAACGAAGGGCGTTTCAAGAATTCCGTGATGCCGGTGAAGGATGTCAACGGCCTTACGATCCTCGCCAAGGACGAGCACATGCGGCCGAACACCACCATGCAGACGCTCGCCGCCTTGCAGCCGTCATTTGTACAGATGGGCGACATGGCGGGCTTCGACGCAGTCGCGGTGCAACGCTATCCGGAAGTCGAGGCGGTGAACCACGTGCATACGCCTGGCAATTCCTCGGGCATCGTCGATGGTGCCGCCGCTGTCCTGATCGGCAGCAAGGCCGCCGGCAAGGCCGCGGGTCTCAAGCCGCGCGCACGCATTCGCCAGTTCGCCAATATCGGCTCCGAGCCATCGATCATGCTGACCGGCCCGATTCCGGTGACCGAAAAAGTCCTGAAGAAAGCCGGAATGACCAAAAGAGATATCGACCTGTGGGAGCTCAACGAAGCCTTCGCCTCGGTGGTCCTGCGTTACATGCAGGCGCTCAACGTTTCACACGACAAGATCAACGTGAACGGCGGCGCCATCGCCATGGGCCATCCACTCGGTGCGACGGGCGCGATGATTCTTGGCACTGTGCTCGATGAACTTGAGCGGCGCGACAAGGAGACCGCGTTGGTCACGCTCTGCATTGGTGTCGGCATGGGCACGGCGACGATCATCGAACGCGTATAAGCGAGAATAGAAATGCCGAAAGTCGATATCGGAAAAATCGCAATTGATACTTCGACAGGATATCCACCGCCCTTCAACAAAGTAGTGGAGGGACGTAGCCGTAAGCGGCTCGGTAGAGCGGCTGGCCTCACTCACTTCGGCGTCAACATCTGCACGCTCAAGCCGGGCGCGGCGTCATCGCAGCGGCACTGGCATGAGAATGAGGACGAATTCGTCTACGTGCTCGAGGGCGAAGTGGTTCTACGCGAGGATGGCGGTGAGACCGTGCTCAAACCGGGCGACGCCGTGGCCTGGAAGGCCGGTGTGCCGAACGGTCATTGCCTGATCAATCGCTCGGATCGCGACGCAGTTTTCATCGAGGTTGGCACGCGCGCGTCGACCGAGCGCGCGCATTATTCCGAAATCGACATGATGGTCGTACGTGACGAAAAGGGTGCGCGTTACACCAAGAATAACGGCGAGCCTTACTAGCGCATGACCCCGAAAAGTGGGAACCGGTTTTCGGAAAAGATGCAAATGAAATAGGAGCCAGTGATGGCGAATTTCAAACTCGACACCGACGCGGACGGCATCGCACTCATCACGTGGGATATGGCCGATCGCTCGATGAACGTCATCACCATGGGCGTCATCGAGGAGCTCGGCACGGTCGTCGACAAGGTCGCGAACGATGCCGCGATCAAGGGCGCGGTTATCACATCGGGCAAGTCGGCTTTCTGCGGCGGCGCCGATCTGACGATGCTCGACCGCATGACTGAAATATTTGCCACAATGGTCAAGACACAGGGCGAGCAGGCCGCGGTCGGCATGCTATACGGAGAAAGCCGAAAACTTTCGCTGCTCTATCGCCGCATCGAAACCTGCGGCAAGCCCTGGGTCTGTGCGCTCAATGGCACCGCCATGGGCGGTGGTTTTGAGCTCGCGCTCGCCTGCCATCACCGCATTGCCTCGGATGATACCAAGACGCGCCTCGGCCTGCCGGAGATCAAGATCGGCCTTTTCCCCGGCGCTGGTGGTACCCAGCGTGTCGCGCGCATGCTGCAGCCCGCCGATGCGCTCCAGTTCCTACTCAAGGGCGACCAGCTTAAAGTCGACCGCGCGAAGGCGATGAAATTGATCGATGCGGTGGTGCCAGAGGCCGACCTTATCAAGGCCGCGAAGGACTGGATCAAGGCTGGCGGCAAAGCCAAGGCGTCTTGGGATACGGAAGGTTTCCGGCTGCCCGGCGGTCTGATCTATTCCAAGGCGGGCATGATGACATTCCCCGCCGCTAACGCGATCTACCGGCGCGAAACGTATGACAATTATCCGGCCGCGCGTGCGATTCTGCAGGTTGTCTATGAAGGGCTGCAGCTGCCATTTGATACGGCGCTGCGCGTAGAGTCACGCTGGTTCGCTAAGATCCTGCGCTCTCCGGAAGCGGCTGCGATGATCCGCTCGCTGTTCGTGTCGATGCAGGACCTCAACAAAGGTGCGCGCCGCCCGCCGAACGAGCCGCCGACAAGCTTGAAAATAATCGGCGTGGTCGGCGCCGGCTTTATGGGCGTCGGCATCGCGCAAGTCAGCGCAGCGGCGAGGCTGCAGGTGGTGCTTATCGATCGCGACCAGGAAACTGCCGACAAGGGCAAGGCCGGCCTGCACAAGGCGCTCAGCGACCGCGTGATGAAGGGCCGCATGAAAGGCGCCGAGCGCGACGAGCTGCTGGATCGTATCACGCCGACGCCGGACTACAACGCGCTTAAGGATTGTGACCTCGTCATTGAGGCAGTGTTCGAAGACCGGAAGGTTAAGGCCGAAGTGTTCGCGAAAATCCAGGCGGTGATCGGCGACAACATGATTTTCGCATCTAACACTTCGACCCTGCCGATCACCTCGCTCGCGTCCGAGTTCAAGGATCCGGCGCGGTTTATTGGCATCCATTTCTTCTCGCCAGTCGACCGCATGATGCTGGTCGAGATCATCCTCGGCAAGCAAACCGGCAACAAGGCACTTGCTGCCGCACTCGATTACGTGCGTGCCATCCGCAAGACGCCGATTGTGGTCAATGACTCACGTGGCTTCTACACCTCACGCGTGGTCGGCACTTACATTCGCGAAGGTCATTTGATGCTGACAGAGGGTGTGCCCGCGGCGATGATTGAGAATGTCGGCCGCATGGCCGGCATGCCGGTCGGCCCGCTCTCGCTCAACGACGAAGTGGCGGTCGATCTCGCATGGAAGATCCTCGAAGCCACCGAGGCCGATCTTGGCCCGAAGGCGATCGATTCACGGCAAAAGAAACTGCTCCAGGAAATGGTGGAGAAGCGTGGCCGCTTCGGCCGCAAGAACGGCAAGGGGTTCTACGATTATCCGGCGAGCGGGCCAAAAAAATTGTGGCCCGGCCTTGTCGACCTGCAGCCGAAGAAGCTGCTTGGTCCGGAAAATATCGACATCGAGGAATTGAAACTGCGCCTGCTCGGCATCCAGGCGCTCGAAACGTCGCGCTGCTTCGAGGAAAAAGTGCTCACCGACGTGCGTGAGGCCGATGTAGGCTCGATTCTTGGTTTCGGCTTTGCGCCGTTCTCCGGCGGCACGTTGTCGTGGATCGATATGATGGGGACGAAACGCTTCGTCGCCCTATGCCGCAAGCTGGAGAAGAAATATGGCGCGCGCTTTGCGCCCAACAAGCTACTGCTCGATCTCGCCTCGCACAACGAAGGCTTCTACCAGCGCTTCGCGCCCGCCAAGCGCAAGGAAGCAGCTTAATTTCTTGCTGCCGTGCCGGGCGACCGAGCGGAGCGAGGGAGACCCGCGACCGATACTCTGCAGCCTTTCGATATCGCGGTGGCTATGGCCTCCGCCTTCGCGGGGACGACAACGACGTGCATTGAGTAAACGCCATGCCCGATTCACCTCGCTCGCTTTTCCGCTGGCGCGAGATTCCTGGTAGCGTCTGGGCACTCGGTCTGGTCTCACTGTTCATGGATCTCTCCTCCGAGATGATCCATGCGTTGCTGCCGCTCTATCTGGTGAGCGTGCTCGGTGCGTCGACCTTGACCGTCGGCTTCATCGAGGGAATTGCAGAGGCGACCGCCTCGATCACCAAAATCTTTTCCGGCGCGCTCAGTGATTATCTGGGCAAGCGCAAACTGCTGGCCGCGCTCGGTTACGGCATTGCCGCCGTCACCAAACCGGTATTCCCGCTGGCCTCGAGCATCACTTTGCTTACCGCGGCGCGGTTCGTCGATCGGATCGGCAAGGGAATCCGTGGCGCCCCGCGCGACGC
>JBARNC010000661.1:0-3018 GCA_049802775.1 Pseudolabrys sp. | reverse complement strand
GAACCAGTAAGCGCCGCCGGTGGTTAGTTTACTAGGCGATTGATCTACGTCATTGCGCATAGCCGCTTAGGGTGATCCGAATCGCCGTGCAATAGGGAATACGGCGATGACAAATCAGGTACAGCAGCGTGGACACCTCACTAGCGACATGGTGGTTTCGTTCATTCTCTCCAGTCTTATCGTCACTCTCCCGATCTTGGCACTACTGCTAATCATGGGATTCCGGTTTCATTAGCGGAGCCACCGGGTTACACCGGGCCCCAACTGCAAAAAATGGGCGACCCGAAGGCCGCCCGAGTTCTCTCCGGCGAACAAAATCAAAGACCGCCGCCCCTGATATTATCCGCAACAATTGCTGCAAAGCTTAGGGCGACGGCGGTCACGAAGGTTATAGCGAACAGCGTGGTCCACATGGATCGGCTCCTCGTTGACGCGAGCCCGGCGGGACGTCTGGTGCAAGCAACAAACAACGTAGAACAGGTTGGATTTTTAGTTTGTAATTTTTTTTGGTTTTGCGGTGGTAAGATTGGACCCAGCAGAAAAAAAATTTCGCTAATATCCACGATTTATGGTGCGGGCCTACCGTCGTTTCGCGCTTGCCAATGTCGCGGAAGCCTCATCGGCCTCAAACCTACTTACAGCGGCTTGGCTTAGCGCGGACAAAGACATCGGATCCAGCCGATATCGACCTATATAGCTCCGTGCTTTCTTTTTCGTCAGGGACATCAACTGTCATGTACCATTCTGTAATGATCTTTTCGGTCCCTTCTTCGACGGTGTGCTGACCAGCCCACGCCGTGATGGGGCCATTACTTCCGAAATTGACAACAAATGAAATCAAATCGATTCCCGATCGGAATCCGGTTAGGGGGAGCTTCCGGCCAGCCTCCAATCCTGACGATGGAATATAAACCCCGCTCAATACGCTTCCTTGTTCGACAAGGGTCGCGAGACCGCAGCGGTTGTTCCACCAATCACCGCTGAAGTTAATGGGCTTTGTATCTTCAGCCATTGCTGCGACGCAACTGATCAAGAGGGCTGCGACAACGCCTTCAACACGCACTGAGCTTCCTCCTTTTCCGCACCAGAATAGAGATATGCGATAATTATCGCCAGCGGCGCGTGAGATTCCGGATGCAATAAAGCGACCCTCATAGTGCATCACCCCTCGGTCAAAGCCGGGGGTTTTTTATTTCGGCTGTGATGGATAATCTGAAGGCCTCGGAGGCCGCTATGAAGGCGATGAATGATAACTCCATTCGAGAGAAACTAGCGCTTATTTGCGCCTGGATCGCTTTGATACTGGTTGGTTGCGTTGGTCTTGTGCTGGTCGTGATCGCCATCAACGGCTTGATGACTACCCACACAACCTATCCCCGGCATTCATCATGGCATGGAGATGTTTCTTTGAGATTGAAGTCGGTAGGCTGACAGTCCGTAAAAATAACCCCGAGGGCGAAGTGCCATCGGGGTTAGTTAGTAGAGAGCCATGCTGGATATCCATTGGGAGGAAATACCCAGACGAAGAAAATAGACCTCAAAACCATCGAGCCATCTTTGATATGGATCAAGCCTCTTGCACGGATCAGCGGTGGGGGTATTTCTTTTGGATTGAGATGATTAAGCTGATGCTTGATGCGGTGTGGAGCGATGGTTGGGATTGCGCGGAAGATTGAGTCTTACAATTTAGCCTATCAGCTCGCTTGGAACCACATTTCCGAGGATCAGAAGCGCAATCACCCGAATTTAGCTCGGCTTCCCGATGATTCCATCAGGCGTCTGCCGCGAGCAAGCGATGGCGGATTTCTAGGCGCGTTGGTTGGCGACCACGGTCTAGCCTTGGAATGTCCCACACCCCGATGAAGGTTCGGGCCGTGGTCGCCTTGGTCCGGTGTTGGCTGGGGACCACTGAACCGGACCGAGCCGCGAAATCATGGCGGCCCATTCGTTAACAAATCGTTGCGAACTGTTCTGACGGCCCGGAGCGATTAGCGCAGGGCCTTTAGACCAGCGTGAGCCGATGCTATTTGATGTTTTGCGTGATCGAGGAAGCAGTATCACTCATTTTCTTTAGCAAATTTGACAGCGTAGACATCATCTTGGAAAGGCGATCCATCGCCATTTGCAATCGGAGTGACTCCATCTCCCCCATCTCACTCAAGCTGTCGAGATCGCCCTTGATCTTTGCAAGCGCCCCGATGTCCCCGTCCATGGCTCCCTTGACGGGACGACCGCCCGCTTCAAAATTTCGTAACGCCTCGCGCACCACCTCACTTGCGTCTTCGTATCCGCCCTCTTCGACCTTATTATTTACGAACTTTGCAAGATGTTCGGTCAATCGGATTTCCATGTTGCTCTCCAATGCACTGGGGGTTTTTCTTTCTAGCTGCGATAGATAAACTCACTGTCCGGAAGCGACTGAGATGATTAGGCTGGGGGTTGATGCCGAAGCGAGTTGAACGCATAGCCTACGTGGGCCGTGAGGCTTTATACGAACCATTGTTGCCTGACCCTACCGAGGATGCATTAGCAAGGCAGCGGCTTGAGTTGGAGAACGCCAAACTCCTCAGCCGGCTGCAACACCTGGAAGCAGCTCTGAAAGCAGCCGCAACAGTCTTAGCGCCTTACAGCAACCGACTGAATGGCCGATGAACCCGAATGTCGGATTGATTGAGATCAACGGCATTCAGCAAATGTCGGATGATGATTTCGAGATGTATTTAGACAATGCTGTGATGCTCTATTGCCAGAGCCAAGGACCAATGCCGCCGAGTGTCTTCAGGTCATTGCTCTCCTGCGCTGACGAAGTGATCGAATGGAGATTGCAATTTGTGGCGGTGCATGAGTCCGCTTTTGGCCCTTAGCTGACATTCTTGAGCGCATCTGAAATGTCCGCTTTCGGGGGTAAAGCGGACATGACGATTGCACGACGAAATGTCCTGTGTGTACCGAAAACCTTATCCACGTTGATGAGATGAGGGAATCACCTAAATTGACGCGATGGTTGCGCTTTTATGC
>JBARNC010000660.1:0-5718 GCA_049802775.1 Pseudolabrys sp. | reverse complement strand
AAATAGACTGCACGAAAAAAGCGCAGTTGAGGCTGCAAACAACGCAACCGCACTCCCTTGTTATTTTTGCGGTTTTGGGCATCCTCAAAAAGGGTGCATATAAGTGCAGGCTGGCGTCATGCAGCTTTTCACAACCGCCGAGACAGCCGCCTATCTCCGCCTCAAGGAGCGCAAGATCTATGAAATGGTGGCGGAAGGAACGGTGCCGTGCACGAAGGTAACCGGCCGCTGGCTGTTTCCAAAAGCCGAGCTCGACCATTGGCTCGCTTCTAGCGTTTCCCGGCCGGCAGGTGTGACGCGTCCTGACCCGGCACCGATCGTTGCCGGGAGTCATGATCCGCTGATGGAATGGGCGCTGCGCGAGAGCGGCTCAGCTCTTGCGACGCTCGCGGTTGGCAGCGAGGCCGGCTTTTCCCGCTTTGTTGCCGGTGAAACGGTCGCCGCTGCCATCCATCTCCACGGGTTCAACGACGTGGAAGTCGACGCCAATATTGCTGCCATGAAAAGCCGCGGCGATTTACAAGATGCCGTGATGATCGCTTTCTGCCGCCGTGAACAGGGTTTCCTCGTTCCGCCGGGAAATCCACTGAAGCTTGGTTCGATTGAAGACGTCGCCAAAACACGCGCGCGTATTGCCGTGCGGCCAAAGGGTGCCGGCGCGCAATTGTTGATGTTGGCTTTGTTGCACCGATCTAAAATCTCAGGGGATCAGCTTGCCGCTATTACTCCTGTCTGTCCAACCGGTCCCGACATCGCGCAGGCAATCCGCGCCGGACGCGCCGATACAGGCATCGCGACACGCGGCGTCGCCAACGCCGCCGGACTCGATTTCGTCCCTCTTGTCTGGGAGCCATTCGATCTGGTGATGCGCCAACGCGACTATTTTCAGCCTCCCCTGCAGTCACTGTTCAATTTCTTGCATTCGGAAGAGCTCGTCGCACGCGCCCGGGAATTCGGCGGCTATGACCTGGGCGCCGCCGGCACGGTACGGTTTGTAAGTTGATGACTGACGCGCAAGCCTGGCCAACTGAACTGCGCCTGCACAAGGACCGTAGGATCTTGACCGTCACCTTCGATGGCGGGGAGCGCTTCGATTTGCCGGCCGAGTATCTGCGGGTCAAGAGCCCTAGTGCGGAAGTGCAAGGGCATTCGGCCGAAGAACGCAAGACCGTTCCCGGTAAGCGCGATGTAGGCATCATCGAAGTGTTGCCGATCGGCAATTATGCCGTACGGCTTGTCTTCGACGACATGCACTCGACCGGGATTTTCGGTTGGGACTACCTGCTCGATCTCGGACGCAACTATCCGGTCTATTGGCAGGACTATCTTGACGAACTCGCCGCAAAAAATCTGACACGCGAGCCGCCTGCACGGCGTAAATGATGGTGGGCGCTGTAGGGATTGAACCTACGACCTCTCCCGTGTGAAGGGAACGCTCTCCCGCTGAGCTAAGCGCCCGGTCATCGGCGGACGCGCGATATAAAGAGTGCCTCGGAGACGTGTCAAGCGAAGGCCAGTCAGAGGCCTTTTAGTTGCGCGTTTTCGGATCGTCGCCTTGCGCCAAACGTGAGGCCTGACTCTGCAAAGCGCGGATGCGATCGGCCAGGTTACCGTTGTTTGACGGCTCAGCGAGATCAATCTCAACGCCGACACCGCTCACCTGCTCGCGCGAAGTTTCAGCCGCTAACAGCGCGTCAATCGGCGAGTTTGGACCTTCCAGTGCAGAAGCGAGCCTTGCTACTTCGGCCGCCACGTCGTTAATGCGCTCACGCAGGAGCGCATTTTCCACCCGTTCGGATGCCCAGGCTTCTTCTGTCTCACGCTTCATGGCACCGAGGTCTCGGGCGTACCGGTCGCGCTCCTCCTTGGTGTGAGCGATCGCCGTCTTCAATTGGGCATTCTCTGTTTTGAGGTTCTGAGCGGCCGAGTTGGAGCGATCCTCGATTTCGATGACGGCGGTTCGCAAGTCGCTTTCGGCCTTGCGCGCGGATTCAATTTCCTGGCGCAGGTGCCTGAGCTCGAATTCACTTTGGTTAAGCAGCCGCGACTGCTCTCCGAGGCGGGCTTCGAGATCCTGCGCGCGGCTGCCGAGGATTTCCGCCTCCTTGGTTTGCGCCACCAACTGCTGCTCAAGGTGGCTGACGCGCCGGGCAAGATTCTCGACCCTGCCGCGCTCTTGCAAAAGTTCCTGCGTCGCCGCTTTCAATTCTACGCGCTCAGCATCCCGGCGGTCCTCGACGGCCTTCAGCTCATGGCCGGCTCCATCCAGCCGTTCTTTCAGGGCATCGACCTGAGTCTTGAGCGCGATGATCTCAATCTTCTGGGAATCGGCGACGGTCGATCGCTCGTCCAATTCACCCATCACCTTGGCGAGTTCCGCTTGCTTGTCAGACAAAGCGCGTTGGGCATCGTACATTGCGCTGCTCTTGACCGCGACTTCTTCTTCGGTTGCGTGCAACTGGTCGCGAAGGCTCTTGTCGCGCGCTTCCAGCGCAAAAATTGTGGCCATCTTCTCACCGAGTTCGACCTTAAGGCGGTTGATGGCATCGCCCTTTTTTCCGAGTTCGGCCAACTGGCTGGTGCTTCTGGTCTTGAGCTGCTCAACGCTCATTTCCAGGCGTCGCGTCGACATGGCAAATTCAGCGCGCAGTTGATCCTTGTCGGCCTGGATCTCCGCCATCGACAATGGCGCTGCGGCTTCGAGCCGACGCATGGTCAGCCGTACCGCGCGGCCGTGCACGAGAGGGACGACAACGAGCCCGATCAGAGCTGCAAACAGAAACCCGATCCCAAAATACATGATCGGTTCAATCATGGAACGAAGGCCTCCAACTTAACTCTCGCTCAGCAAAACCCGCGGCATCGGGCGACGGGTTCGTCCGGCTCACCCGAGACTAGCCTAAAGTCGGCGCCACGGGTGCAAAAAGTCCAGTCCGTCCGATTCAGGGTAAAGGAAGCAATGGATTTGGCGGCTATCAGAACGGGTTCCAGGTCGCCCGTGGTGTAAATTTGAGGTAACCGATATTGGCGCCTAGCCGCAAACCGACACCCGAGCGGATCGGCACAACGATGATGTTACCCGAGGCGAGTGCGGTCATGCCGAAACCGCCGACGAAATAGGCAGAGCCATCGATGCCGGCGAAGCGTTGATAGATGGCTTCGGTGGCCGGCAGATTGTACACCAGCATCATCGTGCGGGCGCCTTCGCCGCCGGCATCAAAACCGGCGGATGGGCCTTCCCAGAACACCCGGCGGTCGCCGGCATTCTTTGTATAGAGCTTACCGTCGCCATAACGCAGGCCGACGACAAAAGCACCGCCGCCCTCCTGCCCGAGGACATATCCGTTCGGCTGGCCCCAGTGGCTGACGGCCGTTTCGACAATTTGCGCCAGTCCCCGCGATACAGTGCCAAAGAAACGATGCCCCTCCCGCACCAGCTCGTCGGGCTTAAAAGTATTACCCCGCTGCGGCGGTGGTGGCGGATTCTGGGCTGCGGCGAATCCGGGCACAATAGCAATGAGGGAAAGCGTCAGGACGGCAAGGCGCAAGGTCGCGCGCATCTTATGCTCCGTATTATGAGGCCCCAAGCCTTGTTTAACCGGATGCACGCCGACTGCGTAAACGTGGCGACGGAAGGCTTGTCCCGAATCATTTAACGTCGCCAAGAACTATGACTGCAGCACGGCAGCAACGGAAGCCACCGCACTTGTTTCGGCTGTTGCTTGGCATTGTGCCTTAGACATCGGTATTTCCACACCCATAGGGCTGTGGGCTGCTACCGACAATCAACGGTCTGGCCGTCAGCGGGCTCAACCCAGCGGCCTATTTCACAGAGAGGGCAAGGCGCTATTTGGCCGGCCGGAATTCGAATGAAATTCGACGGTGCAGTTTGGCGGTTCAGTAATAAGGGCAACCGGGGTGCCTCTGCCGGGCACCCTGATGTCTATGCGCCACGCTTTGCCGACGACGACCCAGTCGCTATCGGCCGCGGCCGATCGGTTACCGGGCCATCCGCTGCTCTGGGTCGTGGTCGGCCAGCGGGCTCTATCTCTTCTATAGTGAGCAGACGCAAGGCGGTCTTCCTCGCGGACCGCATCATCGACACCGTCGGCCGCAAATGGCCTTACATTGTGCGCAGTTTGGGACAATGACCGCATCTCGGCTCAAAATTTGATCGATGCAGCCTTGTCAGCATCTCCCCAGGCAACAAAGGCTGGCACGCGAAAATTCTCGGTGGCGCGGCCATAAACCAAAGGTAGACCCTGCGGGCTTTTCACCGCGCCGCCGGCCGCGACGACGAGTGCGTGCCCGGCTGCCACGTCCCATTCGCAGGTCGTTGCAAGACGCGGATAGACATCTGCAGTCCCTTCCGCGATCTGACAAAACTTGACCGCCGAACCGCTGGTACTCCGGGTGAGCGATCCCAGTGACGCCAGGAAGGCATCGGTAGCAGCATCGAAATGCGAACGGCTTACAGCGGCGACTGCGCCTTGGCGCGGCCACCGGCGAGTGCGGATCATCTGCGGCTGATCAGCACGATCCTCTAACAGCCGAAGCCGCTCGGCTCTCACGCCGACGATGCCGCGCCAAAGCTGGCCGCGTTTTGGGGCCGCGATGATGCCGGCGATCGGTACACCATGAGTGATGATGGCAAGATTGACGGTAAACTCGTCACGGCCGGCGATGAATTCACGAGTGCCATCGAGCGGGTCCACCATCAGGAAGCTTCCGTCGAAACGCATTCGGCTGGCGTCGGCAGATTCCTCCGAAACGACCGGGACATCCGGCAAGAGCCGGGCCACGCCTTCCAGGATCACTGCCTCGGATGCTTCATCGGCGGCTGTAACCGGCGACTGGTCGACTTTCGTTCGCTGCAATACGGTACCTCGCGAAACCGCTCTAATTTCCACGCAAGCGCCCGCGACGATCGACGTCAGATCATCTAGGAGCCGCGCCGCCTGAGTCGGCAGAATTTCGGAACCCGACGTCAAATTCCACGTCCTGTTATCGTCTCGCGGTCCTTGGCGGTCGTGCAGGTGCGGTGTATCACCTCGCCAAGTCGGCGCGACCATCGATTCGCCGATCGGGGCAGCCTGCATGCCCAACGGAGACTAGTCTATGTCGGAATCGTCCATCGAAGCGCTCGATCTTGCTGCCTTGTTGTGCTCGCGTGTTTGCCACGATCTGATCAGTCCGGTCGGCGCCATCGTCAACGGGCTTGAGGTGCTCGAGGAAGAAAAGGACGATGCGACCAAGGAGTTTGCACTCGACCTTATAAAGAAGAGTGCCGGCACCGCCTCGGCTAAATTGCAGTTCTGCCGCATTGCTTTCGGCGCCGCCGGTTCCGCGAGTGCCCAGATCGATCTCGGCGACGCTGAATCCATAGCGCGCGGCTTCCTGGAAGATGACAAGACGAAGCTCGCCTGGAACCTGCCGCGCGCGCTATCGCCCAAGAACCGGGTCAAGCTGCTTCTCAACATGCTTGTTATCGCCGGCCAGGCAATTCCGCGTGGGGGCAAGATTAGCGTCGACCCCATCGGGTCGGGCGAAAACATGGGATTCAAGGTCAGCGCTGCCGGCACCAACGCGAAAGTTCCGCCGGTGGTGTCGTCATTGCTTACGGGCGAGGGAGGCGGCGAGGGTCTCGACGCCCATCGTATTCAACCGTATTACGCTGGCCTTTTGGCCAAGGCTTGCGGGCTCAAAGCCACCGTGACA
>JBARNC010000659.1:0-15324 GCA_049802775.1 Pseudolabrys sp. | reverse complement strand
AGACATCGAAGCTGGTGCCGCCCATATCGACCGAGAGCAGGTTCTTTTCGCCAAGATACTTGCCGAGATAGACCGCGCCCGACGGCGCCGCCGCCGGACCGGAGTGCAGCAAAAACACAGGGCGGCGAATGCATTCGGCGATGTTCTGCACGAGGCCGTTCGCCAGCATCATCAGGAAAGTGCCGGTGAAACCTGTGTCCTTGAGCACTTTCTCGAGCGAAGTGAGATAGTGGGCGACCGCCGGGCCGACATAGGAGCCAACCGCGGTGGTGTTGAAACGCTCAAACTCGCGCCAGATCGGCAGCGTCTCGTGCGAGGTGCTGACGAAGATCTCAGGTGCAATCTCGCGCACGATCTCAGCGGCGCGGCGCTCGTGCTTCGGGTTGGCGTAGGAATGAAGGAAGCATATGGCAATCGACTTGACGCCCTGGGCCTGGAATTTCTTCACTGCGTCGCGCACTTCCTGCTCGTTGAGCGGTGTCATGATGCTGCCGTCGACCAGCGCGCGCTCTTCGACGCCGATGCGGCGCGAGCGGGGGATGAGTGGCCGATTGGGCGGGATGAATAGATTGTAGAGCGAGACGTCGACCGGTTTGATGCCGCGCCGCATCTCGATGCTGTCGCGGAAGCCCTTGGTCGTGATCATGCCGGCCTTGGTGCCGCGCTCGTTGATCAGGATGTTGGTGGCGAGTGTCGTACCGTGCACCAGTACTTCGATCTGGCTGAGGAATTCGCGGATATCGCTCTTGTAGTGCTTCGCCGCCTTCTTCAGCGCGTTCATGAGACCGATCGAGGGGTCGCTCGGTGTGGTAGATGATTTGAATTTCTGCAACAGCCCGGTCTCGTCCATCACCAGGCAGTCGGTAAATGTGCCTCCGACGTCGATACAAATACGCTTTTTATTATTCATCTCCTTATCCCCCGTTGACAGTGCCATCTCCGCTCGGGAGGCTCAGTACGGAATTGAAAACAGAATCCTGATTCCCTACGCCGTAGCGACGTGTGCCTGGGCTGCGCCGAATTTGGAATCCGAACGACCGGTAATCAGGGCAGCGGTGAAAGAATTCGAGGGGAGGGGAGCGCAAATCGCGAATGGACCAGATCATCAGCACGAATTTCGAACTTGCCCGTAGACGACGAGGCGAAGTTGTATGTGGTCCAGCGATCGCTTCCGTCCAGACCGACCTAGCCAACGCCACTCCCCCGCTAACCGAATTGGAGGCGTATCGAGCGCCGCTCCCTGCTTTTAATAAGTGTATCCACTTTTAGAGACGGCTGTCAAACATGGCGCCGATGTCCGGCGCGCCGCCCGCATCGGGCGCACAGAAGCATTTAACGAACGGGCTCGCGCAATGCTGCCTATTTCTTTGCCGCGTTATAGGGGTAAATGAAGTCGCCCGTCTTGTGCTCCGGCGGCCATACGACCACCCACTTTTTCGGGTCGATCAGTTGGCTGACATCATTTCCGGTCAGGTTTTGCCATTGGCTGACAATCGAGCGCGGCTTGACCCACTCGCCGTCCGGCCCGAATGAGATCTCGCCGACGACCGTAGAAAAACTATGGTTGTGCATGTAGTCGGCGAGTTTGGCGTGATCGAGACTCTTGGTCGCAGTCACCGCGATCGCCAGCACTTGTCCCGCTGCATAGCCATAGGGAGCAAAATTAAAGCCGAACGGATCGATTCCCTGCCCTTTGGCCCGCTCCCGATACTTGTCGAGCACGTCCTTCGTACCGGGGAAGTACAGGGTGGGCACCGGCATAAAGACTTCGGCATTGTTGAGGTAGCCGTTCATCAACGGGCCCATCGTGATCTTCAACGGCATCGCCAACATGCCGATAAAGGTGCCGCCCATAATGCTCGGAGTAAGGCCTACCTCGTTGGCGGCACGAACGAAAGCCACGGTGTCCGGTGGATAAGAAGCCGCAAAAACGATATCGGGATTGGTCGCCTTGATGGCGCGAGCGATCGGCGCCAGATCGGTCATACTGGGTGGATAACGATTATCGTAGACGATCTTGAAGCCGGCTGCCAAAGCGTTCTCGCGGGCGCCGTCAGTCGACGTTTTGCCGAATTCAGCGTCGGCCCCGACGATGGCGACCGTCTGCGGCCGCGGATTTTGCGCCTTGGCCAGCTCGAAGAAACCGCGCGAGAATTCGCGCGCGGGGTTCGCGCCGTAGGTGAGCATCGAAAAATAGCCCTTGTAGTGAAACTGACTGTTCGCCGCCAGACCAAGCATCCCAATGGTCGTGGACTTGTGCTGGGCGATCACTGGGATCGCCGCAGCGATCATGTTGGTCGCATAGGGCCCGAGCAGCAGATCGACCTTGTCGACTTCGAGCAATTTCGTATAGATCGCCGGCACATTGGCGGGCATCGTCTGATCATCGTAATAGACGAGCTCTACCGGGCGGCCGAGCAATCCACCCTTCGCGTTTACGTCGTCGCGCCAGATTTCCAAAGCGACGATCACTTGCTTGCCGGCGGGCCCGCCCCCTCCGGTGAGGCTCATGCTGAAGCCGACCTTGATTGGATCGGCCGCCCAAGCTGGAGTTATGAGGGCCAAGCACAAGACCAGTGCCAAGGTCTGTAGGATGGTAGAATTCAAGCGAGCCAGATTATGTAACCATTTGAATCTGTACATTTTCTACTCCCCAGGTGACGCCTTTGGTTTGTACGATAAGTTTACGGCAGTTCAGTTGTCCCACGGATGCAAAACGATACGTCCCACCAGATTTGTGCTGCTTTCCAGCAGGCGATGCGCTTCGCCGACCTGCGACAGCGGCAGCACTGCATGGACCGGCATTGTGATTCGGCCCTGTTCGAGCAACTCGACGACGATCCGTTGATCGTTGCGCGTTGAGGCGCGCACGCCATGTATGTTGAGTTCGCGACTGATCAAATCGATCACTCGCAGCGGAACCTCAGTCATTTCACCGCCGACCGGGCAGAAGGTGCCGCCGAAACGCATCGCGTCGATGCATAAGCGCATCAACGCCGTTGCGCCGGTATACTCGACCGCGCCGTCGACGCCTTCACCATGGGTGAACTCGCGAATTGCCGGCAATACGTCGGTCGCGCTGGTATCGACTATATATTCGGCGCCCGCGCGTCGCAGGGCTTCCGCCTTTGCGGCGCTGCGCGTCGTGGCGATCGGCGTACCGCCAGCAAGCTTCACCAGCTGAAGCGTGGCGGTGCCCATG
The DNA here is from genome assembly GCA_049802775.1 of Pseudolabrys sp. Lineage (GTDB taxonomy): Bacteria > Pseudomonadota > Alphaproteobacteria > Rhizobiales > Xanthobacteraceae > Pseudolabrys. Next base: position 12,122 of record JBARNC010000659.1, on the reverse strand, counting down.
CCGCCGGAAGCGCCGGTGATCAGAACATTGTCGTTCATGTGCACATGCAAGCGGCCGGCGACGATGTGATGCGCGGTCGAACACGCCCACATGGCGGCTGCGGCTTGGTCGAAATTCAACGCCGGGGTGATCTTGATCCAGTAGCTCTGCGGCCGTGCGACATATTGCGCATAGCCGCCGAACATGGTGTGACCGGGAAGATCGACGCCGGTCGACAAATTGCCGAGTCCGCGCACGGTATTCACCGATGCCGGATTTTCCGGATGCACGAGACCGATGACGCGATCGCCCGGCTTGAGATTGCCCACATTCGCACCGACGGCCACAATCTCGCCGGCGACGTCGCGTCCCAATTGCATCGGCATGGGAAAGGCCCGGCGGCCGTGGATGCCGCCATGATGTCCGGTAGCTTTGCCGTAGAATTCATGAACCTCGCCGGTACGATACTTGATATCCCAGCGCGACACCGATGTGGCGATCACTTTCACCAGAACATCGTCGAGACCGACAATAGGTTCCGGGTAATCGCCGTAAATGAGCTTGTCCGGCCCACCGAATTCAAACAGGCGGACGGCTTTCATGGGATCAGGCCCAAGCCATGACGCGTCGCACTGCGTCGCAGATCTTGTCGGCGGTGGGCGTGATGGCCTGTTCGAGGGGTTGGCTGAACGGAGTCGGGATATTAGGCCGGGCGACACGCATGATCGGCGCACGCAGGGACTTGAAGCCGTGCTCGGCCACGATGGCGGATAATTCGGAAGCAATCCCGCAGCTCAGATTGGTCTCGTCCACCACCACCAGTCGGCCGGTCCGGCTTACGGATTGCAGGATCAGATCTTGATCGAGTGGAACCAGCGTGCGCGGATCGAGCACTTCGACATCGATACCTTCGCCCGCGAGCTTCTCTGCCGCCGCCAGCGCGGTTTGCACGACATAGGAGGTCGCGATCATCGTAACATCGCGACCCGGCCGCTTGATGTCGGCACGACCGAACGGAATCGCGTAGTCATCCTCCGGCACGTCACCTTCGATGTCCATCAGCCGGGCATGGTTCACGAACACAGTGGGATTGTCGCTCTTAATCGCGCTGCGCAGCAAGCCTTTGACGTCATAAGGGCTGGACGGGAGCACGATTTCGAGCCCGGCGGCATTCCACAACATCGCTTGCGGACTGTGGCTGTGCTGGGCGGCACCCCCGCCACGCAATCCATGCAGCATGTGGTAGATGACCGGCACGCTTTGCGTGCCGTTGGACATATGGCGGGCGACCGCCGCTTCGTTGACCAGCGGCGACCAGCCGACATAACTGAAGCTCGCGGTGCCGATATCGACAAATGGCCGTGCGCCAGCCATTGCGGCGCCCGCACCGATGCTGACGATCGCCGCCTCCGATGTGGGCGGATCAAAAATGCGGTTGGGAAATTCGGCGCGGATCGGGTCCATCAGCACGCGCTTGGGGCCAAGCCCGAGCACGTAGCTTCCCACCAGACTGACGCGGGGGTCTTCAGCCAGGCTGATGCGCAAGGCTTCGACGATGGCCGCGGCGTAGCTGATCTTTCTCATCGATCGCTCCTTGCTCAGGCGAACACGTGGTTGTGCACCGTAGCCGGCGCGGGCATCGGACTCTCGGTTGCGAAATTTGCGGCGGCTGCGATGCGGGCTCGCGCATCCTTGTCCCGGGCCATCAGTTCGTCGCGCGAGGCGTAGCCGGCGGCAACCAGCTCGCGTGCCGCCCGCAGCAACGGATCACGGTGCCGCACCCAATCAGCATGCGGTCCGGCGATACGCGCGGGATCCCAGGCCTCGTTGAGGTCGGTGACAGTCGCAGGCTCCGGCCACAACGGACTGCTGCCCGGCCAACGCGTCGTGAAGGCTTCGATGAATGCCGGTCCGTTGCCGCCGCGGCAGCGCTGGGCCGCCTCGATCGCGGCCGCGTGCACGGCGTTGATGTCGGTGCCGTCAACCTTCAGGCAATGAATGCCGTACGCGGCGGGCAGGCGAGTGAAGCTGTCGGTCGCGGTAATCGCAGTGGGGTAGCCGCCCTGCTGCGGGCCCATGGCGCCGGCCGAGTTGTTCTCGCAGACATAGACGACCGGCAGTTTCCATAGCGCTGCGATGTTGAAGGACTCGATGACCAACCCTTCCTCGAGTGAGCCATCGCCGAAGAATCCGACAGCAACTTGCGGCTCGCGTTTGACTTTGAGGCCGAAGGCAGCGCCGGTGGCTAGGCCGGCACAGCCGCCGACGACGGCCGAGGTGGACAGGAACCCACGGCTGAAATCGGAAATGTGCAGCGTGCCGCTGCGACCGCCATTGAATCCAGTCGCGCGGCCAAGGATTTCGGCCATCGCCCGGTTTGGATCGCAGCCACGTCCGACAATGTGCCCATGATTGCGGTGGGTGGTGCAGATCAAATCTTTTTCACTCAGCGCTTCCAAAACGGCGCCGCCGGTCGCTTCCTGGCCGATATAGATATGATAATGGCTGACGAACCGGCCCTGCTTATAGAGTTGAATCACGGCCTCTTCGAAATGGCGCATCATCAGCATGCGCGCGAAAATCGACAGGCTCGTCCGGCGATCGAGGGCTGTGGTTGTCATTGATCGTGTCCTTGCAAGACTCTCATCGAAGACCGCGCACCAGCGCGGCAGCGTCACGGGCCAGCCGCTGGGCGTCGGGAAGCACGAGCGGTTCCAGCGTTTTGCTAAATGGAATCGGAACGTCGGCGCCGCCAATGCGGATCACCGGTGCGTCAAGCCAATCGAAGGCGTGCTCGGCGACGGTTGCGGCGATCTCGCCGGTGATGCCGAATTGCCGGTAGCCACCGTCCACTACGACCGCGCATGAAGTCTTCTTCACTGATGCCACCAAGGTATCGATGTCGAGCGGCACCAAGCTGCGCGGGTCGACCACCTCGGCCGAGATATCTTCTTTACCCAACAGCTCGGCGGCGGCCAACGCCACGTGCACCATGCGGCCGGTCGCGATGATGGTCACGTCCCGGCCCGTGCGCTTAATCTCGGCGCTCCCGATCGGCACAACGTAATCGCCGTCGGGCACGGTGTCGCGCAAGCTATAGAGCATGCGGTCTTCAAAATAGACCACCGGACCGTCGTCGCGGATGGCAGCGGCCATCAGTCCCTTGGCATCGGCCGGGGTCGAGGGCATCACCACTTTCAAGCCGGGAATATGGGTCAACCAGGCGTGCAGGCTCTGCGAGTGCTGCGGTCCGAGATTGCCACCGACGCCGACCGCTGTGCGCACGACCAGCGGGACGCTGAATTGGCCGGCAGACATGTAGTTAATCTTCGCCGCCTGATTGACCAGCTGATCCATGATCAGCGTGATGAAATCGCCGAACATCACCTCGAAGACCGGTCGTTGCCCTGTCATGGCGGCGCCGACCGCGATGCCGAATGCACCGGCTTCCGAGATCGGAGTATCGATCACGCGCTCGGCGCCGAAATGCGCAAAAAGCCCGTCGGTCTGCTTGAACACGCCGCCGGCGGCACCAATATCCTCGCCCATCATAATGACCGAGTCATCGAGGCGCATTTCACCGAACAGTGCTTCCAGCACTGCGGCGCGATAGGTGGCGGTGCGGGGGTTAGGCATGCAGGTGGGCCCCAAGATCATCCGCGCCAGGGAAGGGGGCTGCCTTGGCAAGATCGATGGCGGCGCGCACCTCTTCGTCGATCTCGCGCTTGACCGCGGCGATCGTATCCGCTGTCGCAATGCTGGAATCCTGCATCCATCGCGCGAGCCGTTCGATCGGGTCTTTTAGACGCCAGGCTTTGGCGTCAGTGTCATCTTTGTAGTCCTGCTGATCGCCGACGTGATGGCCACCGTAGCGGTAGGTATTGCAGACCAGAAAGCTCGGTCCGCCGCCGTCGCGAGCGCGTTTGAAAGCGTGCTGCGCCGCGATGCGGACCGCGAGCACGTCCATGCCGTCGACGGTTTCCGACGGAACGCCAAAGGCAATGCCACGCGTGATCGGGTCGGGCCCGGCAGTGACGTCCTCGATGGCGGTGAATTCGCCAAAACCATTATTTTCGCACACAAACAGCACCGGCAGCCGCCAGATCGCCGCCATATTCATGACTTCGAACAGCAGGCCTTGATTGAGCGCACCGTCACCGAAGAAAGCGACTGCCACCTGACGGCGACCGCGCCGCTTCGCGCTCAGCGCAGCGCCGGCGGCGAGCGGAATGCCGCCACCGACAATTCCGGTAGTACCGAGATTGCCGTTGGCCGCATCGAATATGTGCAGCGTGCCGCCGCGGCCGAGGCCGTAGCCGGTGCTGCGCCCCATCACCTCGGCCATCAACCGACCGACGTCGGCACCTTTGGCCAGACAATGACCATGGCCGCGATGGTTGCTGGCGATCATGTCATCGGGGTTAAGCAGGGAGCAGACGCCGACCGCCACCGCTTCCTGCCCGGCGCAGAGATGCACCAAGCCGGGAATGGCGCCACCGGAATAGAGATTGCGCACTTGTTCTTCAAAGGTGCGGATTAGTTGCATGCTACGCAGCAGCCGCAAGGCCTCTTCGGCCGACGGAAGCGGCTGGACGGACGACGCGGGCGCCATTTGCAACAGTGTAGCCATGCCGTCCTCACTTGGCGTAACGTTGAGCCGACATTCGATCTCTTCCAGCCAGCCATCAGGTACGACGATGAACCTACGCCTTTCGGGCAAGCTGGATCATTCGAAATGGTCGCGCTCCAAATTAAGGCGGATTTGCGCGAGCATCTTATTGAGCGATTGGATTTGGCCGCGGGTCAATCCGGACAAGCCCAGAGCAAGGACTTCGGCCGCCATCGGCCAAAGTTTGCTTTTCAGTTTTCGCCCGCGCTCGGTCAAAAAAACGTTGATCTTACGGCGATCGGCCTGATTGTGAACTCGCTTGACCAGGCCGGCGCGCTCCATCGAGTTGAGCGCCATCACCATGGTCGGGCCATTTATTCCGACACGTTCGCCAAGTTCGCGTTGCGTCATGCCGTCTTCATCCCACAACATGCGCAGTACGAACCACATGCCAATGGAAACGCCTTCGCGGGCGATACGTGGCTGCAAGCAACGGGCAAACAAACGCCATACCTCGCGGACAACAAATCCGACGCTTTCACGCGTGGAAGTGTAATGATCGAGACGGAAACCGTTCGACCTTTTGGCGACAGGCCTTTTCGTTAACGCTTTTGTTGTTCTAGCCATTGGCCTGCCACTCATCCCGAAGATTGCTCCCGTAGTTTTTTCGTTGCCGCCCGATCGATTTCAAAAGTCGTCAGATTGATGACGGCCTTGTAGATGTCGCGTGCGGCTTGCGGCGACACGAGTCCGTTCTTGACATCTTCGCGCACCATCTCTGGATCGCGTTCGGCTGGATCGCCGACGCCGCCGCCGCCGCTGGAGTGCTTGATGAGGATATCGCCCTCTTTCACATCGACGAGCCGGTGCGGCTTGACACGGATGTCCTCGCCATTGCGGCGCAGGTAGGTGCGACAAACCGGTGATGGATGCCCACCAACGGCACCGAAGCCCTGCACCACGTCGCCATCGGAGCTGCCGGTCGCCATCTGGCCGGCTGACCCTTGGTTGACTGCTTCCCAGCGAAGACCCGGGCCACCGCGCCAGCGGCCCTCGCCGGTCAGATCGGGCACGAACTCGTAGCGCAGCATACGCCACGGTATCCGTACTTCCGTCTCTTCGACATTGCCTCGGTTGGCGGCACCCAAGGCGGTCATTGAGCTCAGACCCTGGTAGCCGTCGAAGCCCCACACCGCTCCGCCACTGCCGTCGTAATCGAAGCTGGTGCGCACATAGCGTTCGCCGGTGCGGGGATCGACGGCGAAGACGTAGTCGCCACGATGCTTGGCCCATGCGGCGACGGAGCGATGCGGCACCGCCTTCGACAGCGCCTCGAGCACAGCCTCCATCACCTGGGTGCCGACATTGACCGGCGAGGCGCCGACCGTCGCAGGATATTGGCAATTCACCACCGAGCCGAGCGGCGCGATGACTTTGATCGGCGCCATCGTTCCCTGGTTGTGGTAGTCAGCTAAGGCTGGATCGAAACATAGGATCGCGGCGGCGATCGTGTTGCCGTAGGTGGCGGCGTAGACGCTGTTGACGAAGCCGCGGCGTTGGGCGTCGCTCTCCGACAGGTCGATGGTCATCTCGTCGCCCTGCACGGTGACGCGTGCGCGCACCCAGACCTGCTCATCGAGTACGGTGCCGTCGTCGTCGGTGGCCGCCGCACCGGTATATACGCCATCGGGAATCTTGCGGATCTCCTCACGCACCGCCCGCTCGGTACGTTCCAGCATCTCCTTGACGCAGGCCAGCACGGTTTCCTTGCCGTAGGTGTCGAGCAGCGCGATCATGCGCTTCTCGCACATGGTGGTGGAGCCGATCATGGCGTGCAGATCGATGCGCACGCCGTCGGGGAAGCGCACGTTATTGAGGATCAGGTTGACGACGTCGGTGCGCTCGTGTCCACGATCGAACACCTTGATCGGCGGGATGATGAGCCCCTCGGCATGGATGTCGTAGCCGTTGGGGAAGTAGCCGCCCGGGAACGAGCCGCCGGTATCCATCTGGTGGCCCCGGCAAAGGGTGAAAAACAAAAGCTCGCCGTGATAAAAGATCGGGCGGATATAGCCCCAGTCCGGAAGATGGCAATTGTGGCCGCCGTGATAGGGATCGTTGGTCAGGAAGACGTCGCCGGGGTTGATGTTGCCGGCGAAGTCGCGGACCAAATCCTGAACCGCGAACGTCGTGCCAAGAAATTGCACCGGCAGGCCCGCTGGAACGGCGATGGTGGAGCCATCCGTGCCCCAGATGCCGACGGACAGGTCCTGCAACTGGCCGAGTAGGTAGTTTTGCGCCGTGCGTTTGACGATGTGGCGCATCTCCCTGCAGATCGTCTGCATCGAATGCCAGATGGTGGCGACCGTGGTTGCGTCGATGTTGGGCTTGTTCATGGCCTGTCCCCCTAGCCCTGGCGTCGCATGAGTACGTAGTTTTTGTATTTGTCCACCGAGCAGACATAGGCCTCGGGGATGACGACAGTTGTGGTGGTTTCCTCGATGATCGCCGGACCGGGGATCACATTGCGGGCGAGGATTTTTTCGCTATCGTAGACTGGCGTATCGACGTCGCGCCCGCCGAAGCGACAAATGCGCCGGCGCTTGAGTGCGGACTTCGGGTCTTTATCGCCGGCGCCCACTTCCGGTAGGGCGAATGGTGCCTTGGGCGTGGTCGCTTTCAGGCGCAGAGTCAGTATCTCGACTGCCTTCCACGCCATCGAGAAGGTGTACATCTCCTCGTGCTTGCGGCTGAAATAGGCCGCTGCGGCGTCGATGTCACGCTGGGTGAGCTTGCCGTTAGCGACGTCGGCTTCGACCTCGTGGAACTGGCCAGCATAACGCAAGTCGGCGGTGCGTTTGAGGACGACGTCCTTGGCGTCGACACCGTGACCGCGGAACGACGCCAGCGCTTCCGCCTCCATCTCCTCGAACACGCGGTTGAGTGCTGCGAGATCAATGTTGTTAGCGCGGCCGACGAAAGAACGTGCGTAGTCTTGGCCGATGTCCATGGCGAACATACCGAAGGCGCTGTAGAGCGCAGCGACCGGTGGAATCACCACCTTGCGGATGCCCAGGCTGTCGGCGATGAAGCCGGCATGGATCGGGCCGCCGCCGCCGCCCGCGATCATCACGCAGTCGCGCACGTCGTAACCGCGCTTGGTCGAGACCTCAGTGATCTTGGTGGCCATGTTGGCATTGACGGTGTGGAAAATCGATTCGGCCGTCTCCACCTCGCTCAAATGCAGGCGGTCGGCGAGCGGCTTCATCGCGCGCCGCGATGCCTTGGCGTTGAGGGCCATTTCGCCGCCGAGAAAATAGTCGGCCGGGACGTAGCCAAGCACCAGGTTGGCATCGGTGACGGTGGCGTCTTCGCCGCGACCGTAGCAAGCTGGTCCGGGATCCGCGCCGGCGCTCTCGGGGCCCACCCGCAGTAGGCCAAGTGAGTCGATCTTGGCAATCGACCCACCGCCGGCCCCGATGCTCGAAATGTCAACCATCTTGATGGCAACCCGCTGATCGCTTTCCCAATGCTCGGTTGTGGTGAGGATTTCACCCTTGTTGATCATGCAGACATCGAAGCTGGTGCCGCCCATGTCGACCGACAACAGGTTTTCGTCGCCGAGATGGCGCCCGAGATAGACCGCGGCCGAGGGGGCCGCGGCCGGGCCGGAATGCAGCAGGAAGACCGGGCGGCGCACGCATTCCGTAATGTTTTGCACCAGGCCATTGGCCAGCATCATGAGGAACGTTCCGCTAAACCCGGATTCCTTGAGCACGCGCTCGAGCGAGGTCAGGTAACGGCCCACCGCGGGGCCGACATAGGCGCCGACCGCGGTCGTGTTGAACCGCTCGAACTCGCGCCACACTGGCAGCGTCTCGTGCGACGTGGTGACGAAGATGTCCGGCGCGATTTTGCCGCAGATCTCGGCGGCGCGGCGCTCGTTGGCGGTATTGGCATAGGAGTGTAGGAAGCACACTGCGATCGACTCGACACCTTGTGCCTTGAGTTGGCGCACTGCGTCGGCAGTCTCCTGCTCGTTGAGCGGGGTCATCACCTCGCCGTTATAGAGTGTGCGCTCCTCGATGCCGATGCGCTCCGAGCGCGGGATCAGCGGACGTGCCGGCGGAATGAACAGATTGTAGAGCGACACGTCCTGTGGCTTCATCGCGCGCCGTAATTCGATGATGTCGCGAAAATTCTTCGTGGTCAGCATGCCGGCCTTGGCACCCCGCCCGGTTAGCAGGATGTTGGTGGCAAGCGTGGTGCCGTGCACTAGAACCTCGATCTGGCCAAGGAACTCGTTGACGCTGACGCCGTAATGGCGCGCCGCCTTTTTCATCGCGTCCATGAAGCCCTTCGAGGGATCACTCGGCGTGGTCGAGGACTTGAACTTCTGCAGCAGGCCGGTCTCATCCATGACTAGGCAGTCAGTGAAGGTGCCGCCGACATCGACGCAGACGCGTTTGGTTTTTCGGGACATAGGGAACGTTTCCTCCATTCCGCCGCTTTAGCGATGGAAACAGCCAGCGACGTGACCCAGTCACAGGGCAAGAAATATTTAATTCGATAGCGAACGAATTGTAAAGCTGGCCGCCGTCAATGTATGATGTAGCGTTGCAGAAGGCCTGTTCTGAGGGGGCAAAGGCGTGTTCTGAGGGGCACATGCAACGACGCAAGTTCATCACGTTCCTCGGCGGTGCGGCGGTTGCCTGGCCCCTTGCCGCGAGTGCGCCGCACTTCTGTTGGAGCGACGCTGGGAGGGTGCAATGAAGAAATGGCAATACTCGCTGGCAGTGGCCCTTTGGCTAAGCGCGGCATCCGTTATCGCCCATGGTGAGAGCTATCCCAACAAGGCAGTCACGCTGGTGGTGACGGCCGCGCCGGGCGGCGTGACCGATATGCTTGCGAGGACGCTCGGACAGCGACTTGGCAAGATTTGGGGCCAGCAGGTCGTCGTCGAAAACAAGCCTGGCGCTTCGAATCAGATTGGCGCGACGTTTGTCGCAAACTCGGCGCCAGACGGCTACACGATGCTCGTCAGCCCCGAGGCTACGTTTGTCATCAACCCATGGCTCTACAGAAACCTTCCGTACGATCCGGTGAAGGATTTCGTGCCGATCACCGGCCTGATCAGCATCAGCCAGGCGTTAATAACGAACCCGTCGGTGCCGGTGCAAGACATGAAGGGACTGATCGAGTTCGCGAAGAAAAGGCCGGGCGAGCTCAACTATGGAACCTTTGGCGTCGGCTCGACTGGGCACCTGAACATGGAAATGCTGCAGATCGCTACCGGGACGAAACTCGTTGCCGTCCATTACAAGGGAGCCACGCCCGCGCTCACCGATGTGATTGCCGGGCACATTCAGATGATGTTTATCAGCACGAGCTCCGCAATTCAGCCCTCGGAAGCGGGAAGGGTGAAGTTGCTCGCCGTCGGAAGCAGTAAACGGCTCGCGCGATTACCCGACATACCAACGGCTGCTGAGGCCGGACTCCCGGATTTCGAGGCCGTGTCCTGGTTCGGGCTGTTTGCGCCGCGCGATACGCCGCGCGACATCGTCGTCCAAGTCAATGCTGACGTGCGGCGGGTGTTCGGGGACGCGGAATTTCGAGAGAAATTCCTCGCTACCAACATGTTTGAGTCAATGACCAGCTCGCCCGAGCAGTTCTCCGCCTTCATCAAGTCGGACGCGCAAAAGTGGCGCAACGTTATAAGCGCCGCCAAGGTGAGGCCGGACTGAACAATTGGCGTCCGTCCGCAATAGAAAGCAGCAGTCCAGATCGTTGCGCATTGGCCTATTTTCGTTCCGATCATAGAGGGATAATGTCATGACGAAATCGAGAAAAGACATTCCTGAAGACCTCGCCCGTTTCCGTGAGACTTATGTGGAACTGTTCGGAATGCTACCGCCGCTCCCCACCGCGCGGTTTGAGTTTTCGAGCGAGATCAATCCGGAATTTCTCAGGCTGTCCGAGCGACTGCGCGCGCACGCGTTCTATTCCGACGTGTTCGACATCAAGATGACGCATCTCATTCTATTCGGCATGCTTCTCGTTGAACATAATGCGGCAGCGCAGATGCACGCGTTGGCGGCCCGCCGTGCGGGAGCCACGTGGCAAGAGCTGCACAAGGTAGTAGAGCTCGCAGCGGCGACCAAGTCGCTCGGACCGGCCAACCAGGGCAGTTCAATGCTTAAGTTGCTGCGCGACAAGGAACAGCAAAGTTAGAGCATTTCCTATATATAAGTTGACTGTGCGCACAATTCATCCAAGGCCATCTCGGCGTGTCGCGCGGACTTTCATTGGGCGAAGCCATGGTATCAATCGATTCCAATCCGAATCTGTCATTGCGGGAGCAGCGCGCCGGTAAGCCAGTCGAAATTTCATTCTCGAAAGTCGATCCGATCAGAATGACAGATTGCGGAATATCGGCGCCTGGCAGACATCTGGGCCAGCCTCGATGGGAGATATGCACGCTAAATGTGACGATCTTTTCTTTCCCGGAATCCAGAAAAGGAGACAGCCCGTGCCCGCCAGGCATATGAGCGCCATCGTGTTCCCCGGTGGGTTCAACCTGCCGCTCTGGACCGCAATCGATCGTGGTTTCTTGAAATCACGTGGGATCGAGCTGAAACTCGATTACACGACGAGCTCGATGGAGCAGCTATCGGGACTGATCGCGGGCACTTGGAACATAGGGCTCACGGGATTTGATAATGTCGTAGCGTATCAGGAAGGGCAGGGCGAGGCCGAAATCAAGGTCGAGCCGGATCTGTTCGCCTTCATGGGCGGCGACAATGCCTTCCTTCGCCTCGTAGTGCAGCGCGACGTTAAAAACTATCCCGAACTCAAGGGCAAGACGCTTTCGGTTGATGCGCTTACCACCGGATTTGCCTTCGTCCTACGCAAGATGCTGGCGCTTAACGGTCTCGACGAAAGCGATGTGGTTTTCGAACGCGCTGGCGGCGTGATGCAACGTTTCGAGGCGCTCAAGACTGGAAAACATGCGGGCACGTTACTGGTGACACCGTTCGAACTAATCGGCAAAAGCCTCGGGCTGCATGTCCTGCAAAGCGCAGTCGAAGTCTTGCCGCACTACCAAGGCATTTCTGGCGCCACTCGACGGCGCTGGGCGCGCGACAACGCTGAGCTTTTGGTAGATTTCATACGCGCCTACCTCGAAGCGCTCGACTGGCTCCATGATTTGCGTAACCGGCAGGCCGCTTGCGAGCTCTTGGCGGAGAAAGTTCCGAACATGAGCTTAGATTTGGCGGCCGCAACTTGCGACATTTTGCTAGCCAAACAAGGTGGCTTCGATCCAAAAGCGCGCCTTGATATCGAGGGGATCGCCACCGTATTGCGTCTGCGCAACGAGTATGGCCGTCCGCAAAAGCAGCTCACGCATTTAAATAAGTATCATGATTTAAGCTATTACAAATCTGCCCTGGTTTGAATACCGGAGTGCCATGTTGCGGTTCCAAAGGGTGGCGGCCGGCCCCTTCGAATGGAGCCGGCCCGCCTAAACTATTTC
>JBARNC010000658.1:0-3215 GCA_049802775.1 Pseudolabrys sp. | reverse complement strand
GGCCTTGCTGCACGGGCGGCGCCGCGCCCGGCGCGGGGGAATTCGCTACCGCGTCAGGCTTAAGTGACCCGGCTTCGCGCGGCTTGGGATGCGGCACGGTCGGAGCGGAAGCGGTCCGCACCGGAGCGGCGCGTTTTGGTGTCGCGGCCATTTCGGTATTGGTGCCGCGCAGGGCGGCCGGCTCCGCGGACGACTGGGCCTGCGCCTGCGAGCCACTGAACAGATTGCCGAACAGTCCTGCGATCAGGGTTGGCTGCGGTTGCGGGGCTTCGCCTTCCTTCGGCTGCGGCGGCGGCTGCGACATCGGCACGCTCGCCATCACCACCGGCTGGTTGGACTCCTGTGACGCCTGCGTCGCGGCCGGCGGACTGGGCTTGCGCGGCAACGCGCCGGGCACCGTCGTGTTGCCGGCGACCAGATAGACTTGGCCCTTACTGTCGACGCTTAGCTTGGACGCGAACGCCGAGTTCATCCCGCCGTCGACGCCGTTTCGAGACGGCACGGTCGGTATACCCTTGGCGATGTATTGCGCCATTTTGTACTGCTCTTGCCGCTGGTGACCGAGCACCGCGTTCGCCACCGTCTTGTCGAGCTGATAGACCGGGCAGGCACCCGTCGGATTGAACGAGAGCGGCCTCGTAGAACCGTTAGGTGCCGCCGCGTCGAATACGTAGCGCTTCTCGCAGACCGCAACCTTCGGCTCTTGGTGGGTGGCTTCAAAATGATCGGAACCTTCCTTGAGCATTTTCCAGAACGCAAAACTCTGGTTGTTGCGATGCTTGGCCATATTCAGCGCCGTCATGCGGAACGGAAAGGCCTGCAACTGGAAAGCTTTTTGGCCGCCGAAGAACGACTCGCGCGCCAGCGCATAGATTTCCTGGATCTGCTCGTCGGTCATGGCGTAACAACCCCGCGAGGAGCAGTCGCCATGCACCATCAGCTCCGAGCCGGTGTAGCCCCAGGCGCGGTCATACGCGTTCGGATAGCCAGTGTTGAAGGCGAGGTAGTAATTGGAATTCGGATTCATCTGCCCGGGCGTGATGGTATAGAAGCCCTCAGGTGCCTGGCGGTCCCCCTGCTTTTTCTTTGGGCCGAGATCGCCCGACCAGCGGCAGATCGGATAGGTTTTCAACAGCGCGTATTGGCCGTCGCGGTTTTTTTTCCAGATCTCCATCTCCGCCTCTTCCTTGAAGATGCGGGCGAGGATCGGAGAATTTTTGTCCATGTGCGTCGCCTCGATTTCGGCGAGCGTCTTCTGGGAAAGTGGGGCCTGCGATCGGCCGGTCGGGATAATGTTGTCGGGGTCGCAGCCCGCAAGGGCTATTGCCGCAGCAATAACAGCCACCGACGCGAGCAGGGCGCGGACAAAGGCCCGATTCAAAGGCGGCACTCCCCCGAAGGGAAAATACTAGCGTATTTCCGGATTGTTACCAGGTCCAAAATGCCTGTTTCTTCGCAAAAACTCCTTGTTCGGTTTGAGGAGGGAATTTCGACCAAGTCCGCTGAATCATTGGACGAATGGCGACCGCTCAGCCGGGCTGCTCTGACCAACCGAGGCGGCTTTTTTTCAGCAAGCCGAAAACGAACCCAATTCGATTGGTGCTCGGATGCAGTTGTTTGCTCACTCCGATCGGGTAGAGCCGAGTACGCTGCCCCGCGTCTTTTGTGCTGGACCTTAAAATTGTACTCCTGACAATGAAGATGGTTTTGTTCGGTGATCGGCTCAACACCGAAGCTATAGATCAGGCCCGAACGGACCTGGCGCTACGGACGGAAATTGCTCCTGCAGAGTAGATATCGCTGCTTTCCTTGTTCGGGCCAGGAGCTGGTAATTTTGCTGGAATCGCCACGCCGATAGAAGTGGTCTGTGCCTTGGGCCAAACAATCCATCAAAAACTGGCCGAAATTATTCAGACCCAAGAAACCAGCCGGGTTGGCAATGGTGGCAACGGCAGGGCTGACTTGAGCTATGATCTAAAGACGGATCGGATGGGGGACGAACATGGTGGCGCCCTGGGAGTGAGCGTGGCGCTTCATCAGATTGGCAATTTCAGCTCGCGGGCTGCGACCGCCCCCATAGATATCGCGCGGGGGCGGGCGCATTGGTCGTTCACGTTAATACCGAACCCAAGTCTTGGCAGTAGGAAATGGTGCGTTGGGTGCGCGAATGCTGTTCCCGCTCACCACCATGAGTCCCGGTTCGTTTGGCTTTGGCCGATAGCGCCGATCAGGGCCGGTATACTGACTATTGAGGCTCACGACACAGCTCGCCGGCGGAGGCGCGACCATGCGCCTCATCATTTGATCTCGCTGGGACGGGGTAGTCGCGCTGATTTTTGATTGGTGCAATATTCACGGATGCAGGCCGGCTCCTAATAATGATATCGGCACTGAATGATTTCTATTTGCTGGGTGTAGCCCTTCCCGGTGACCCGATAAACGAACCTGTCTTCGTGCGTAATGCGCCGAGACCAGAAACCCTGAAGCGCGTGCTTAAGCGGCTCCGGTTTTCCAAGCCCCTTAAATGGATCGCGTTTTATGTCTTTGATGAGATCGTTGATTGATCCCATGACTTTTTGATCGTTTTTCTGCCAATGCAAATAATCGTCCCAAGCATTGGAAGTCCAAACGATCCTCATTTGGAGAGGACAGAAGCCGTAGGTTCGACCAGTTCGTGCTCAGTTAGTTCGCTTTTGTTTGCTTCCTGAATTGACTGGAGCAAGCGAGTAGTATTGGCGGGACTCCGCAGGAGATGGACGGTTTCCATTAGCGCCTCGTATTCATCTTCCGAAATCATAACGACGCTTCTGGCATTCTGGCGCGTGACAAGGAGTGGTGCGCGACTATCGCAAACCTTGTCCATAAATCCCGCTAAATTGGAGCGGAGTTCTGTGTAAGAAACGTGGTTCATTGGGCAGCCTCTCTGACATACGTACAATTATTTGTACCTGTACAGATCATTGTCAATAGGTGTTTAAGCTCGGGATCACAGCCTGAGGCGCGCGTCCACCCGACCTTGACAACTGGCAAATATGTATATACTTTTATGTATATACATTAAAGGGGGCCCATGTCGACCGCTCGCGTTTTCCGATCTGGCAATAGCCAAGCCGTGCGTTTGCCCAAGGAGTTTCGCTTTGACAGCGAAGAGGTAGAGATTTTTCGGCGCGGCGATGAAGTCGTGCTCCGGGAGAAGACCCGCGACATGCAACGCG
>JBARNC010000657.1:0-7374 GCA_049802775.1 Pseudolabrys sp. | reverse complement strand
GGTCACTCCAAACGTTTTCGCCATTTGTTTGAACGCTTCTGCCCGCTTCGGGGAGTCTTTAGCGGTTTTGGCACCTTGATCGGTAAACTTGGCAAGCACGACGTAGGTTACCATCGTTGCTCTCCCTGGCCGTTGGCTGACGAATTTTCGCTTTTGGCCGGACATTCTAATCCTAATGTCCGCTTTTGGGGGTAAAGCGGACATTAGACAAGTACTTTAGACAAGTACTTTTGGATATGCCCAGCGGATACCAGTGAGCCGCTGCACAAATATTCTTGACGTTAAATGCGAAGTTTCGAGCCGAGCCTTTTGACCCAGGTCAAAGAATTTATTTGAAGGTCAGGCGACCAAGAGCGGCCAAATTACGTCCCATAGGAGCCTTGCCCCATGAAACGAATTATCAGCGCCGCGTGCGTTGCCTTATCGCTTCCCATATTGGGCTCAGCCACTGCCCAGCAAATCACAGGCACGTCCGGCTCGCCGAGCGCCACCATGACAATCGATGGCGCACAGCTACCGCCGCCGCCGCCGAAGTTCGAAGGCAAGATCGAATTCGATGCGGCTAAGTCGACACCGTATTGGCCATCGCGCGTGGCGCCACCTAAGGGCGCGCCAAACGTGCTGCTGATTATGACCGATGATGTCGGCTTCGGCGCGCCAAGCACTTTTGGCGGCGTGATACCGACCCCGACGATGGATCGGGTCGCCAATGAGGGCCTGCGCTACACGAATTTTCATTCGACCGCATTGTGTTCGCCGACCCGGGCCGCACTGATCACCGGACGCAATCACCACTCAGCCGGTTTCGGTGTGGTTTCCGAACAGGCGACGGGCTTTCCCGGATACGACAGCATTATCACGCGTGATAAAGCCACAATCGGCCGAATTCTCAAGGACAATGGCTATCGCACATCCTGGTTCGGCAAGAACCACAACACACCCGCTTTCCAGGCCAGCCAAGATGGACCATTCGACCAGTGGCCGATTGGGATGGGGTTTGAATATTTCTACGGCTTCAATGGTGGAGACACGAACCAGTGGCAGCCGAACCTGTTCCGCAACACGACTCAGATCTATCCGTTTCAGGGCAAGCCGAGCTGGAACCTGATCACCGCTATGGCCGACGATGCCATCGCATACATGAACCGCATCAATACGCTGGCACCTGATCAGCCGTTCTTCGTTTATTACGTTCCAGGCGCAACGCACGCGCCACACCACGCGACACCGGAATGGATCAAGAAAGCCACCGATCTACATCTGTTCGATAAAGGCTGGAACGCGGTCCGCAACCAGATCTTCGACAACCAAAAGAAGCTTGGCGTCATCCCGCAGAACGCGAAGCTAACGCCGTGGCCCAATGATCTCTTGAAGAAGTGGGACACGCTCTCAGCCGACGAAAAGAAGATGTTTCTGCGTCAGGTCGACGTGTACGCGGCCTATCTCATGTATGTCGATCATGAGATCGGCCGGGTGATTGACGCGGTCGACAAGATGGGCAAGCTCGATAATACACTTGTCATCTACATTAGTGGCGATAACGGTGCGAGCGCGGAGGGCACACTTATCGGCACGCCGAATGAGATAGGTTCATTGCAGGGTGTCGAGGTGCCTGTCGCCGATCAACTTAAGTATTTCTATAACGTTTGGGGCTCGGACAAGACCTACAACCACATGGCGGTGCCGTGGTCTTGGGCACTTGACACGCCGTACTCCTGGACCAAGCAGGTTGCCTCACACTTTGGTGGCGTCAAACAAGGCGTGGCAATCATGTGGCCGAAGGTCATCAAGGACAAAGGCGGTATCCGTAATCAATTCCACCATGTCATCGACATTATGCCGACCATCCTCAAGGCCACCGGCATTCGTCAGCCGAATGTCGTTGACGGCATCAAGCAGAGTCCGATCGAAGGCGTGAGCATGGCTTATACATTCGACGAGGCCAATGCGAACGCGGCTTCAACACACAAGACCCAGTACTTTGAGATGATGGGTGACCGGGCATTGTACCAGGACGGCTGGATAGCGAGCACCAAGGTGATGCGACTGCCATGGGATGTACTGGGTGGGGCGAACCTCAATCCGGCTGATTACCCGTGGGAGCTCTATGATCTGCGCAACGACTGGACCCAGTCCGACAACGTAGCTGCAAAGTATCCAGACAAGCTGAAAGAGTTGCAAACCGCATTCTTGGAGGAAGCCAAGAAGTATCAAGTTCTGCCGCTCGATGCGACGCTGGCGCTGCGGGCCATTGCACCGCGTCCAAGCATCACCGCCGGCCGCGACGTGTTCACGTGGACCGGCCCAATGACCGGTACGCCGAACGGTGACGCGCCTTCCATCCTCAACAGCTCCTACCGTTTGGTTGCCGACGTAGACATTCCGCAAGGCGGTGCAGAGGGCATGCTGATCACGCAGGGCGGACGGTTTGCCGGTTACGGCTTCTATCTGCTCAAGGGCAAGCCGGTCTTCAATTGGAACCTCTTCGGCTTGCAGCATGTCCGATGGGAGGGACCAGAACTCACGCCGGGCAAGCACACACTAGAGTTCGATTTCAAGTATGATGGTTTGGGCTTTGGGACACTCGCCTTCGGCAGCACGTCGGGCATCGGGCGCGGTGGCACCGGGACGCTCAAGGTGGATGGTAAGGTCGTAGCCGAGCAGAAGATGGAGCACACGGTCCCCATCATCCTCCAGTTCGACGAGAGCCTTGACGTAGGCTCCGACACGCTCACTGGCGTCGATGATCGGGATTACCAAGTTCCCTTCGCCTTCAATGGCACGATCAACAAAATTACATTGACGATCGACCGGCCGAAGCTCTCGCCAGAGGACGAGAAGCGACTGATGGAAGGTCAACAGAATGCTGCCAAGGTGAGAGAGTAGGATTGTCAGCTACTAGCGCCTTGCTGAAGAGCGGCCTTCACATGAAAGGCGATACAATCATCGCACCTAATTGCAACTGAAATGCCGAGCGCGATTAGCTCCTTGGTCTTGCTATCGAGTGATTTAGGGGCCAATGCAGCTTGAGCAATATTTCCGAATGCCTTCTTCACTTCGGGAACATCGCCACGCAAGTTGCGTAGTTGTGGCGTGACTGCGGCGACAGTCTGCGGCCAGTTCTTCATATGAATACTCCAAGCTCTTTGACAATCTTTAGCTTGTGAGACCGCCGTAATACATTGATCTAGATCATGTCCGCTATTGGCACAAAGCAGACATTCAAAACTCAGCCCCGAATGTCCGCTTTCGGGGGTAAAGCGGACATTGCGTCATAGGAACTTAAATTTCCAAATCCAGCTATTTGAGTTGCGCAGCGATCTTTTCAATTCCGGCATTGGCGCAGGCCTCGTCCGCGCCAGCGCCTTGTGCGCCGCCAACGCCGACCGCGCCGATAGTTTCGTTGCCAATCTTGATCGGGACGCCGCCGCCGAGGGTGAACACCCCGGGAATCTGTCGCAGAAGCAATCCGTCACCGCTCGCGGTCGCTTGCAAGAATTCGCGCGTAGTTATGCGGCGAATGAGACTGGTGTAGGCCTTCATTCGGGTGACTTCCATGAGGTGCGGGGCGGTACCGTCACTGCGGAGGGACGCTATCACTTGCCCGGCCCTATCCACGACTACAATTGCAACCGTGTTTCCGTCCTTAGTGCAGTGCTCCATAGCGCCTGTGATGATGGCCTGTGCCATAGCCATGGAAACATTCCGTTCGGTTAGCGGGGCCTGCGCGCTGGCGATTGACGCAAGCAGAGTCGCACCTGCGACAAGGAACATGGTCTTGAATACGGTCATAGGTGCACCTCCCAGGTTTTCAATCTTTATTCAACTAAACCTAGATAATGAGCGTCAAGGAGGCATCTGGGCTTCCTTTCGCAATCTGCACTACGGTGGAGGTCGCCGCAAAGCGGTCTTTCTGTTTGCGCTTAGGTCACTTCGCGAATGTCCGCTTTTGGGGGTAAAGCGGACATCGCTCCCGCATCGCAAAATGTCCGCTAATGACCCATAGCGTCGGTTCGCCATCGTCTATTGACGCGTTGCGAAAGGTTCAATCGATCACCTCGTCGGCGCGCTGCAAAAAAGAATGGGGTATCGTAAGACCCAGGGCTTTTGCTGTCTTGAGATTGATGATCAGGTCGTACTTGGCCGGGTACTGCACGGGTAGATCGGCAGGCTTGGCGCCCTTGAGGATGCGATCAACATACGTTGCCCCTTGCCGAAACTGGTTGATCTGATCGAACCCGTAAGAAACCAGCCCGCCGGCCCTGGCATGAGAAGTAAATGAATAGATGGCAGGTAGCCGGTAGCGAGCCGACAGTTCCACAATAAGATTGCTATTCAGAACGGTGACAGCATGCGGCACAATAATGAGTCCACGATTAGGCGCGGTCGCGAACGCACCCACAGCGCGCGCGATTTCATCAGCGTTGTGCACACCTAACGCCGTCACTTCAACTTTGAGCGAAGGGGCGGCAGCTTCGGCCGCTTTCAGAATTTCGATATTGGGCAGCGTCTCGGGATGCAAAATGAGCCCCACGCGTTCGACGTGGGGAGCAATTTCCTTGAGTATCTCCAACCATTTGCTTCCGATAGAAGGTTCCCAATTGGCGAAGCCGGTGACATTGCCAGTGGGCCGCGCGATGTTCGTAACAAAACCACTGCCGATTGGACTTGCAACACTGATAAACACAAGCGGCACCGTTCGTACTTCTGCCTGTAGGATCGCCGTTACCGAATTGCTGTTGGACACCATCAGGTCTGGTTTGAGGCCCATCAACTCCACGGCGAGCGCACGTATCTGGTTGGGATCATCGGTGGCATATCGAATATCGATTGCGATATTGCGTCCCTCCATCCAGCCCAATTTCTGAAGTTCCTGCCGAAACGCCGCAATCATCGCTTGCCCTGCGGGATCGCTCTCTTTGTATGCCGTCACCAGGCCGATCCGGGACATCACCGATTTCTGCGCACTCACCGCGAGCGGCCATGCTGCGGCGATGCCGAGCGCAACAATTAATTCCCGCCTTCCGATGTTGATTGCCATTTGCCCCGTTTCCCAGGGGATCATGCCAGCTTCGATATGCGGCAGGATATCATGCCCCATGCCGCCCCCACCTAGCTTTATTGCAGTGCATGAGTCCGCTTTTGGCACAAAGCGGACATGCCGAGTTGCGCTGCACATGTCCGCTTTTACGATAAGAGTGGACATCACGGAAATGCGATCTTGTCTGCATTTGATCCAAAGCGGACCTACCTGACGCGCGGTTCTTAAAAGTGGTCTAATTTGGCTATCAATCGGTCGGCTCGTTATTCTTTGCATAGCTCATAAGAGATTGTCAGATTTCGCCGACTGGAAGCGCAATGAAATGGATGCTTGATTATATTGGGCGCCTGATCGCTGCATATTTGCAGAAGCCTGCGGCTGGTTATGAGCCATTTACACCCACTGATCCCGCCGCGCTCCGAGCCCACATCAAGCCAGGCGATATTCTGCTGATTGAAGGCCGCAATCACATTTCCGGAATTATCAAGTATTTGACGCAATCAACATGGTCTCACGCAGCGCTATATGTAGGACCAATGGCAGGACACGAGGCGGTCGGTGGTGAGCCGTGTGAATTGGTAGAATCCAATCTGGATGAGGGCATTATTTGTGTTCCCTTGTCGAAGTATTTCCAATTTCACACCCGCATTTGCCGACCAATTGCCTTATCCTCCGATGACTGCAAAGCAGTCTGCAATTACGCAATCAAACGAATTGGGCTTCAATACGACCTCAAAAATCTTATCGATCTTGCGCGTTACTTGGTGCCGCTGCCCGTCCCACAGCGCTGGCGGCGACGAATGATCGCGCTTGGTTCTGGCGATCCAACCCGACTTATTTGCTCCGCTCTAATCGCGCAGGCTTTCCAATCAGTGGGCTATCCAATCTTGGCCAGTATTACGCGGGTGGGTAGCGAACACGCGCGGCAAGAGATTTATCACATCCGCGATTGCTCACTTTATACGCCACGTGATTTCGACATCTCCCCGTATTTTGCTGTGATTAAGCCAACTATCGAAGTTGGCTTCGATTACAAGAAAATAAGTTGGGCCGCCAATCCAACGCCGTTTAGGAAGTGAGAGTCCTGCGGCTCAATGTCAGGTTATGGCACAAAGCGGACAATTCAACTGCACCCGCCTTTGTCCGCTATTGGAGTAACAGTGGACAAAGCCAACCGCTGCCCACGCCCTAATACCGTTTTCGATGCTTTCGGTGTTTAGTCGGCTGGGCCGCATACAATCCGAAGGCCGGATTCACGTTGCAAAAGCCGCGATTGCCGGACAGCACGTTCGGAACGCACTCTTCGAGCGAGTTGTACTGGCAGTCCCATATCACGTTGCCAGTTCCGGTGTTCACCACTGCGCACCATGGGCCGTGCTCAAAGGCCAGGCTAACCGGAACGTTGAAGCACAGGGACGCCGCTGAAACGGCGACCATAAGCGCCAATCGCATGATGATTTTCATCGGGATCACCAGATTGTTGCGAAAGTTTATCTTCGCCCGGCTTATTGGCGCATTGAGTAAAATCAAAGTGGGCGGGCAACGTTCGCTTTCGGAAAATAGCGGACAAAGCCGGATTTTGACCGGCTATGATTTGTCCTCTAATGACCCAAAGCGCACATCGATAGCCACAATGAACCGTGCTGCCGCTACTGCAAGTCAATGGGTTGATAGCGCCCGTTCGCGTCCAGTTGTGTACCCCACACCTTGTGCACGCCCTGGTGCTCGGACCGGCCGAAGCTCACGGGCGTCCCGAGTCCAAGGTCGAGGCCGTGGAGATTTTCGAGAGTTGCTACCAGTCTTTCGGTGTCAACCTGAGGGCCATTCTGTTTCAACGCCGCGATCAATACGTTGGCCATCACATAACCTTCGAGGGACACGTAATCCGGCGCCTCCCCGGGGAAGTATTTGGTAAGCGCAGCTTTGTAATTGAGGACCAGCGTCGAGGAGCCCTCGAGCGCAGGCACGACCTGCGTCACGATGACCCCGGTTGCAAACTTGCTGCCCAGGATCATCAGCTCATTGGCCAACGCGGTGCTGCCCACGAAAGAAACGCTGCTGTAAATCATATTTGGAAAGAGATTGCGCGTCTTCTCAATGAATTTAGCCGCGGCCCGATAGGCGGGCACCATGATCACCGCTCTTATTGGGATCGGGCTCTTTCGGAGTTGCTCGATCGCGTCGTCCACATTGACGGTGTTGCGCTGATAGTTGAGCCGCAAGATCGTACTATCGTTGCCCCCGAGCGAACGGATAGCCTTAGCGACGCCGGCGAAGCCCGAGTCTCCGTACGCGTCCTGCTGGGCAAAGACGGCAATGTGCTCCGGATTTAG
>JBARNC010000656.1:0-4279 GCA_049802775.1 Pseudolabrys sp. | reverse complement strand
CGGCTACATCGTCGTTCGGGTGCTGATGCGGCCCAACCTCGCTCCGGCAATGCCAATTGACAGCAAGACAGGGTGGGCACGTTACGAGCTGCTTTTTCTTTACGTCCTGCCGCTCGCTTCGATCTTTGTCGTCGTGATCGGCGCGATGTCGGCGGGAATTGCAACGCCAACGGAATCGGCAGCATTGGGTGCGCTTGCGACCATGGCACTGGCGGCCGCCTATCGTGCGCTAACCCTCGAAAACCTGATGCGAGCCTTGCGTGGGACGGTCGCAATCTCCGGCATGATTCTGTTTATCATCCTCGGCGCGATTACATTTTCGCAGATCCTGAGTTTTTCCGGAGCGACGCAAGGCATCGTCACCGCCGTTCTCGGCCAGGGACTTTCGACCATGGCTATTCTTGCCGGGATGATGTTGTTGTTGATTTTTCTTGGAATTTTCGTGGACCAGGTCAGCATGATGCTGATCACGTTGCCGGTTTTCATGCCAATCGTGCAGCGGCTTGATATCGATCTGATCTGGTTCGGCGTACTTTACTTGATCTGTATGCAACTCGGGCTACTGCTGCCGCCTCACGGACTCCTGTTGATGACGATGAAGGGTGTCGCTCCGCCGCAGGTAACAATGGGACACATCTTTCAAGCAGTTGTACCCTACATCGCAATGAGTATTGTTCTTCTGTTGGTCATCATTGCATTCCCGGCGATTGCGACCTGGTTGCCAAATCTTTTGGGATGAGTCTCTTTTAAAGAGCAGCGACATTTGCTGAAAATTCCCGTCACCGCATAACAGCCATTGTGGAATATTTCGGGTCGGCGCGAAGCCAATGGATTGCTTCGCCAGTACCGACGGAAACCATCGATACAGCTGGATAAAGAACAAGCGATCGCTGTTCGTAAGCCGGACGCGCCTATGCACCAACCGGCGTTCAGATTGATCTTCGGATAATGTTTTCGGAAGGGACAGCGCTGCGGACGGCCCGGTGCAGCGCTACATCATCGGCAGAGACGGACTGCTGCAAAAAACAACTGAACTCCTGCAAGTTTTTCGGCGCGGCCGTTCAGGCGACTCGTAACGGCAACAAGCCGAAATCGGTGAGGATTCGTTCGCCAGATTTTTGCAGAGCGGCTTTCTTGTCCGCAATCTGTGCATACAGCAGTTTGCGGTCACGCTTCACCTCCCGCCCGGCGACCAGGACAGTGTCTACATTGGCAACGCCGGCCTGCATCACCACGGAAGCGACCGGATCGACCACCGGGAACATGTTGAGATCACCTGCGCGGAGCATGAGAATGTCGGCCTGCTTGCCGGGGGTGAGCGAGCCGACGCGGTTATCGAGCCTAGCCATCTTGGCGCCGTTGATGGTGACCCACTCCAGCGCTTGCCGGCAGGTGAGCGGCATCGACAACGGCCGACTTCCGGTTTCGCCTAAGATTTCGAGCGTGCGACGGTGGCGCTCGTGCTGCAGCGTCATCCGCATCGCGCTGAACATGTCGCTGCGCGCCGCCGGCTCCACGTCGGAGCCAATTGAAACCGGCGAGCCGCAAGCGTTCAACACACCAGTGAGCGGATCACCGTAGCCCATCTGCAGCTCAATCTCGGCAGTAACCGTGAACTTCCCTCCTCGGTCAGCGATAGCGCGGATCACATCGTGCTTCATGTCGTTGCCATGGACGATGTTGAAGTTTTCGTCGACCAGACCCTCTTTAAGTAGGAACTCAAACCCGTCCGGCTGCATACTCTTGCCGCCGCCTACGTGCATACTCGCGATCAGATCGAACTCGCGCGCCAGTAACACGTCGGCCCGCGTCACCTCCCGAGTCGAATAATAAGGCCCGAGAATCGCCAGCCCAAACGTGACCAAGCCATCGCCGCTGGCGAAGCGGCCCTTGCGCAGGCGCGCGATCTCCGCTTGCGGCATCGGAACTTCGCTGAAATGTTTCTGACCTGGCTTAGGATCGGGCTTCGGCGAGCCGTGCAGAAAGAGCGCGCGGGTACCGGAATCCGTGAGCCCCGCGATGGCGGCGTCGGTGTGTTCGGGCGTGCGGTTGCAGTGACACCAATCGACGAGCGTGGTCGTCCCGGAGTTGAGTTGATTAAGAGCGCCCATCAAATTGGCGATGTAGACGTCCTCGGGACGATAGTGGCCGGCAAGCCCGCCATGCATGGCCTGCATGTATTTCGGCACCGTCCAATCGCCGGCAATACCACGCAGCGCGCTCTGCCAGGTGTGGACGTGGGCGTTGATCAGGCCGGGCAGGACGATCATGCCCGCGGCGTCGATGGTCTCGGCGTCGCCAGCGCTTAGCGACGGCGCAACAGCAGCGATGTTGCCATCTTCCACAAGCACGTCGCCACGCGGCAAGTCCTTGATCGCCGGATCCATCGAGATGACCGACCCGCCCTTGATAAGAGTCCGACCCATGTCGCGAACCCTCCCGCTTTCTTTGCGTCTTTTACTACATCGACGGACATCATTCACGCCAATGTCAACTCGGCACGACCGCACAGGTGAAAAGTGGCCAGCGAGCTCCCCACTTCCAGGGAGTCCCGCCGTCTGTTATTCCAGATTTCATTTGTGAAAGTCGGTCGAGGCCGACTCTAAAGCTCATAGGAGTCCGACGCCATGCACCCGCGCGAACGCCTGGACTATTCCCCGATCGAAGGGCGGGCGCCGCTCAAATTCCCGAAGGGCGTGCGCATGGTGATCTGGCCGGTTCTGGCACTCGAAGAATGGGATATGGGCCGGCCGATGGCACGCATGGTGATTTCGCCGCCGCAAGGCCAGCCGATGCAACCCGATCATCCGAACTGGAGCTGGCACGAATACGGGATGCGCGTCGGCTTCTGGCGGTTGAAGAAGATGCTAGAGCGCCTCGGCGTGAGCCCAACTGTAACGCTCAACGCCAGAGTTTGTGAGACCTATCCGAGGGTCGTTGACGCCTGCATCGCGAATGGCTGGGAGCTCAATGCGCACGGCTACGATCAAGTGCCGATGCACAAGCTCGACGATCAAAGGGCGGTGATCGCGAACGCAATGAATATTATCGAGAAGTTCTGGGGCAAGCGGCCGCGTGGCTGGTTCGGTCCGGGCCTAACACAAACGTTCGATACGTTGGATTATCTTTCCGAGGCTGGCATCGAATATATCGGCGACTGGGTGCTCGATGACGAGCCGGTGACGCTCAAAACGACCCACAAGGCCGTGGTCGCGCTGCCGTATAATTTTGAGATCCACGACATCGTCATGATGGCGTTGCAGCACCATCCTTCCGATGTGATGTACGCTCGCGCACTCGATCAGTTTAAATGGCTCTATGGGGAAGCCGCGGAACGCCCAAAGATTATGGCGATGGCCTGCCATCCATATTTGTCCGGCGTGCCACATCGCATCGGCCATGTGCAGCGAGCATTTGCGGATATTCTGGCGCACGACGGTGTCGTGGTTTGGGACGGCGCCAAGATTCTCGACTGGTACCTGACGCAGAAAAAATCATAACGGAAAAGCACATGCCGGACTCACCACCAGCGCGCTCGGCGTTTGTTCCGCACGACCTCGCAGCTCCGATTGCGGGAGCGGTGAGCGGACAGCTCGCGGGCCTCACGGCGGTGGTCAAGGATATGTATAACATCGCCGGCGAGCGCACCGGTTGCGGAAACCCGGACTGGCTTGCCAGTCGTGCCCCCGCAACGAAAACCGCAGACGCGGTGCAGAGAATTCTCGACGCCGGTGCAATGGTGACCGGAAAAACGGTGTGCGACGAATTCTTCTATAGCGTGAGCGGTGCTAACGCGCACTATGGCACGCCGGTCAATCCGCGGGCGCCCGGGCGGATACCGGGCGGCTCATCGAGTGGCTCGGCTTCGGCCACTGCATCTGGAATTTGCGATTTCGCTCTCGGTAGTGACACTGGCGGTTCGGTCCGCGCCCCCGCTTCATTCTGCGGAATTTACGGCCTGCGGCCAACGCTTGGACGCGTCGATCTATCCGGCGCGCAGGCGATGGCGCCGTCCTTCGACGTACCCGGGTGGTTCGCGAATGGTCCAGGAGTGTTCCGCAATGTCGGCACCGTATTGCTCGACGAGCGCCGCGCAGTAGCCGAGATCGACCGAGTGGTCGTTCTTGAGGACGCCTTCGCTGAAGTCGATGCGGACGTCGCTAACTTGCTGCACGCGTCGCTCGAGTTCATGAGTGACGACTTACCAGTCTATGTGCATTCGCATATCGCACCGGATGGCTTCGATCCATGGCGCGAATGCTTTCGCATCGTCCAGGCC
>JBARNC010000655.1:0-2535 GCA_049802775.1 Pseudolabrys sp. | reverse complement strand
GCGTTCGGCTTTGCGTTGCGCAGATTTTTCCTCTCTCTTTCTCTGTTTTTTGCCCGCTCCGTGCCTGTGCTGCACGGTTGCGATCATCGCGTTGCAGATCGTAATTCGGTTTGTAAGCCATGTCGTTTCCTTTAGGAATTGTACACTTTGCAAACTAGCTAGCTGCCGGGTCGTTCGGACGTTTTCGCACCGAACGGTCGCCCCCACCCAGGAGCGCCACCTTCATCGTTCCACCTGTCAATCACAGGCTTTACGCGTTAACCTGCCTTAAGAAGCCCAAGGAAGTGTTTATGTTCCAGACGGTATCGCGGCTGCTTCCGGAGGTTCCGCTCATTCTCGTGACCGCCGTCGCTACGCATTTGGTCATGTCATTTTCGCAGACGCTGATGCATTATAAGCTCGGCCACCATCCAATGGGCGGCAAATTTTTCCGCAATCATATCAATTTTCATCACGCTTACTATTCCAAAGATCATCTCGTCTCACCGACGTACCTCGGTGAAAAAGGCAACAACACGCCCTTCTTCTTCATCCCCGTGTTTTTAGTCGGAGGGTGCGCTTATTTCATATTGCCGCTAAATCTTTTTGTGGTGATGGTAATCGCAAGTGCGGCGTCGTTTTATGCGCATGTCTTTTTCGACAAGGAATATCACGTAGAGGGATCGCAGCTTCAAAGGTTTGCGTGGTTTAGACGCCAGCAGGAGCTGCACTTTGTTCATCACCGGCACGCGAACAGCAATTTTGGTGTAATTCACTTCTTCTGGGATAGGATTCTCGGTACCTATCGAAGGCCGGATGCCGGTACATAAAATCAGACGCATGTAAAGCGATTACACTTTTGGTCGACTTCCGCTCTGAATCAAAAGCGGAAGTGACGCCTTCCGATTACGATGTCCGCTATTCCCCCAAAAGCGGACATT
Source organism: Pseudolabrys sp. (assembly GCA_049802775.1). Classification (GTDB taxonomy): domain Bacteria; phylum Pseudomonadota; class Alphaproteobacteria; order Rhizobiales; family Xanthobacteraceae; genus Pseudolabrys. The sequence goes on along the minus strand of JBARNC010000655.1, from coordinate 1,615 downwards.
TGTCAGCGCGAGCGGCATGTCCGCTTTACCCCAATAACGGACATTGGCCGGCGCATCCACGTCGGTATTTAGCTGCCGGTTTATGAGTCGGCGTCCTAGTAAATTCACTTATCCAACTGCTGGATTCTCTGGCGAAAGTCATCAATGAACGCCTGCAAAGCCATATGAAGATGATCACCTAGATGCTGTCTGCAGTAATGATCTATCCATGCCATCAATTCTTCAGAGCTTTTGCCTTCAGACACGTCGGTCCTCTCCGACGTTAACCCGTATTGATTGAACGCAGACATAAAGCCAAGAACCCAGCCTGTTCTGCTGGCCGCGCTAGGGCTGTCAGTCTGACGACCTTCGAGCCACAAACTACACGAGATATTTCCCTGCCCTAATACCGGGCGCTGATCCGCAATCACCTGAACTGTTAGAAGCCAAAGTGCAATAACGGCACAAAAAGGCAGCCGGTAACTTTCCATTTTGCGCCCCCCTAATTTAGCAATCGGGGCCGCGCGAAGCTCCGTGTTGAGGTCGACGAACACCATACCGTATCGCCTCCATGCAATTTTCGTCGTGTGAGATGTATCGTGCGCGATCAGCGATTGGCAGCGGCGGCCCGCGCTTGATCTTCTACACGCATGCGCTCTTCATAGTGCCGCCGCTCTCTCCTACGCATGAAAAAAGTAGGCCGCAAGGCAGCCTACACAGATCGCGATGTATCTCGAAACTGTCAGCCCACTGTGACGATGCCCTTCTGGGCATCTGCTTCTGCCGTGGTCTTTGGCTGCGCAGGCAACTGAAGCACCGTTGCCTCCTGACCCTCACTCAGTCGTGTCAGCAGAACAATGCGGCCATCCGCAAATTCGAGCGCATCATGGTTCTTCCAAGGGTCGTCCTTATTCACGTGTCGGAAGATTGCCGTCGCGTGAGCTAGCGTTTTCACTCTATAACCCGCGAATAAGCGGAGGTAATTTCTAACTGTCACCCGGCTGGAAAACGCAAGTTCGGTTCCGGGGAGAACGCAAACTGCCACTCCAGCATCTTCCGACGCAGCGAACCCATGTGTGCCGGTACCGAAGTCACGTGTGGTGAGTTTGTCGCCAACTTTTGCGGGCCGCGACCTGACCCTTTCAAGGCTGTAGTCACACATCTCTGGAACTCCCTTGTTGGAAGCCCTTCAGCCCAAGCAGGACATTAACGCACTTGCGGTCCTCCCGCATCACAAACTCGAAGCCCCGAAGAAATGCGCTGGTCGGTGCGATTTTCAGTGGGTCCAGGCCTCGCGGCGCTTGAAGGCGAAATTATCGGAACAGGAAAGCCCTCTCCGCATGGGCTGCTTGGCTTCGAACAGCTGATAAGCAATGCCGTTGCGCTCGCAATAAGCGATCGCCTCCTCCTTGGTGGAGAAACGCAGGTGCACCTGCTGGCGCATGTCGCCGGACGAGGTCCAACCCATCAGCGGCTCGATCGCGCGCGGCTCCTCCGGCTCGAAGTCGAGCACCCAATCCTTGGTGTTGGCGAAGCCGGACTGCATGGCGGTCCTCGCCGGCATATAGATGCGTGCGGTCATGTCGAGAGCATCAAAAGCGACAAAGCCTTGTAATCATTCAATGCCGTTCTGACC
>JBARNC010000654.1:0-2360 GCA_049802775.1 Pseudolabrys sp. | reverse complement strand
CCCTTGGACCGAAAACACGGCGCGGACGTCTCCGACATTTGTGGTCTCGACTTGCGCCGATGCGCAGGCCATGAACGCGGTGAGGTCCTCGCCTCGTCCACTCATGACCTCGAAGGAGTCCACGCCGGTCAGCCACACCGTCAGGTCGGCTAGCGCCGCCCCGAACGAACCGGTGCGAACGGCATAGGCGATCGCTCCTTGCGCCAGCGTATCTAACGGGCGCTTTATATAAGCCTCAATGACCGACTGCGCGCCGAGTCCTTGCACGCGTGCGCAATCTAAAAACGTGAAATCGAACAATGCACTGTCCTCACGGCAAGCGCGCGCCTCGCCGGCGGGGTCGCCAAAGTCGCGCCTCAGACTGGAGTGTTCAAACGCCATGGCCAGCGATCACCGCACCAGTCGCAACGCCACATTACCGAGGATGAAAAGGCCGATGCCAATGAGAACCACCGACACGATCTGGTGTAGTGCCGCGCGCGGAAGAGTATGCGCCAGCTTTGCGCCGTACCAGGAGCCCACTGTCAGCGTTGCCGCCAGTATTCCGCCAAGTGCATAATCAAGTTCGCCATAAATAACGTTACCAAATGTCGCAGCGATCGCCACCGGCAACTGGATAGTCTGACTCAGTCCTACGGCCGTGAGCACGGGCAACTTCATTGCGATCAAGATCGGCACCAGCACAAGAGGGCCGCCGGTACCACTCACTGACGATAGAAACCCCGTTACTGCGCCGACACCCAGCAGCATAGTGTTTGTCTCAGGGTGGGAAGCGAGCTCATTGATGCTGTACCGCGTGCGTAACGCGTTTATCCCCGACAGGAACGTCAGCAATCCCAGTACAGCCTCGAGCACGCGCGGGTCGACGACGCTTACCGCCCAGGCGCCGGCAAAAGCCGTTGGAGTTGCGCCCGCACACAACCACGCGGCCATGCCCCAGTGGATCGATTTGTTGCGCGCGAACACGAAGCTCGCGACTAAACCGGAAAGAATAAACGCGAACATCGCTGCCGGGATTCCGATCTTGATCGAAATTCCGCCAAGGAAGACCAGCGCCGGGACGAGGATGACGCCGCCGATCCCAATGCAGCCGATCATCAGACCGGAGATCGTCCCCAGCATAGCGATTCCCAGCAATTCCATAGGCGTCATCGGCAACATGCTTCGCTTTCATGCCAATTCAGGCGACCCAAAGCACAAAAAGATTATGCGGCACTGCACCTAAAATGGCATCAATCTTGTCGTGAATATTCTTAAGTGTCGCCTATTTTAGATTTGAGCTATTATTACCTTAGTGCCTGCAATCCTGGTTGGTTTTGGCAATGTTTATCAGGCAGTTTCAATATTTGGTGGCCGTGGCCGAGGAGCGCCATTTCGGGCGCGCAGCGCAGCGCTGCAATGTCACGCAGCCGTCGCTATCAAGTGGCATCAAGCAGCTCGAGCTCGAACTTGGCGTGCCGATCTTTTTACGTGGCCGCGGCCAGCGTTTTCACGGCCTGACAGCAGAAGGCGAGCGTGTCGCCACGTGGTCGCGCGGCGTGCTCGCCTACTGCGACGCGATGCGCAAAGAAGTCGCGATCATGAAAAAGGATCTTACTGGCAATTTGCGGCTCGGCGCGATGCCGTCGATGTCGCCTGTGCTGCCGTCGGTGCTGAAGACCTTCCGCGATCGGTTTCCGGGCGTGCGCGTCGACGTCCAGTTCATTGGAAACGAGGCGATGAAGCTTGGCCTCAACAATTTCGCGCTTGACGTTGCGCTGACCTACCTCGACAAGGCCGACCTCGGGCGCAAAAATACCCTGTCGATTTATACCGAGCAACTTAGTCTTCTGGTTCCAGATCGTCCTGAGTTTCAGAGGCGCAAGACGATCACGTGGCGCGAGGCGGCACAGCTGCCGCTCGCGATGCTGCGGCCCTCAATGCATGAACGGCGTTTCGTCGATCAGGTGTTCAAGAGCGTTGGTTGCTCACCGGAAGCGCGCGTGGAGTCGGAATCGATCCTGCACCTAATGTTCCAGGTGCAATTTACCGATCTCTGCACGATCATTCCATCGCATTTTGTTCACGCGCCCGGCCTGCACCGGGGAACGCGCGCACTGTCGCTCGTAGACCCGGTCGTCAGCCAGGAGGTCGGGCTGTTCTGGGCGGAAGGAGAGATCGTGTTGCCCATGGCTAATGCCTTCGTTTCAATCGTGCAGCAGCTCAATAAGGCGGGGAAACTGCGCAAGCGTCTTGCCGGCGATCACGCCGACTTCGAACCAGCGGAGGCCGCTCCCAAGAAACTCAAGCGGGCTTGACGGGCGCCTTGATGAATTGCGCGGCCACGGCGGCCGGATGTTTCTCACTCGACAGTTCTGACG
>JBARNC010000653.1:0-8095 GCA_049802775.1 Pseudolabrys sp. | reverse complement strand
CGCCCTCGAATGTCACCCGGAACCGGGGCGCCGCGGGGCAACCGCATTGCGCTGATCACGCCATGACGCACGCCGGCCCGTATGACTCAATCTCCGACACGTAAGGCCGAAGATCGGGAAGCGGCGTCAGACTAAAGCTTCCGCTTCCGGCGCTTCGTCTTCTTCGCTGCTTTCGCCGCTGCCTTCTTCCTACGTCTAGCCATTGCTGCCCTCCTAGCCATGAATCATGGCGGGTGTCGCATCAGCACGCGTCGCGAATCGACACGCACTGCATTCGGTATTTACTACAGCACGGTGAAAAAAACAGCGTTACCGCTTAACGAAACGTGTGCGCGACGTCCGCGCGACACCTTGCAAAGCGATCGCGCAATCAAAAAGCAAGTTGATCGCGCGTACGTGCAACACATGACACGAGTTAATGCGCGCATCGCTGAAATTAAAAAACACACGATGAAATAAGGGTTTTTGTTACAGTGGCATTTCATTGCGCGCGTCGCTTTGGCGACGAAATTTTTGCGCGCTGCGCTTTACATTTTACGTTAACCCTGTTTGCAGCAATGCATCGGCGCGATGAAAAACTTTTGCACAGATGACCGTGCGCAAGGCTCGCAGACACTCGGAATCGATCAAAAACGAGCGAATCAGTGCGAGCTGATTCGCGGTGATTCGATCTTGCAGTGCACCAAATTGGTCGTCTGATCGGAGGAGACGGGCGCTCGCGCAACCAAATATGTTCGCGCGTGGGTGCCCGTGCATTGAATTTTCCAAACTCGTGCACGACGTCGCCGCGACGACGTGCGCGTCAGAGCCCAAGTTTCTTTTTCAGGAGATCGTTGACTGCTTGTGGGCTCGCCTTGCCGTCCGAGGATTTCATCACTTGACCAACGAACCAGCCGATCGCTTTCGGATTGGACTTGGCGTCAGCAACCTTGTCGGGATTCTTGCCGATGATTTCGTCAATCACTTTCTCGATAGCGCCTAAGTCGGTGACTTGCTTCATACCGCGTTGTTCGACGATGGTGCGCGGATCGCCACCTTCCTGCCAGATCACCTCGAACAAATCCTTGGCGATCTTGCCGGAAATTGTGCCGTCCGCGATCAGATCAAGCATCGTGCCCAGCTGCCCAGCCGATACCGGTGAGGATGCGATGTGTTTGCCTTCCTTGTTCAGGCGCCCGAACAACTCATTGATCACCCAGTTCGCCGCCGCCTTCGCGTCCCGACCTTTGGCAACAGCTTCGAAATATTCCCCGGTTTCCCGCTCAGCGACCAGAATGCCAGCGTCGTAAGCCGACAGGGAGAAGTCGCGCATGAAGCGCGCTTTTTTCTCATCGGGCAATTCGGGCAATTTTTTCTTCAGTTCCTCGACGTAGGCGGCGTCGAATTCAAGTGGCAGAAGATCGGGATCCGGAAAATAGCGGTAGTCGTGCGCCTCTTCCTTGGTGCGCATTGGTCGCGTTTCTTTTCTGTTGGGGTCGTAAAGCCGTGTTTCTTGTTCGATTGCACCACCTTCTTCAAGGATTTCAATCTGGCGCCGAGCTTCATGTTCAATGGCCTCGCCAATAAAACTTATGGAATTCATGTTTTTTATTTCGCAACGCGTGCCGAGTGGTTCGCCAGGCCGACGTACTGAAACGTTGACGTCGGCGCGCAAGTTTCCTTTTTCCATGTCGCCGTCGCAGGTGCCAAGGTAACGCAATATCGAACGCAACTTGCTGATGAAGGCTTTGGCTTCCTCTGCCGAACGCAAGTCGGGCTTCGATACGATCTCCATCAACGCGACGCCAGACCGGTTGAGATCGACAAATGAATACGTGGGATGGCGGTCGTGCAGGCTCTTTCCGGCGTCCTGCTCGAGATGCAGCCGTTCGATCCCAACGGTGACGCTGGCACCGCCGTCGAGGTCGACGATCACCGCGCCCTCTCCTACGACCGGCGATTTGTATTGGCTGATCTGATAGCCCTGCGGCAGATCGGGATAGAAATAATTCTTCCGGTCGAAAACTGATTTGAAATTGATTTTAGCTTTCAAACCGAGCCCGGTGCGTATCGCTTGGCGTATGCAGTCTTCGTTGATCACCGGCAGCATGCCCGGCAACGCCGCATCGACCAACGAAACATGGCTATTGGGAGCACCACCGAACGCTGTTGATGCGCCGGAGAACAGCTTCGCGTTGGAGGTAACTTGGGCATGCACCTCCATGCCGATGATGACTTCCCAGTCACCAGTCGTACCCTTTACAAATTTTTTAGCGTTGGGATGAACGTCCATATCACCCTGTCTCACTTTTGCGGCTGCGGCCCGCCCTCATTTCGTAGCGGCTCGCACCCACTTGCTGCAAGACGTCATTGGATCCAGGCCTTCCGCGCGTTTTCGCACGGCTGTCTTGCCGAATGTGCGGCCGAATTCCTCGAAATGGCCCGATTTCTGCAACGATTTTTGCGAATTCGCGGCGCAAGTTGCGTAGTCAGAACAGGCTCGCGCGGCGGACGTTGGAATGACGTCATGAACAAAGACAGCAATGGCACATTCGGCATCATCATCGGCGGGGTCGTGGCCGTGATCGCAGTCATCTTCATCCTCACCGGTGGAGAGTTGGGCGGCAAGAAAACGGTCCAGGGAGACCAGGATCTGCCTCCGGTCGCGACATCCGGCGACTAAGTCTAGCCTCACCACCACGATTGCGGGTTGAAGTGGCCTGCCGCCTGCTCGATCACTGCGGCGAGCGAAAACAGCGTCTCCTCGTCGAATGGTCGGCCGATCAACTGCAGTCCCAAAGGCAGACCCTGCGCGTCGAGGCAGGCGGGAACCGCAATGCCCGGCAGTCCGGCCATGTTCACAGTGACCGTGAACACGTCGTTCAAATACATCTCCACGGGATCGGCACCACCCTTTTCGCCCAACCCAAAGGCGGCTGAGGGTGTAGCCGGCGTCAACATGGCGTGCACGCCGGCTTTGAAGCAATCCTCGAAATCTTTCTTGATTAATGTGCGGACTTTCTGTGCGCGCAAATAATAGGCGTCGTAATAGCCTGCCGAAAGAACGTACGTGCCAATCATCACGCGCCTGCGCACTTCATGCCCGAATCCATCGCTGCGCGTCTTCTCGTACATTTCGATAATATCGCGGCCCGACACGCGCAATCCGTAGCGCACGCCATCATAGCGCGCGAGATTGGACGAAGCTTCCGCTGGTGCCACGATGTAGTAAGCGGGCAGCGCAAATTTCGTGTGCGGCAGCGACACTTCGACCAGCTCCGCGCCCGCGGCTTTCAACCACGCGTGGCCCTGCTCCCAGATTTTTTCAATTTCGGCAGACATGCCCTCAAGACGGTACTCCTTGGGGATGCCGATGCGCAGGCCTTTTATCGATTTTCCAATCGCGGCTTCGTAATTAGGCACCGCAAGATCGGCGCAGGTCGTATCCTTCGGATCGGGACCCGCCATTGAGCGCAAGAGTATCGCTGCGTCGCGCACCCGACGCGCAAATGGTCCTGCCTGATCGAGCGAGGACGCGAAGGCAACGATGCCCCACCGCGAGCAGCGCCCATAGGTCGGTTTGACACCAACCGTGCCGGTGAATGCTGCCGGTTGACGGATCGACCCGCCGGTGTCCGTGCCGGTCGCCCCGAGACAAAGTTGCGCAGCCACCGCAGCAGCCGAGCCCCCGGACGAACCGCCGGGTGTGAGCGGCGTGTTTGACCCTTTGCGTCGCCAGGGCGAATGCACTGGCCCAAAATGCGAGGTCTCATTCGAAGAGCCCATCGCGAACTCGTCGCAATTGGTCTTGCCCAGCAGCACCGCTCCGTCGCGCCACAGTTGCGATGTCACCGTCGACTCGTAAGTAGGCACGAAACTATCGAGGATGTGCGAACAGGCGGTCGAGCGTACACCAGCTGTGCAGAACATATCCTTGATAGCGAGCGGGATTCCCTCCAGCGGCCCTGCTTTGCCAGCTGCGATACGAGCATCAGATGCTTTCGCCATGTTGGTGGCACGCTCGGGAGTCTCCAGCACAAAGGCATTGAGCGCTCGCGCCTTCTCGATCGCTGTCAGATGAGCGGCAGATAATTCGACGGCGGAGTAACTTTTTTTCTTCAGCCCATCACGCGCTTCGGCCAAAGTGAGCGAGGTCAGTTCACTCACGGTGCAGGCTCATCAGTCGATTGCTGCGCGCGCATCGGGCGCTTGTGCTTGGGCCGTTCGGCGGGCTCCTCACACGCAAAACCGGCGTCCGCGGCGCGCGCGGCTTTCTTCTTGGAGGCGGCCTGCTCCGCATCAAGTGCGTCGACCATTGACCAGTATCCGAGCTCGCAGGCGATGCACATTACTCCACCACCTTCGGCACGAGAAAAAAGTTGTCTTCGCTCATCGGTGCATTCTTGACGATGTCGTCCGCGATGCCGCCGTCTGTCACTGCGTCTGTCCTTTTTTTCATCGTCATCGGCGTTACCGAAGTCATCGGCTCAACCCCTTCGACTTTGACCTCCGCGAGCTGCTCGACAAAAGCGAGGATGACATTGAGCTCGCCCTTGAGATGCTCGACCTCCTCCTCGGCTACCGCTATGCGGGCGAGGTGCGCGATGCGGCGAACGATATCGGCGTCGACGGACATGAAATTTTCCGGGGCATTTCTGTTGACGTCCGTCAGCCTATAGCAGAGCGGCTTTCACTGCGACAACCTAGTCAGCCCGCCATCCGTTTCATCAGCGCATGCGCTTCCGCCGGACGTACCCGCGAAGGCTACGCCTCATCGACTACAAAAGAGGAGGCAGGCGCACACGGAACCGGCTACCATTTATGGATGTCCGCCCGCACCCATGACCGATACCCCTACTCTCCGATCTCGGCACGACCGGTTTACGACTGGCCCGGCGGCAAACGGCTCGCGATCTATGTTGGTCTTAATCTTGAATGGTTCTCATTCGGCGAAGGGCTTGGCGCCGCGCTCGTGCCCGGTGGCTCGCAGCCAGATGTGCTTAATTACGCGTGGCGTGACTACGGCAACCGAGTCGGAGTCTTCCGATTGGCGGAGCTGTTCGGCGAACTCAAACTGCCAGTCTCGCTACTGGTCAACGCGGAAATGTACAGGCACGCGCCGCAAACAGTCGCCGCCTTCCCCGGCGCCGAAATCGTCGGTCACGGCCGCAGCAATTCCGAGCGCCAGGGCGATCTCACCGAATACAAGGAGCGCCTCCTGATTGAGGAAACCACCGCGGCGATCGAAAAACATTCCGGTCAACGCCCACGCGGCTGGCTCGGGCCGTGGATTTCACAATCGCTGCTGACACCAGATTTACTGCAGGAGGCTGGTTACGCCTACTTGCTCGACTGGTGTCACGACGATCAGCCGGTTTGGATGAAAACTCGGCGAGGCCGCATTCTTTCAGTGCCCTACCCGCAGGAGCTCAACGACATTCCGCAGATTGTCGTGCGCAAGCGTGAAGGCTCCGAATTCGCCAATATGATCGTCGATTCTTTTGAGATCATGCATGAGGAATGCGTGAAGCGACCATTGGTCATGGGAATCGCGCTGCACGCCTACATCGTTGGCTGGCCACACCGCTTCAAACATCTGGCGCGCGCACTCAGACACGTCATCAGTCGCGCGGACGAGCGCGTATGGTTTACAACTGCGGGTGAAATCGCGAAATGTGCGGAACAACTTCCATCCGGCGTGGTGTCCTGAAAAGAAATTGGTTACAGCATTGCTCGGTGGTAGCGCTTAGCCATGTCCGTCATCCTGCCACTCGTTGAAGCCGCTGGGCACTTGCCCGTCCGCGGAGTGCTTATCGGGCTCGATCTCGGCACCAAGACCATCGGGGTGGCCGCCAGCGATCCAGAGCGAAAGCTCGCGACAGGAATCGAGACCATTGCGCGAAAGGCATTCACCGCCGACGCGCAGCGGGTGCTCATGCTCGCGGGTGAACGCTCCGCCGTAGGGTTCGTGCTCGGATTGCCAATCAATATGGATGGCAGCGAGGGCCCACGGGCACAATCGACCCGCGCCTTCGCACGCAATCTCGGCAAGCTCACCGAATTGCCGATCGCGCTTTGGGACGAGAGACTTTCCACGGCCGCGGTCGAACGCGAATTGATTGCCGCGGACGTCAGTCGAGTCAAACGCGCGGCCGTGATCGATCAGCACGCCGCCGCTTTTATCCTGCAAGGAGCGCTTGATCGACTGGCACGCTTGTAAAAAAGAAACCGTTCCGAAGAGCGGCCTCTCCTTCACGACTGCCCAGTTTAGCGCTGCGAGTCGATCGAAAAATTATTGGTGTTGTGTTCACGTGACCAGTTGTAGCCGTAATCGTAACGGTAGCCATAGCTCGGTCCCGGATCATAAGCATACGAGTTGTAGGCATACAAATCGTCATATACGTAACCCGGCGCATGGGCATAACCCGGGTCATTGTAATAGCTGTAGTAGTAGCCATTATCGTAGGCCGCGTTGGCAATCACCGCGCCCGCTACCGCGCCCGCGCCAAAACCGATCGCAGCCGCGTTACGCTCGTGCCGCGCCTGACTTGGTGAGGCTGCTGCTAGTGCGAGTGCAGCCATCAATGCCACCGTAGTGGGGTATTTAAAAATCCTCGTCATATTGGCCTCCTTCCATGCCGGCTTTTGCGTATTTGGGAGCCAACACGGAAACACGTATTACGGTTCCGATGGCACGCGCTCACTTGGTCGCGATCAATCGCAAAACCATTCACGAATATTTGGGTGTTCCGCAGCGAGGTTATAAAATTTGACTTGAATCTGGCGCATATCGGCGAGCGCGGACTATTAACAATCTCCAATCAGCGTCTTGTGGATCGGCAGGTATTACCCTTGCCGGAGGAACAAGTTGCGCCTATAGGTCTTGCTTTAATGACCATTGCGCCGAAACCCTCGTTCGTCCTCAGCAGGCGGCATTTGTTGGGGATCGAAGGGCTTTCTCACACGGACATTTCCGGACTGCTCGGCCTCGCTGAGGAATTCGTCGAACTCAACCGCCAGGTTGAGAAAAAGCGAGCCTCGCTGCGTGGCCGCACCCAGATCAATCTTTTCTTTGAAGTCTCGACCCGGACCCAGGCCTCATTCGAGCTGGCGGGCAAGCGCCTGGGCGCCGATGTGATGAACATGTCGACCAGTTCATCTTCGATGCGCAAGGGCGAAACACTGATCGACACGGCAATCACGCTCAACGCAATGCACCCAGACATCATCGTTGTTCGTCACCATGCATCCGGCGCGGTCGAATTGCTGGCGCGCAAAGTGGACTGCTCGGTGATCAATGCAGGAGACGGATCCCACGAGCACCCGACCCAGGCGTTGCTGGATGCGCTCACGATCCATCGCAATAAAGGGCACATTGATGGCCTCCTGGTGGCGATCTGCGGCGACATTCTCCACTCGCGCGTCGCACGCTCAAATATCATCCTTCTTAATGCCATGGGCGCGCGCGTGCGCGTCGTCGCTCCCTCCACTCTCCTGCCCCCCGGTATTGAGCGCTTCGGCGTCGAGGTGGCGCGCGACATGCGCGAAGGTCTCGCCGATGCGGACATCGTCATGATGCTGCGACTGCAGCGCGAACGCATGAATGGCTCCTACGTGCCGTCGATGTCGGAATATTTCCACTACTGGGGACTGGACGAGAAGAAACTCGCCTATGCAAAACCTGGCGCGATGGTGATGCACCCAGGACCCATGAACCGTGGCGTTGAAATCGACTCCATCGTTGCCGACGGCGCCCAGTCGTTAATCCGCGAACAGGTCGAGATGGGCGTCGCGGTTCGCATGGCTGTACTAGAAGCACTTTCTCGAAACTTGCCGAACGCATAGTATGATGTTGTCTGATCGCCGCCCGATCCTGCTCGCCAATGCCCGGATCGTCGATCCGTCGCGCGCTCTCGACATTGTCGGTGATCTGCTGATTGCAGAGGGCGTCATCCGCGAAGCCAAGAAAGGCATCGGCGCCGCCGGCGTGCCGGAAGGCACTGATGTGGTCGATTGCCGTGGCAAGCTGATAGCGCCCGGCTTGGTCGATATGCGTGCCTTCATTGGAGAGCCGGGCGAGGCCAATCGCGAAACGCTGGCCTCCGCAAGCCAGGCT
>JBARNC010000652.1:0-2619 GCA_049802775.1 Pseudolabrys sp. | reverse complement strand
CGGATCTGTAGCCATTGATTGAGATAGAGCTGATAAACGGCGAGCAGAATAAAAATCGTGGCAAGCACGCAAAAGTAGCCGAGCTGATAGATGAATGCGTCCCAGTTTTTGTCCTGCAATGCATTATAAAAAGTGTTGTTCCACGAGTTGAGCAGGACATTGATCCCGACGATCGCGAGTTCGATGGCAATCACCGCCGCCAGCAAAATGCGGCCCGGCCAACGGTCCTCGGAATAGAAATAAGGGCTGGCAATTCGCCACACGATGGCGAGCGTCGAAAATATGCCTCTCACGGGAGGTCTCCTGTCGGGGTAGAAAGCGGCGGAGGTTATATGGCCGGCACTATCTACTAATGGCTACTGCTGTGCGGAATTCGATCCGGTTTTGCCGGATTCTCGCATAAAAAGGACATATCGAGGGTGCTCCAACAACGGTCGGCCAAGTGCCTTCGCTGCCCAATATTGCTTCCGGGCACTGCACCCCGTACGATCGCAGCTCAAGGGTTTGCCTGATCCCGAACGAAAGTCGGGCCATGGAATAAGACCCGGCAGTAAATGTTCAAGGGATAAACAATCCAAGGGAGGGTAAGAGAAATGGCCAAGAATAAACAGTCTACGGCTGCGACCCGCCGTAAGTTTCTCGGTGGTGCCGCGGTAGCCGGTGTGGCGACCATCGCCATGCCGCAGGTCTCGCGTGCACAAACCGTGACCCTGAAGATGCAGAGCGGTTTCGGCGCCACCGACATTCTCAGCGACTACGGCAGGGATTATGCCGCCAAAGTCAACGAGATGGGCGGCGGCCGGCTCAAGATCGACATGCTCAACTCCGGCGCCGTGGTGAAGCCGTTCTCGGTGATGGACGCGACGCACTCGGGCGTGCTCGATGGCAACCACAGCGTGCCGGCCTATTGGTACGGCAAGCATCGTGCCGCCTCGCTGTTCGGCACCGGACCGGCATACGGATTCAATGCGGATCAGTTCCTGGGGTGGTTCTACTATGGCGGCGGCGACGCGCTCTATCGCGAGTTAACCCAGGATATTCTTAAGCTCAACGTCGTCGGCTTCTACGTCTTCGCCATGCCGACACAGCCGCTCGGCTGGTTCAAGAAGGAGCTCAAGGGTCCGGATGACTTCAAGGGCATGAAGTACCGCACCGTCGGTCTTGCCTCCAACGTCATGCAGGCGATGGGTGCGAGCGTGGCGCAGTTGCCGGGACCGGAAATCCTGCCGGCGATGGAAAAGGGCGTGATCGAGGCGTTCGAGTTCAACAATCCGACCTCGGACATGCGCTTCGGTGCGCAGGACGTGGCCAAATTCTACTACATGGGCTCCTACCATCAGGCCGCCGAGAGTATCGAGGTCGTGTTCAACAAGACCAAGTACGAAAGCCTGCCCAAGGAGCAGCAGGAGATCCTGCGCCTCGCCGGCCAGGCCGCTGCCGCAGACGACGCCTGGAAGGCCTGGGATATCTACTCGAAGGATCTTGAGACCCTGGTCACCAAGCACGGCGTCCAGGTCAAGCGCACCTCCGAGGCGATCTTCAAGGCCCAACTAGCGGCTTGGGACAAGGTGGTTGCGGAAATCACCGCCGACCCGGCTCAGGGACCCTTCATCAAGAAGGTGCTCGAAAGTCAGAAGGCCTGGGCGAAGCGGGTCGGCTTCTATTTCTTCAATAACGACGCCGACTACAAGACCGCCTACGACCGTGGAAAATTTTCTCCTTTTTATCGACCGTCTCAGTGCGGGCGTCGGCAAGGCGTTTGGCTGGTGCATCGTCATCATGACGCTGGGCACCTGCTACGACGTGTTCATGCGTTACTTGTTCCGCGCCCCGACCAACTGGGCTTTCGACGTCAGCTATTTCATGTATGGCGCGCTGTTCATAATGGCCGGCGCCTACACGCTCTCGCGCAATGGGCACGTTCGTGGCGATTTCGTCTATCGGATGTGGCCGTACCGGGTACAGGCCTCGATCGATCTCGTTCTCTTCATCATTTTCATGCTTCCGGGTTTCGGCGCGCTGTTTTATTACGGTATCCCCTATGCCGCGCAGTCCTGGAACATCAACGAAGTGAGCATCTATAGCCCGACTGGCGCGCCGGTCTATCCGCACAAGATGTTGATCCCAATCGCGGCTGCACTGATGCTGTTCCAGTGTTTGGCTGAGATCATTCGCTGCATCATCTGCATTCGGGACGGCGTGTGGCCGCAGCGGCTGCATGACGTCGAAGAAATGGAATCCGCGATTCTCGCGGAGGCCGCGGATCGTCGGCGTATCGAAGAAGAAATGCACGTCGGGGCTTCGCGATGATGTTAACCAATCCCGAAATCGGGATGATCCAGCTCTGCGCCTTCATCGGCATCATTCTGCTGGGCTTCCCGATCGCCTTCACCCTCGTCGCAATGGGCGTGTTCTTCGGCTACTACGCGATGGGTACGCGCATTTTCGACCTGCTCGTCACTAATACCTATGACGTGATGTCGAATGACGTGCTGACCGCGGTGCCGCTGTTCCTGTTCATGGGCTACGTGGTCGAACGTTCAAACATTCTCGACCGATTGTTCTATTCGCTGCAAATGTCGATGCGGCGGGTGCCGGGGGCACTTGCGGTTGCAACAC
>JBARNC010000651.1:0-1623 GCA_049802775.1 Pseudolabrys sp. | reverse complement strand
AGAGGGGCGTACGCGTCGTCACGAAACGTGGGGCGGGATGCGATGGACGTGGAGGTGCCGTTGACGAGTGGCGCTGAAGCGGACGGCAAAAGCGTGTGGTCCTGACTTCGTGACGCTGGAGTCAAGTCTGCGATAAGAAGCGCAGGCGACGATGGCAAAAGAGCCCGTTCACCGGGGAGAGCGCGCTATAAGCCGTAAACCATTGAGCAGGGAAGGCCGGACCAGTTCGGTGAACCTGTGGTGACTATGCTCGTGTGCTTTTTACTTTCGCACGCGAGGCTTCTGTAACGGGCCTCGAAGAGTCAATCCCTTTTTGCGTCATCCACTCGCCGGGCACTTGCTTCTGTGCGGGATCGGCGCAGGGCCGTCGCCTGATGGGGTTCATGAGAGGAACAGGTCGGCCAATCTGCGGAAAGCGTGATCGCATTGTTGGATGCGTCGACAACTCGCGTGACGGTCTGACCTGGTCCATCGTCCCGGCGAAGGGACTTCGCTTCGGGGAGAGCCTGGTGTGGTGACCCGCCCGAAAACCGGTTCGCTCCTCCGTTAGGCCGTTGCTGCCTTGGCAGCCGGATTGAATGGCACATTATCCTTGAGCATGCGGAGCATGATCACGGCGAGCTTGCGCGCCAGTGCTACCTTGGCCTTGTTGGTGCCGGCGCGTCGGGCGATCCGCATCGCCCAGCTCTTGAGTTTCGAGCAGCCCTTGATCGGCTTCGTCAGCATGATGTGGGCGGCCTCGTAAAGCGCCTCGCGCACCGAGGCGTCACCGTGCTTGCTGATGCGGCCGGTGTAGTCGGTCTCGCCGGACTGATACTTCTTCGGCGTCAATCCGAAATGCGGCCCCGCCCGCTTCGATGACGTGAAGCGGGAGGGATCATCGATTGCGCAGGCAAAGGTAAGCGAGACGATCGGCCCCACCGCCGGCGTTGACATTAAGAGCGCGGCCTTCTCGTGAAGGCGCGACATGGCGCGCACACGCTTCTCAAAACCGTTGAATTCTGCAAGCAGGACGGCGCGGGCCCGAAGTAGCGCCTGCCCGATCGTCTGAAGGTTCGGATGCCCCTTCACCAGCTCTTCGATGCGTCCGGCAAAGTTTGTCCGCGTCGTATTGCCGACCTTCAGCCCGAAGCCGCGCAAAATCCCGCGCAGGCTGTTCTCGAAGTCCAGAAGCTTGCTCTGCACCAGCTTGCGCGCCGTCAGCATCGCGCGGATCTCCTGGGCCGCGATCGACTTGCAGTGTACCGGCCGGAACCAGCCGAGCCGCATCAGTTGTGCGATCTTGCGTGCGTCGTTGCGGTCCGACTTCACCGGCATCGCTTTGAAGGCATCGCTCACGTGCCGTGTCTCCAGAAGCTCGACCGCAAGGCCTGCCTGCTTCATGGCCGCATAGAGCCATTGCGACAACGGCCCCGCCTCAAGTCCGACCCTGGCGAGCCCAAGCCCAAGCGAACTGAACCAGCCGATCAGCGCCTCCGGTTCGCTCACCACCTTGGCTTCCCGGACGATCTGGCCGCTGGCGTCGACCACGCACAAACTCGAGCATTCCAATGACACGTCGATTCCTGCATAATGATCCATGGTCGTCTCTCCTTGAGGCTTGGAGCGAGGTCTATCCTCGAC
>JBARNC010000650.1:0-7771 GCA_049802775.1 Pseudolabrys sp. | reverse complement strand
CATAGCCGCGCAGCACGAACGAATTATTGACCACCTCGCCTTTGGCATTCTGGTTGGCGACGAACGAGACATAGGGTACGCCGGCCACTTCCACCTGCTCGCAAGCCATCTCGTTGAGCTTTGGAATAGTGATCTCCTGGGCGTCCTTGATCTTCTTGAAATATGATTTGTAGGTCGCGGGATTCCACTCGAAAAACGGGGTCTCGTTGATGTGGTTCTTTACCAGGAAGTGGTTGGCGTCGCCGACAAAGCGCGCGGTCTCGGCGATTTCCTCGAGCGAAGTGATCGAGGGACCGAGGATGTGGAACACGGCGAAGCCAATCTGGCCTTTCTTAACTGATTCGAGGAAGCCGATATCGCTCAGCGCCTGCAGCGTAGGCGACAGCAGCCCGGCGCGCACGTCGATCACCGTCACCTTGGCATCGGTACTGCCCAGCGTGTCGAAAATCTTCATCTGGTCGGAGGCCGAGGTCACGTCAACGACTTCGGTTACGTCGGGATGGAAACGCTTGAGCGTGCCGCGCGGCGAATCGGTATCGAAGGCCCGGATCGGGGTATGACGTGCGCCGAAATAGTCGAGTAAGGTGCGGGCAACGGTGGTCTTGCCGACGCCACCCTTGTCGCCACCGACGAGAATGACAGATGGTTTGGCCATGGCACACTCTGGGATACGAGATACGGTCGGGATTGAACGTAGTCAACTCTAGGCATGCTGCATTTCAGCGTGCAAGTGCTCAGCTTTCGTGCGGCCCGCGCATTAGCTTCAGCGCCGCTTCGATATGTCTCCAAGTTTCGGCGTCTTCTTTTTTGCCATCCCTTTCGAAAGCATTAGCTTTCTGGGCGGCCTCGACAATTGCCTGGGCACCATGTGCTTCCAATAGCTGTCGCGCGTAGTCCTGGATGTCGATTTCTTGGATTCTCATGGCGTCATGCTCCTCTTCTGCGACACACCGCGCACCAAATGGTAGGGTTGACACCTATCAAGACCGAGTTTGCATCTTGGAACGTGCCGATTTCAAGGCTTCACCAATGGATGTCGGGGCTGCTTTGAACTTCGAGGTAGTACGGTTTCCCAATCCTCCGGCACCGCGATGTTTGGTTCATTCCGGCGATCCTGGGCGCCCTAGCATTGATTCATGTGGCTAGACACTGCGACAATGATGCGTAGCGTGCGCCGATTTGCTCCAGTCGCTCGCTTCCGATCACAAGAGGAACTCGCGAAGTAAGGTCAGCATGCCGTTGATTTTTAAGCTTGCATTGCGAAATCTGTTTCACGACCGACTTCGCTTTATTGCAACGGTGATTGGCATCGTGTTTTCCATCGTGCTTGTCACAGTGCAGATGGGCTTGTATCTCGGGTTCGGACGAATGGTGACAACAATGATCGACCATGCCTCGGCCGATCTTTGGATCATGCCACGAGGTACGAAATGCTTCGAGGACCCGTCGCTGCTCGTAGCTCGCAAGCGATTTCGCGCGCGCGCTATCAACGGGGTGGCCGACGCGCTACCTATTGTGATCGGATTCGCGGACTGGCGAATGCCGAGCGGCGGCACCACTCCCGTGTTTGTCATTGGCTCGGATTTGAGGTCGAAAGGGTTGCTGCCATGGAACCGACACATTGACCAACGATTTGCAGGTCGGTTTGCCAGGCTTCAGTAGTTGGTAGGCGGTGTCTGCCCGGTCTGATTATCAAAGTAATTGCTGGTCTTTGCAGTCGGTACCTGTCTTGCTTGCCAATTGCCATAGTAATTGTTGGTGTTGACCGCCGGTCTCTGCTCGGTCTGATTCCCGAACGGCTGTTTGGAAAAATTCTGTTGGCGCACCAGTTGCCGACGGGCCAGCGCTCTGACGCGGTGGCGCATGTCTTTGCTCCGGTTTTGATTGTGCGACTTGACCCGCTGCGGCGGTTCGATGGCCGGCGGCTTTTCATGCACGGCAGCGACCGGCAATTCGACCTCGCCGCTATCGATCGGACCAGCTGGGGCCGGCGCCTGTACGTTCAACACAGTTTCATCATTATTATCTTTAGGACCGGAGTCGCTGTGGTCGGTGCGGGCTGGCGTGTCCGGCAGCTCGCGCAGCCTGTTCAATTCAACGGCGCGCCGCTGGATCGCGCCGAGAATGACAAACTGTTGCCATTCCGGACGTTCACCCCACTCGATAATAGACCTGCGCACCTGCGCGACATTCCCCATCTGCGAACGCGATCCATCCAGCGTAGTGAACGCCAAAGCCAGAATCGCGATGGCAAGGAGTATGCTGCTTACTGGGAGGATCCAACGGATCGGTAGCATACCTCCGTGCTATCTGAGTCGGCCGAACCGTTAAACCAGAGCTCGCTACCAGAACGGCCGCAGCACGCGCCACGGTGCGCGCGACCACTAAACCGCGCGATGGTAGAAGAATAAAAGGTGGCCGCGCGGTTACGTCCGCCGTCGCGGCCACCAATTGCCCTAAAGCTGCCGGAGGGGGCAACAATCGCGCGATTAGACTGCCAAAACCTACCTCCCGCTCGGGGGCAGATTGGTCGACGGTCGCGTACCGGCCGGCAAGCCGCCTCCTAGTCCGCCCGACCCTGAGCCAGTGGTGGCCTGACGCGGCGGTTCATAGGGCGTAAAATTCTGTGCCTGCTTCAGCTCGTCCATGTTCAAGGAGAGCTTGAGCACGTCGGCCTTACCATTCTCACCGGGGATCACGTTGAATGAGCTCGGGGTCAACGCGACCTCTTTCGCTCCCACGCCGAGAAGACCGCCGACACTGACCACAAAGGCTTCGATCTTGCCTGTCTTGTCGAAAAGGATATCGCTGACGTTGCCGATCTTTTGATTATCCGAGCTCATTACGCTGGTACCCTTAAACTTGGATGCCAGCCACTGATCGGGCTTTTGCGATATCACAAAATCTGCCTTGCCGGCGCTTGGCGCCTGCGTGGCGGCGCTCGGCTGAGTTACTGGCGAACTAGAACTCGGTGAGGAATTCGGCGACTGGGCCAACGCTCCTGACACTATCAGCGCGCCGACAGCCGCGCTCAACAACAATTTCTTGTTCATGGGATCGCCTCCTTGTTCCTGTATGGAACTACTACGTCGGATATGGGGGTTGGCAAACGCGCGGTTCGGGGGATTGTTCCGATTCCGATTGTAATCCGCCAATAGTTCCATTCCACTCTGAAGTGGAAGAAGCGTTCGTGACCTATCGACTACAAAGGCTGAGCCATTGCAGCCTCCTTATGTGGGGCCGGATGATAAACGCGAGTCTCGTCGCGCAAAAAGTTGGTTTCTTGCAGTGGGAACAAGGTATCCAACAGAATAGTTATAAATAATCCTCTTCGGAGTGACGCTGCACGACCCGAGAAGGTTCCTTGCTCGCAAATTTTTCGCCCGCGCAAGCGAACGAAGGGTTTAGTCATGGATATCGGCAGTTTCAAAGCTATGTATTTTGCCGAGTTGCAGGAGTTGGCCAATGCTGAAGGTCAACTCGCTAAACTGCTTTTACGTTTGGTACAGGCTGCGTCGCATCCGTCACTGAAGAACGCGTTCGTCAATCAACAGCAGAACACAGAAGTCCAAAAGGAAAAATTAGAATCTGTCCTGCGGTCGCATGGTGCTAATCCCCGGATGCATACCGACCAAGCAATGCAGGCGCTCGTAAGTGAAACGGAAAAGATGTTGCGCATCGTTAAAGACAAAAATCTTCGCGATGCGGGGTTGATAGCATCCACCCAAAAGCTCAAGCACTACGAGATCGCAGCATACGGCACCGCCGCCGCCCTAGCAGGTCAATTAGGATTCCGGGATGACCAGGTTTTGTTGCATAGCGGCCTTGAAGACAAAAAGCAGGCCGACAAGGTGCTCACGCAACTCGCGAAATATGAAATCAATCAGGACGCGATACGCGTAAACAGCTCAGAGCGCGGCAATACGATCCTTAAGTTCGACATGAACGAATGGAACAATGCAAAACTTTGCGACGTCCAATCTGATTCTCGGAGCGATAACGAGTTAGCTGACAAAGGCTTTCTTGTTACAGGCGCCGCTATCCACGCTGCAGCGTGATTGTTGCACCTTGCACATCCGCTTGCGCATCTTGCGACCTAATCGTGACCGATTGCTTGTCACCACGCGTCACCAGGTTCAGATTGGCGGTAAATGTCGGCCCCTTGGCTAAGACCTGAAACCCAGCGCCTTCGACTTTGCCGGATAAGGTTCCGGCTGCATTGCGGGTAGACTCGCTCCAGTTGCCTGTGATCGCGCCGCCTGCGTAAGTCGCACTGGCGCGCAAATCAAAATTATAGCTCTCGCTAGCACAGTGGATATTGAGCTGAAGCTTGTTTTGTTCCTCTAGAACATCATAGGAAGCGCGGCACCTGATCGGCTCGTGCCTGCCATTGGACAAATCGATAGTCCCCGAGCCGGACCAGCTCCCAGCCAATTGGGCGAATGGCCCCGCGCTCGACGCTGAACCCACGGTGGCCTTGTTCTGGGCGGCACCGTCGCCGACATAAAACAAAATCGCCAGAGCCAAAGTAGCCCCGCGGAATATCACGCTTGCAGAGTTCGAATGCACGGACATCATCTAGATTCTCGATATTGAATCATTAACATCTCTGGCTGCCCTGTAGTTCCCATGGAACAGTGAGATTAGCGCCGTGGTTACCAATGGAACCACAGATAAAACTGGTATTCGCGATTTCGCGGTGGTGTTTCAACACCGGATCGCACACCCAATCTTATGGCTGCAGTCTACGGCGCAACCTTCGGGCCAACTCGGCTTAGGCATGATGTGGAGCAGCGCGCGTGGCAGGCGATCGTCTGCGCATCAAGGTTCGTTCTGTTGATCGGATGCAGCCTACTGCGAGTTGCCCGGCGGTGAAGAAGCCGGCGGATTGACTGTCGTGTCAGGATTGGCGGGCTTCACCGCAGCGCTCGTACCAGGGGCGGCCGGAGCCACCGGTGTGGCTAGCTTTGCCGGCGCCTGCTGAGTTGTGACCAATGTCGGCAACGGCAAGCCGTGCGGGTAATAGTTCCAAAACACAAAGGCCGCCGCAAACAACAGGGCTGACAGCACAGCACCGTAGAAGGTTCGCTTGAAGGATAGCAACGTGCCGATCATGGTCGAGAAAAAAACGAACATCGCCAGCACGGCGACATAGAGCCAGTTCACGTTCGCCCAATCGATCGGTATTGTCGGCAGATTTTGCATGGTTCTTGATCTCCCCAGAATTGTTCCGCCGGATGGCTGTCACCCAATGTTAGACCAGCCCCATCGCTAAGCATCACTATCGCCATACCTCTTGCCGTGAACTGGAATTCCGCTCAGCCGAGCGGATACGACGTTCTGGCGCGCGTTAAGCCTCCATTTAGGTCTGGGCTCGATGATTGGAATGGGTGACGAGGTATTTGCATGATATCAGCCGGAGAACCAATCAATCATGATTTCGCAGCGAAAAAATTCGCTGATTTACAAACGTGTCGCGAACCCGCCATGAATCGGACCGGCGCAAGAACGGTTGGGGACAATGGGCCTGAACCCTTGGCCATGATCGATCAGATTG
The DNA here is from genome assembly GCA_049802775.1 of Pseudolabrys sp. Classification (GTDB taxonomy): domain Bacteria; phylum Pseudomonadota; class Alphaproteobacteria; order Rhizobiales; family Xanthobacteraceae; genus Pseudolabrys. The sequence goes on along the minus strand of JBARNC010000650.1, from coordinate 2,214 downwards.
CTGCAACGCCTCTGGAAGGCTCACATGAAATCAAAATCGATGAAAGCTACCGGGGATTAGTGGCGACCGCGTCTGACGGCCTTGGAGTTCGCGTAGGGCTTATTGCGGGCGCGCTAATTGCATCAAGTGCCTTGACGTGGATTGTCATAAGCGCCTTGCCATTCCCGCTTGCTTCGGCGTCAATCGGCGCAACGAGCGTGGGTCTCAAATCCCCGGCTCCCGATGCCAAAAAGGCAGATCGTCTTCAGATTCCCACCACGATTATTCCTGAGGCGCTGCCAGAACGCAGCCGCCGGACATCTCTGAGCGTTGCTCCACCTACTCCGTCCGAACGCAAACATTTGACGAATGTGCAGGCACAAATAACTTCGATAGCAGCCAGTGCGGGGGACCTTCAGGCTCCGGTGAAACTAGCTCCGACACCGGAAACTAGACCGACAACCATTGGGGGCTGGACGCTTCGTGAAGTTATTAATGGCGCGGCAGTGTTGGAAGGGCCTAATGGCACCTGGCGGGTGACGCGTGGCGACACGGTACCGGGAGTAGGGAAAGTTTACTCTATTTTTCGCTGGGGAAACCGTTTGATGGTCGCGACCAGCAAAGGTCTAATATCAACGCCGTAGCCGCGCGGTCCCTTTGACATATCCGACCAGGTGGATTTCGACGACACAGTTGTCTAGGAATATAATTCTATTAGAACACCGCTCTGGCAAAACGAACCCAAATTCTTCAATCATCCCAAAATAAATCACGCGCCAGCGTCGAACTCACCGAAGACAAGCGGACCCCGGCGCGCGCCTGCACAAGCGTCAGCGACTGAAAAAGCCCAAATAGTCTGAAGGGCGGGCCCGGCTTGACCCCTCTCGCATTTTGTTCGTCGCGTTGGTCGGGCCCCGGGAGATGGTGCCCGGGCTAGCACTCGCATCTTCAACTAAATGTTAATTGACGAATATTGATATTCGTCATTAGTTATCCGACAGCATAGTTGTCGGAGGTGCCAAATGTCTCGTTTGGACGTTTTCTTTAAGTTCTACAGTATCTTGGCTCCATTGACGGCCGTGGTTTTGGCCGCATGCAATCCGACGACGGCCCAAGAGCCCGTGCCCGCAAGGCCGGTACTGGTCACCAGCGTTCATTACCAAGCGCAGGTCAGCGACCGCAGCTTTGTGGGGACTATCCGGCCGAGAATTGAGAGCGACCTAGGCTTCCGGGTGGCTGGTAAGGTTTCGAAGCGCCTAGTCGAGGTCGGCACTCTTGTTGAGGCCGGCAAACCGCTGGCGATGCTGGACGAGGTCGATCTCAATCTCCAAGCCGAACAGGCCGAGGCGGAACTCAGCGCTGCGACCGGCGTGCTTGCCCAGGCCGGTGCCGCCGAAGCCCGCGTTAAAGAACTGCGGCAAAAGGGCTGGTCAACCGATGCGCTGATGGATCAGGCCAGGGCGGCGGCCGACGAGGCGCGAGCACGACTCAACCGTGCCCAACGGTCGGTTGAGCTCACCAAAAACAGTTTGTCCTACGCGACACTCGTCGCCGACGCCCCGGGAGTCGTCACCGCAACCTTGATTGAGCCCGGGCAGGTCGTCACGGCAGGTCAGGCCGCCATTCGCGTCGCGCGGCTTGCCGAAAAAGAGGTCGTGGTCGCGATCCCGGAAACGCTGTTGACGCGCGCCAAGTCGGGCGAGGCGCAGGTTTCGATCTGGTCCAAACCGGACAAGCGTTATGCCGCCCGGCTGCGCGAACTCGCGCCCTCGGCCGATCAGGCGACGCGGACCTATCTCGCCAAGTTCGCGATTCCCGACGCCAGCAATGAGGTGCAACTCGGAATGACGGCGACATTGATCTTGTCCGATCCCGCAAGCGAACGCGTCGCACGACTTCCTCTCTCGGCGCTCTTCGACCAGGGGGACGGCCCCTCGCTCTACGTCGCGGACAGTAAGACCGGCGCAGTCACTCTCGAGCGCGTCGCCGTGAAAGCTTACGAACGTGATGATGTCTTGATCAGCGGCGGCGTACCAGAAGGCGCAAGCGTTGTCGCTCTCGGTGTGCAGAAACTCAACCCGGCAGAAAAAGTCAGGGTGGTCTCGTCGCTCTCGTTCTGACCGTAAAGGGAAAATACCATGCGTCGTTTCAATCTCTCATCATGGGCAGTCGCTCATCCCGCCGTGATTCTGTTCCTGATCGTCATGTTCGGTGTTGAAGGCTTGCTTTCCTACC
>JBARNC010000649.1:0-41241 GCA_049802775.1 Pseudolabrys sp. | reverse complement strand
CGGCGACGCAGTCGCCGACAAGGATGCGGTGCGGTTGCGGACTCTCTGAAACTCCACGGGGCGCCCGTGAGGGCGCCCCGCGACGCGACACAACCATGACTCAGGACTCTGACTCAGGTGACGCGGTCGGCGACGCGGGACCTACAACCGACAGGCCTGCATCTTGGGCGCGCAAGGTAAAAAAGCGGTTTATGATTGAGGGTCGTTACTGGGCAAATTCTGCCTAACTAACGTGGACTTAGGAGGTATGACGGTGGTGCAAATTTTGGACGTGGTTGGACGCGTAGGGCCAGTTCGGCGATGATTACCGTAAAGCTTTCAGGAGGACTTCGCGATGCGTTGGGATGATTTCCGCCGCAGCGACAATGTCGAAGATAGTCGCGGTGACGAAGGCGGTGGCTTCGGTGGCGGCGGCATTGGAATTCCGGTCGGGGGCGGCGGGCTTGGCATTGGAACCGTCATCGTGCTCGGCCTGGTCGGCTGGGCGCTCGGTATTGATCCGAGCGTGCTGATCGGCGGCGCCGAACTCGTCAACAGCGGCAGGCATTACCAGCAGCCCTATGAGCAGCCCGCGCAGCGCACCGGCGCGCCGAAGGACCAGATGGGTGATTTCGTCGCTGCGGTGCTCGGCAATACCGAAGACACGTGGCGTGAAATTTTTAAAAGCGGCGGACAGCAATACAGCGTGCCGCGGCTGCGGCTGTATTCTGGTGCGATTCAGGGCGGCTGCGGCTTCGCACAAGCGGCAATGGGGCCGTTCTATTGTCCGAACGATCGGCGGGTTTATCTGGACACTTCTTTCTTCCGCGACATGCGCGAGCGTTTTCGCGGGTGTAGCGGCAAGGGGTGCGAATTCGCTGAAGCCTATGTGATTGCGCACGAGATCGGTCATCACGTGCAGAACCTGCTCGGCATTTTGCCGAAGGCGCAAGATGCACAGCGCGCGGCAGGCAGCAAGGCCGAGGCGAACCGTATCCAGGTGCGGGTCGAATTGCAGGCGGATTGTCTCGCCGGCGTGTGGGCGCATCATTCCAATCAGCGCTGGAATTCGCTCGAGCCGGGCGATGTGGAAGCAGCCCTGCAGACGGCGGCGGCAATCGGTGACGACCGCGTTCAGCAGCAATCGCGTGGTTACGTTGTGCCCGACGCCTTCACCCATGGTTCCTCGGCACAGCGGCAGCGATGGTTCACGACCGGCCTGAAAGAAGGCAAAGTGTCGGCCTGCAATACTTTCGCGGCTTCAATCTAGGGATGTGTAATGCCCGGCATCGATGAAAGCCGACAATTTGTGCCGTTGAAGATCGCCGTCCTGACGGTTTCCGACACGCGCGAGACTGCCGACGACAAATCAGGCGCGACACTGATCGAGCGTGTTCGCGCAGCCGGCCACGTCGTGGCCGAGCGCGCGATCGTCAAGGATGAAGTCAAGGTGATCCGGCAGCGCGTAAAGGCCTGGATTGCCGACAAGTTCATCGATGTCGTGATCACCACTGGCGGCACCGGCCTTACCGGCCGGGACGTCACGCCGGAAGCGGTCGAGCCGCTTTTCGAAAAGAAGATGGATGGCTTCTCGACCATGTTTCTGCTGGTGAGCGAGAAGAAGATCGGCACCTCGGCGATCCAGACCCGCGCCACGGCCGGCGTCGCCAATGCGACCTACATCTTCTGCCTGCCGGGCTCACCGGGCGCCTGCAAGGACGCCTGGGACGAAATCTTGGTGCATCAACTCGATTGCCGCTATCGCCCGTGCAATTTCGTGGAGATCCTGCCCCGGCTCGACGAACATCTGCGGCGGCCGAAGGCGAAGGGCGCAACGGCGTAACCGTTGGTCGTCCCCGCGAACTACAACTCCAAGTCCCAAAATTCCGCGACCACGTCCTGACCCCAAGTGTGCCGCGGCTCGCTCGAGGTAAGGGTGAAGCCGGCTCCCTCATAGACGTGGCGTGCCGCCGACAGAATGCTGTGCGTCCAGAGCGTAATCTTCCTGTAGCCGGCAGCACGCGCGAAGCGCACGCACTCGTCCACCAGCCGGGTTCCGAGGCCCAGCCCGCGCCCCTTCGGATCGACCAACAGCAGACGGAGGCGGGCGACGCCGGGCTGCTCGTCCTTCACCAGCATGACGCAACCGACATTCTCGCCGTCGATCTCCGCGATCCAGCAGCGCTCCCACTTGGGATCGAAATTGTTGACGAAATCCGCAACGATCTGCGCACACAGGCCTTCAAACGGCTCGTTCCAGCCGTATTCTTTCGCGTAGAGCTCGGCATGGCGGGAAACGATCCAGCCAAAATCGCCAGTTCGGGGATCACGCAGAACGTAACGGGATTTTGCGTCAGGTTTTTCTGCCGGCGCGCCGGCGAGCAGCGTTTCTATCGCGTTCATGGCGGCGACGACCCGAGCCTGTTGCGTATCGTCGAGCTTGTCGAGCATGGCGCCGGCCTGCCGTTGCGAGCGTTCCTCCATTGGCGCAAATAATTTGCGGCCGCGCGCGGTCAGGGCGAGGTGACTCTGGCGGCCGTCCTTTGCCGAAGTCGTACGGCTGATCAAGCCGCGCTTTTCGAAATTTCGCAGCAGTCGGCTGAGATAGCCGGCATCAAGGTCGAGGGCGCGCCCGACATTGGTTGCGGTGAGTTGGTCCCGCTGTGAGAGCTCGTAGAGCACCCGCATTTCGCCGAGCGAATAGGGGCTGTCGAGATAAGTCTTGCGCAGCACGCCGATCTGCCGCGTGTAAAAGCGGTTGAAGCGGCGTACCGCCGCGATTGCGTCCTGGCTCGTCATCGCAAGCAGGCTCGGGCAAATAGTTGACTAAGTCAAGTATATTCCCGGCCGGCGATTTTGGGGGCATTATCACCGGTTAGCGCGTGACGGCGACTGCTGTTGGCAACATGGCTGTGCGCCGGCGGCCAAGGCGGCGCAGCAGGGCTGTCTCCGCATCGGCGCTCGCCGAGTGGCCTCCGACGGCCTCGTAAAAGCGGCGGGCAATCAGCAATCCCTGTTCAGGGCCGGGGCCACCCCCCAGGGCGGTTCGGAGCAAAGCGATGATCTCGGCAAGGCTTGGGCGCAAGTAATCAGTGGCCCCCGGCGGACGAAACACGGCAGCCCTTGCGGCGCCATCGAGCAGGTCGGTTGCCTGCATGAAGCGGTCGGCTGCCTCGATCCAGCCCGCCTGGGGCACCGCGCCGGCGCGCAGGAACATCAGCCAGGGGCTACGGGTGCTGGCAGCCGCTGCTTTTAGCCGCGCCCCAACGGGCTCGGTTGAACTGATGAACCGGCACCCGGCGATGTCTGCCACCTCGACGGTCGCATCGCGCGACTCCGCATCAGCGACGACCACCTCCGCAAGGAGACCGGCGGCGGCTCCCGGAACCAGCGCGGCCAGGGTGGGAACGAGCGCTCGCTCCGACTCGTGGGTGGCAATAATGGCGCTCAGCATGGAACCGCTGCTGTTAGATACCGTTGGCACCATATCATGTGCGATTCAACTCTTGCCCCACCAGATCGGCCCCCGCTTGCCCAAATTATAGGCCCCTCGCAAGGAATGGGCCGACGGTCCCGCAACCATCCCAAAAGGCCGGTGCCTAATTACCATTTCCGGCAGAATCCGGAAAACCGGACGTTCAAGAAGCCCAATAAAAGTGCACGCGAATGGATTCTGGTTTCAGAGCGACCGCCAAGAAATCGTCAGGGCCGAAACGGTCGGAAACTTGAAAACTGTTCTTGTTATGTTCACATACGCTCGCTAGGGTAATTCCATGGCTCGATCAAACGCAGCCCAAATGCGCCCGCCGGTGAAGGAGCTGCCCTCCGCGCCGGCGGGCGGCTATGACGACGTCGGCGAACTGCTCGGTGTCGTCGTCGACCACGAGCGCCGGCGCGGCCGCGGTGCCCACAGCAATGCCTCCGGCCGTTACGAGCCGCTCGCCCGCGTCGCCTTCGACGACGGCTGGCGCACGCTCGATGACCTGCCTCCCTTCAAGACCATGGTCACGATCGACGCCACACGCAAGATTATTACGCGCAATGACTCACCCGACATCGGCTTTGACCGCTCGATCAATCCCTATCGCGGCTGTGAACATGGCTGCGTCTACTGTTTCGCGCGCCCGACCCACGCCTATCTCGGCCTGTCACCCGGACTCGATTTCGAGTCCAAGCTGCTGGTAAAGCCGGAAGCCGCCAGTCTGCTCGAAAAGGAATTATCGGCGCCCGGCTATGAGCCAAAGGTTATCGCGATCGGCACCAATACCGATCCCTATCAGCCGATCGAGCGCCGTTACAAAGTGATGCGGCGCATCCTGGAAGTCCTCGACCGCGCGGGCCATCCGGTTGGCATCGTCACCAAGTCGGCACTGGTGCTGCGCGATCTCGACATTCTCGTGCGCATGGCCGAGCGGAACCTTGCGAAGGTCGCACTGTCGGTGACAACGCTGGATGCGACGCTCGCGCGCAAGATGGAGCCGCGCGCCGCGACCCCGATGCGGCGCCTGGAGACTCTGCGGCGCCTGAGCCAGGCCGGCGTGCCGGCGACCGTCATGGTCGCGCCGATAATTCCGGCACTCAATGACACGGACATCGAACGCATTCTCGAAGCGGCGCGCATGGCCGGCGTGAAGGAGGCGGGCTACGTACTGCTGCGGCTGCCGCTTGAAGTGCGCGACTTGTTCCGCGAATGGCTGATGGCGAACTATCCCGACCGTTACCGCCACGTCTTCAAGCTGATCCGCGACATGCGTGGCGGCAAGGACTACGACTCCACCTGGGGCACGCGCATGAAAGGCACCGGCCCCTATGCCTGGATGATTGGCCGCCGCTTTGAGGTGGCTTGCGAAAAGCTTGGCCTAAACATGGCGCGCAGGTCGCTCACCACCGACCATTTCCGTAAGCCAAAGCCCGGCGCTGACCAATTGAGCCTGTTTGAATCATGAGCGAGCCGTAGGGACTATGTCGCTGGGCTGGGCGTCGCCGATCTCAAGCGCAGCATGGCGTTCTATGAGACGCTCGGCTTCCATAAAGCGGCGGGGGCTGAGGGTGTCGGCTTTTTTCGAGCCGGCGCGTGCGCCATCGCAGTTTTCCCGTCGGAGGAACTCGCCAAGGACGCCAATGTTGCCTTCGAAGGCATCGCCGAAAATTTTCGCGGTGTCGCCCTGGCCTGGAATTGCCGTTCACTACGTCGACGCGGTGATCAAACGCGCCGGCCGTGCCAGTTCTGTCGTTCGCAAGCCGGCACAAGATGCCTCCTGGGGCGGCTACAGCGGCTATTTCTCTGATATCGACGGCCACCTTTGGGAAGTCGCCTATAACCCGCACTTTCCGCTGAGCGACGACGGCCGCAGCTGCCGGACTAAAGCGGCGCTATCCTCAGATCGTTCACAGCTGCTGTCTTTCGCGGTTGACTTGAAGCGGCTGCCGCGCACTCATCGCGGCAATGGTCAAAAAAACAAAGCCAAACCCGCGTCTGTCGCTCAATGAGCCGCTTCTGCGCCCGACCTTCCGACGCGAGCGGCGGGCCCTTAACAAGGGCATCTTTCCGGTCGCCGGCTGCGATGAGGCGGGGCGGGGACCGCTCGCCGGTCCTGTGGTGGCGGCCGCGGTGGTGCTCGACCCCACGCACATTCCGCGTGGCCTCAACGATTCAAAGAAACTCGATGCAGCGGCGCGCGAGAAGCTCTACGAGAAAATCTGTGCGACTGCACAGGTGGCGGTGGCGTTCGGCGCGGTGGAGCGCATTGATCGCGACAACATCCTACGTGCCTCGCTCTGGGCACTTGCCCGTGCGGTCAAGGCGCTGCCGGTGCAGGCCAAGCTTGTGTTTGTCGATGGAAACCAGAAGATCGACTGCGGCTGCGACTGCGAGGCGGTGGTGTCCGGGGACGCTCTCGTTCTGTCCGTAGCCGCGGCCTCGATCGTGGCGAAGGTTACCCGGGACCGCTTCATGACCCGGCTGGGGCTTGCTCATCCCGGCTACGGCTTCGAACGGCATATGGGCTACAGCGTACCGGAGCACTTCGCGGCACTGGCCCGCCTCGGGCCGACCATCCACCATCGCAAGTCCTTTGCGCCGGTGGCGGCTAAACTTGCTGCCTTGGGCGGGGTCTCTGATGAGATGATTGCCGAGTTGTTGCCTCTTTAGCGCGCCTTCTCTATTCCTGCCGGCGTATGATCCCGAGAAGCGGTGACCGGTTTTCGGATAAGATCATGCGCGACAAATAGACGGTTCCTGCTGTTTTCACCCCGCCCGGGCCAATGCATTACGTTTCCCTGCTTGTTGAATTTCTGCGCGGGCGCCCTGCGGTGGTATTCTGGACCGTGGCGCTGACGCAAGCCGCGCTTTGGACCCTGATCCCGGCCCTTTTTTACAGCGCCCCTCCAGGGGACGTGCCGATGCTGCTCGCCATCGGCCATGAATTCGTGCTCGGCAGCTATCTTGGCCCGCCGCTGTCGTTTTGGCTCGGCGAAATTGCCTTCGCGGTGGGTGGTAGCTTCGGCCTCTATGCGCTGGCGCAGGCCTGCATCGTCGTTGCCTATTGGGCGGTGTTTACTCTTGGCCGCGTCATCGTCGGCACCCGCCACGCCGTCCTCGCCGTGCTGCTAATGGTCGGCATCGCGGCTTTCACGGTGCCGAGCCCGAATTTTGGTCCTGCAATCCTAGCGGCGCCGTTGTGGGCGCTTGCGCTCCTCTACTACTGGCGCGCGGTCGGCGAGGGCAGACGCGGCTACTGGTTTCTGCTTGCGCTCGATCTCGGCCTGCTGCTGCTTGCAAGCTATGTCGGATTGATCCTTCTCACGCTCATGATCGTGTTCACGCCGTCGACGGCTCGCGGGCGAAGGGCATGCCTGCATCCCGAGCCGTGGATCGCCGCACTGCTTCTGTGCATCGTTGTATTTCCGCACGCGCTTTGGTTCAGTAGTGGACGATCGCTTGTACTGGAAGGCATCGAAGAGAGCGTTGCGGCGGCGGGCCGGCTATTTCCGGGCGTATGGCTGTGCCTTGCGCTGGTGCTCACGCATCTCGGCCTCGCATTGCTCGTGACGTTGGCGAGCGGGTGGCCGCGCCACCCGCGCGAACGCGCGCCCGAGATCGGTCGCAATCCGGTCGAACCCTTCGCTCGCACTTTTGTCTTCGTTTTTGCTTTGGCGCCGGCGTTGATGGCAATTGCGGTTGCGTTTGCGAGTGGTCGACTTGGACCGCTCGACCGCGTCGCGCCGCTCGTGGTGCTTTCAGGGCTTGCGGTGGTCGTCGCTGCCGGTGACCAGGTGCTGCTCTATCGCGAGCGGCTGGTATCCACTGCCTGGCTTGGCCTGTTGGTGGCGCCGCCCGTGTTTGTTCCGGTCGCTATGGCGATTTTTCCGTGGACGATGGGCATCGATCTCAGAATAGCGCAGCCTGCAAATGCTGAAGGGCGCTTTTATGCAGACATCTACCAGCGCCGCACCGGCAAGCCGCTCATCTATTTGAGCGGCGATCCGCGCGTCGTTCCACTGGTCGCTCTCGCCGCGCCGAGCCGTCCGCACGTCTATTTCGCATGGGCACCGCAGCGCAGCCCGTGGGCGAGCGCGGCCAATATCCGTGCGGAAGGCGGCATTCTGGTATGGCCGGCGCCCGACAATAGCGGCACGCCGCCTGAGATACTGAAGGTGCAATTTCCCGAAATGGTGCTGGAAGTGCCGCGCTCGTTCCCGCGTGCAGTCCAAGGCCTGTTGCCGCTCATCCGGCTTGGCTGGTCGATGCAGCGGCCACCGACGCCTTAATGGTAGCTCTCACCTTCGCGCACCTTGCCGCGGAATAGCCAGTAGATGAAACCGATGTAACCTAGAATGATCGGCAGCAGCACCAGCGTGCCGAGCAACATGAAAATTTGGCTCGCCGGTGCGGCGGCGGTGTCCCAGATGGTCAGGGAGGGGGGCACCAGATACGGGAAATTGGAAATCACCAGCCCGAAAAACCCGAGGAGGAAAAGCGCAATCGTCGCCAGAAATGGAGGTACCTCGCGTCCGGCGTCGATCCAGCGCCAGGCGAGATAGCCAGCGAGTGCCGTCACCACCGGCACCGGCCACAGGAAATAAGAATTCGGCAGCGAGAACCAGCGCGCCGCGATGCGCGGCTCTGTGATCGGCGTCCACAAGCTCACCGCGGCCATGAAGAGGAGTACTGCCAGCAGCAGCATCTTTGCTTGTCCACGGGCGCGTTCGGCTACGGGCCCTTCGGTTTTCATCGCGAGCCATGTGGCGCCGAGCAATCCATAGCCGGCAATCAATGACAGGCCGCAAAGCAAGGCGAACGGCGTTGCCCAATCGAATGAGCCACCGCTAAAGGCACCGTTGCGCACCGGGATGCCTTCGATCAATCCGCCAAGGATCACGCCTTGTGCGAAAGTGGCGAGTGTCGAGCTCATGGTGAAGGCCACGCTAAGCCAAATCTTGCTGCGCGACACAGTTCGGAATTCAAAGGCCACGCCCCGGAACACAAGCGCAAGCAACATCACGATCACCGGCAGATACAGCGCCGGCATCACGACGGCATAGGCTTTCGGGAATGCCACCCACAATCCGCCGCCGCCGAGCACAAGCCAGGTTTCGTTGCCGTCCCAGAATGGCGCCACCGATCGCATCATCTGACCGCGTTCGCTTTCGTTGCGCGCAAACGGAAACAGGATACCGATGCCAAGATCGAAGCCGTCGAGGATCACGTACATTACGACCGCGGTGCCGATCAGCGCGGCCCAGATCACCGGGAGATACCATTCCATGGCTCGACTCCTCGCGATCGGAAACAAGGATCCGTTACGTCTGGCCCATTGCTGTGCGCCCCGCATCATGCGCGGCGGCGATCGGGTTTGCCGAAAACTGCCCAGCCTCTTCAGCCGATGGTCCGGTTGGGCCTTGGGCGATTAGCCGGTTGATGTAGTAGATGCCAAACGAAAACACGACGCCGTACGCGATGACAAACAGCGCGAGCGTGCCGGCGATGGTCGCGCCCGGTACCGGCGAGGTCGCGTCTGCAGTACGCAGCATGCCTTGCACGATCCAGGGCTGACGTCCGCTCTCGGTCACCACCCAGCCGGCAATCACTGCCACGAAACCGAGCCACCAGCATTGCGCCATCACGCGCAGGTACCACCGCGTCTCAAACAGCGTGTCGCGCCACCACAGAAAGGCACCCAGGAGCGCGGCGGCAATCATGAAAAGGCCTATCGCCAACATTATCCGAAAACCGAAGAATACAATCTTCACCGGTGGCCGCTGGGGCGCCGGCACACTGTTCAGACCGGGGAACAGGCCATTCATGTGATGGGTAAGAATGAGCGAGGCACCGCGTGGAATCGAAAGTTCGAACCGATTGACGCCCGCCTTTTCGTCCGGCCATGCGAAGATATGAAGGTCGCCGGGCTTGCCGCTGTCCCAGTGCGCTTCCATCGCTGCGACCTTGATCGGTTGATATTGCAGCGTGTTGAGGCCGTGCTGGTCGCCGAGCAGCAGTTGCAATGGCGCGAGGATGGCGGTGAGGCCGATCGCCATACGCAACATGATACGGCCTTCCTCGATGTGGCGCCCGGCGACCAAGTAGCGCGCACCGACCGCAAGCACCACGAAGCCGGTGGTAAGATACGCAGCGTTGAGCATATGTGCGAAGCGATAGGGGAAGCTTGGATTGAAGATCACGGCGAGCCAATCGGTCGGATATGCGATGCCGCCGCGCAACTCGTGGCCCGCCGGTGTCTGCATCCAGCTGTTCGCTGACAAAATCCAGAATGCGGAAATGGCGGTACCGATCGCGACCACGGCGGCGGATAGTACGTAGAGCCAGGGCGGCACACGGTTGAAACCAAACAGCAGCACACCGAGGAAGGTCGCCTCCAGGAAAAATGCGCTCAACACTTCATAGCCGATTAGCGGACCGACCACATTGCCGACCGTGACAGAGAAGCGGCTCCAGTTGGTGCCGAACTGGTAGGACAGGACGATTCCGGACACCACGCCCATCGCGAATGAGACCGCGAAAATTCTGGTCCAGAAGCGCATGAGCCGATGATGGCGGTCATCGCCGCTGCGCAGCCAGATCGCGCCGAGCGTGGCGATATAGGCTGAGAGCCCGATGGTGAAGCTCGGGAAAATAATGTGAAAAATAATCGTGAAGGCAAATTGCAAACGGGCCAGCAGGACAGGATCAAAATCCATTGCAAGCTCCGACCGGATGCCCCAGGGCGATTATAGTCGTGGGCTACAAAGCGTGGGAGCTAATTGTGTTCCGTTACTGCGATAAATCGAAGCGGGTAAGACAGGTCCCGGCATCCACACCATCCACAAAAGCTCTGACGGGCGGGCGCGGTGACGTTAGGCTTGGTCACTGGACGGCTGACGGGAGGGGTCAACATGGCCAAGCGGGCAAGGCGCGCGTCGGCGCCGAGGAAAGTCGAACCGCAGGTCGGCGCCATGCTAGATCGGTACTTCGGACTTTCGCAACAAGGCACCGACGTTCGCACCGAATTCATCGCCGGTGTGACCACGTTTCTGACGATGGTGTACATCATCTTCGTCAACCCGATCATTCTCGGCAAAGCTGGAATGGATCAAGGTGCAGCGTTCGTCGCCAACTGCGTCGCTGCCGCGGCGAGCACGTTGGTTATGGCGCTTTACGCCAATTACCCGATCGCGCTCGCGCCAGGCATGGGCATCAACGCCTTCTTCGCTTTCACCGTCGTGTTGACCTACAAATATACATGGCAACAGGCGCTCGCCGCGGTGTTCTGTTCGGGCGTTCTGTTTTTTCTGATTTCGGTATACCGAATACGGCAATACGTCATCGATGCAATTCCGCAGAACCTGAAGCTTGCCGTGTCGGCGGGCGTCGGCCTTTTCCTGGGAATCATTGCGCTCGAAGAAGCCAAGGTGGTGGTCGCTCACCCGGCCACGCTGGTCACGCTCGGCGACCTGACCAATCCGCCAGCGGTCCTCATGCTGCTCGGCTTCGTCTTGGTCGCCGGCCTTAACTACCGGCGTGTGCTGGGTGGTACGTTGATCGGCATTCTCGTCGTCACGGCCATCGGCCTGCCGTTTGGGCTCACGCAGTTCACCGGCATCGTTTCGGTGCCACCATCGATCGCGCCGACATTCCTGCAACTCGATTTCTCGCGCATCGGTGAGCTTACGTTCCTAATCATCGTGTTCTCGATTCTGTTCGTGGACGTGTTTGACAATGCGGGCACCTTGATCGGTGTCACTCACCGCACCGGATTGATGAAGAACGGCAAGCTTGCGCGCATGAAAGAGGCGCTGATCTCCGACAGTTTCGCCGCCATGTTTGGAGCGCTGATCGGGACGTCAACTACCACCAGTTATATCGAAAGCGCCGCTGGCGTCTCCGCCGGAGGACGCACCGGGCTGACAGCGGCGTTCGTCGGCCTGTTCTTTCTGCTTGCGCTGTTCTTTGCGCCGCTTGCCGGGATGGTTCCTGCTTACGCTTCAGCCGCGGCGCTACTTTATGTCGCCTGCGTGATGGCGCGCGGTCTTGCCGAGATCGACTGGGAGGACATCACGGAATATGCGCCGGCCGTGGTGACTGCGATCACCATGCCGCTGACTTATTCGATCGCGACCGGCATCGGCCTTGGTTTCATCACTTACGCGCTTGCCAAGCTGATTGCGGGCAAGTTGAAGGACGCGGCCCCAGTAGTGATTGGGTTGGCGGTGCTCTTCGCGGTGAAGTTCGCGGTGGCGGGCTAGCCTGTAACGATTAATGCGTCAGCGCCTTTTTGATCGCCAGGAAATCGCGCCAGGCGAAACGTTTCTGCAGCGGGCTGCGCAACAGGAAAGCCGGATGGAAAGTTGGCATGGCGCGAATCTCGCGCTTGCCGATGTCAAAAGTGAACCAGCGGCCCCGCGTTTTGGTGATGCCTTCTTTAATGCCGAGCAGGGCCTGCGCTGACGGGCCGCCGAGGCAGACGAGGATATCTGGATCGGCAAGTTCGATCTGGCGCAGGATAAAGGGCAGGCAGATTTGCGATTCCTGCGGCGTCGGTGTGCGATTGCCGGGCGGCCGCCAGGGCACGATGTTGGCGATGTAAACTGATGTGCGGTCGAGGCCGATCGCCGCCAGCATGCGGTCGAGCAATTTGCCGGAGCGGCCGACAAAGGGCAGACCCTCAATGTCCTCGTCACGGCCGGGGGCTTCGCCAACGAGCATCAGCCGCGCCGTCGGGTTGCCGTCGGCAAACACAAGTTGCGTTGCAGTCGCTTTCAACGCGCAACCTTCGAACTTGTCTAGAATGGCGCGCAACTCGTCGAGCGTCTTCGCGCCTTTTGCCGCCACGCGTGCCGCCATCACGGCGTCATCAGGGGCAGGCGGCGCCAACGCCACCGCGCGGGCCCTGGTTTCGAGTGCCGGTGGCGATGCGCCCTGTTGCGCCACCCGAGGGGGTGTCGCCGGCGCATCAACCGCTGCAAAACGGTCAACCGGATCTTCGCCCACGAGCGCGTCGACGCCGGCCTCGGTGTAGAAGTTGAGCAGGTCGCGCATGGGTTTGTCGCCGGTGGGCATCATTTGTGCACATTAGCATGAGGGCTGCGCGATTGCCGCCTTGTGTGCAAAAGTAGACAATTGGCTGAGGAGAGGTTCATGGCCGATCTACCCGCCAGCGAGGCAATGGAATTCGATGTAGTGGTTGTCGGTGCCGGGCCTTCCGGTCTGGCAGCCGCTATCCGCCTCAAGCAGATCAATCCGGATATATCCGTGGTGGTGGTCGAGAAGGGCTCCGAGGTCGGTGCTCATATTCTTTCCGGGGCGGTCATTGATCCGGTTGGGCTTGATCGTCTGTTGCCCGACTGGCGTTCTGAAGACACGCCTATCAAGACCGCCGTCACCGACGATCGCTTCTACTATCTTTCTGCTGGCAGCGCGCTACGGCTGCCGAATTTCATGATGCCGCCGTTGATGAGCAATCACGGCAACTTCATCGTCTCGCTCGGAAATGTCTGCCGCTGGCTGGCGACGAAAGCCGAAGGTTTCGGTGTGGAAATTTACCCGGGCTTTGCCGCAGCGGAGGTTCTTTTTGAGGCGAATGGTGCGGTCGCGGGCGTTGTCACCGGCGATATGGGCGTCGGCAAGAACGGCGAGCCCAAGGACAATTTCACGCGCGGCATGGAATTGCGCGCGAAATACACGCTGTTCGCAGAAGGCGCGCGCGGCAATCTTGGCAAGCAATTGATCGCAAAGTTTGGTCTGGCGAACGAGCGCGAGCCGCAGAAATTCGGGCTTGGCTTGAAAGAGCTTTGGCAGGTTGCGCCGGAAAGACACCACAAGGGTCTTGCGCAGCACACCTTCGGCTGGCCACTCGACAATTCGACCGGCGGCGGCTCGTTTCTGTATAACCTCGACGACAATCTCGTGTCGGTCGGCTTCGTTCTCCACCTCAATTACTCCAACCCCTATCTGTCGCCGTTTGAGGAATTCCAGCGTTTCAAGACCCACCCGCTGGTGCGCCACATCTTCGCCGGCGGTAAGCGGCTCGCTTATGGCGCGCGCGCGCTGACCGAGGGCGGTTACCAATCGGTGCCGAAGCTTGCGTTTCCAGGCGGAACGCTGATCGGCTGTGACGCCGGCTTCATGAATGTGCCGCGCATCAAGGGCAGCCACAACGCCATGTTGTCGGGGATGATGGCGGCCGAAGCTGCCGCCGCCGCACTCTCCGTGGGCCGCAGCCATGACGAACTGGTGGAGTACGAGGCGGGCTGGCGCACCTCGGACATCGGCAAAGATTTGCGGAAGGTGCGTAACGCCAAGCCCTTGTGGTCCAAGTTCGGCACGCTCGCCGGCATCGCGCTCGGCGGGCTCGACATGTGGACGAACACGTTCGGATTTTCGCTGTTCGGCACGCTCGCCCACGGCAAGCCGGACTACGCCTCGCTCAAGCCGGCATCCGAATGCACACCGATCGCCTACCCGAAGCCCGACGGCAAGCTCACCTTCGATCGGCTCTCGTCGGTATTCCTGTCGAACACCAATCATGAGGAAGATCAGCCGATTCACCTGCGCGTGGCGAATATATCACTGCAGAAGAGCTCAGAGCACGATGTTTTCGCCGGCCCCTCGGCGCGTTATTGCCCGGCGGGCGTCTATGAATGGCTGGAGGAGGGCGGCGCGCCGAAATTCGTCATCAATGCGCAGAACTGCGTCCACTGCAAAACCTGCGACATCAAGGATCCGAACCGGAACATCACCTGGGTTCCGCCCGAGGGCGGCGGCGGGCCGAACTATCCGAATATGTGATTTGTGTCGGAGACCTCCGTCACGATACCGCCACATCGGGCCATTCAATGTGATTTCCGTTCGCACCAGCGAGACGTTCTTGCGGGAGCGGCGCAAAAAGGCCATTGTCGGCATAACATTTGCGGTTTGCGCGTAATCCGCGGCCAGCCGCCTCATTGGAGCATCGCCCGTGACGTCTTTGAGCTTCGGCCGCTGCATTGCCGGCAGCGCGCTGGCCGCCTTTCTCGCGGCAGCACCGATCCAACTTGCCGCGCAGCCCGTGAGCGCGCTGGAATTTGGCGGTCTAACCGCTTCCGGCAGTTACCTTGCCGCCCGTCACGCCGGACAGCAGCGCGATGCCGCCGCCGCGGCCGCTTATTATCGGTCGGCGCTCAAGCGCGACCCGAACAATGGCGAGCTGCTCGACCGTGCCTTCTTGTCATTCTTGGTCGATGGCGATGTCGACGAAGCGGTGAAATTCGCCGAGCGTGTGGCACAGGCCGACAAAAACGATCGCGTCGCCCGGCTGGTGCTCGGCGTGAGTTCGCTCAAGCGCAAGCAATATGCCTCAGCACGTCGCGATTTGTCACAGTCGATCCGAGGACCGATCACCGATCTCACGGCAGCGCTGCTTTCAGCTTGGAGCTTGTATGGCGCGAACGACAGCAAGGGCGCGGTGGCGGCAATCGACCATCTCGCCGGCCCAGACTGGTACGCAATCTTCAAAGATCTGCATGCCGGCCTGATTTATGACCTCGCCGGCAACCAGAAGGAAGCCGGCAAACGCCTCGAGCACGCCTACAAGCTGGACGCCACCGCGCTGCGGGTAGTCCAGGCTTATGGCAGCTGGACTTCGCGCAATCGTTCGTCGAAGGAGGCGCTGGCGATTTTCGAGACTTTCGACAAGGTGCTGCCGCGTCACCCGCTTGTCGTCGAGGCCATAGACAAGCTCAAGGCGGGAGAGAAGCTGCCGCCACTCGTTTCGAATGTCCAAGCCGGCGCCGCTGAAGCGCTCTATGGCCTCGGTGCCTCGCTCGGCCGCCGCGGCGGCGAAGACCTTGGCCTGGTCTATCTACAACTGTCGCTCTTCCTCGCCCCCAGCCATCCGCTTGCGCTGCTGTCGCTCGCCGATCTTTATGAGTCGCTCAAGAAGCCGGAGCTGGCGATCAAGATGTATGACCGTGTTCCCGCCAGTTCGCCGTTGCATCGCAATGCCGCCATCCAGATGGCCGCCAATCTCGACAGCCTCGACCGGGCCGACGAGGCGCAGAAGCATTTAGAGGCGTTGATCAAGCAGCATCCGGACGATCTTGAAGCCATCATGGCGCTGGGCAATGTCTTGCGCGGCCACAAGAAGTTTGCGGAATGCGCCAACGTCTATTCCAAGGGCGTTGCGACGGTCCCAAACCCCGAAAAGGCGAACTGGGTCATCTTTTATTTCCGCGGCATTTGCTACGAGCGCTCGAAGCAATGGCCGAAGGCTGAAGCAGACCTCAAGAAGGCCCTTGAGCTGTTTCCCGACCAGCCGCACGTTCTCAATTATCTCGGCTATTCGTGGATCGACCAGGGCATCAACCTGGACGAAGGCATGGACATGATCAAGAAAGCTGTTCAGCAGCGTCCGGACGATGGCTATATCGTCGACTCGCTCGGTTGGGCCTACTTCCGGCTTGGCAACTACGATGAAGCGACCAAGCAACTTGAGCGCGCAATTGAGCTCAAGCCTGAAGACCCGACCATCAACGACCATCTTGGCGATGCATATTGGAGGGTTGGCCGCGTGCTGGAGGCCAAATTCCAGTGGGCGCATGCGCGCGATCTCAAGCCCGATCCTGAAGATCTCCCCAAGATTGAGGAAAAACTTAAAGCCGGCTTGCCCGAGGAAACCTCCTCCCAGGCCAAGGCCGGCAAGAAGAGCGGCGACGGCGGCTGACAGCCGATGCGCAGGCGATAGGTTTATTGCGTGAGCGCGACGCTGCTCGAAACGGCTCCTGCCAAGATCAATCTGACATTGCGGGTGTTCGGCCGCCGCGCTGACGGCTATCACGAGCTTGAAAGCCTGGTGGCATTTGCCGATGTCGCCGATACGTTAACATTGCAGCCGGGTGCCGAGGATGGACTCGAGGTCACCGGGCCATTTGCCGGCAGCAGCGGACCTGCCGCCGAAAATCTGGTTCTGAAAGCGCTCGTTGCAGCGCGTAAGCACATCGCCGGGCTAAAGGCCGGTCACTTTCTCCTTGAGAAGAGAATTCCGGTGGCGGCTGGCCTCGGCGGCGGATCGGCTGACGCAGCAGCTGCACTGCGCCTCGTTGCTCGAACCAACGGTCTTGGTCTTGACGATCCTCGTCTCATGGCCGTGGCGCTTGCAGTCGGCGCCGATGTGCCAGGTTGTCTCGAATCACGCGCGCGCATCATGCGCGGTGTCGGCGAGTTGCTGTCCGAGCCAATCGATCTGCCAGTGCTGCCGGCCGTGTTGGTCAATCCGCGCGTGCCGTTGGCGACCCGCGACGTGTTCGGCAAGTTGGCGGTCGCACGAAGCGGAAGTGATCTCGCCGATGTGCCGCGCGAGCTTGACGCGCTGATCGAATTTCTGAAGGAGCATGGTAACGATCTCACGCCCGCGGCCAGTGCCTGCGCGCCAGTGGTCAGTGAGATGCTGGGTGCCCTGTACGCGTTACCAACTGTCAGGCTCGCTCGCATGTCGGGCTCGGGCCCGACATGCTTCGCCGTGTTCGGGTCTCAACGGGAGGCTGCAACAGCGGCGCAAAAGCTCAAGGACAGCCGCAAAGATTGGTGGATACAGTCGGCAACCATTGGCCCGGCGCCTTAATGCGCACGGCCAATGCAAAATGCGACCGCCTCTTCCAGTGCCGACTTCATCTCTGACGCCGGCACCAAGGCCAGCGCATCCGTAGCGATGGCACCGTAGTGGCGGGCGCGGCCAACCGTATCCTCGATCGAATGGTGTTTCGCCATGAGTGCGATGGCGTCATCGAGGTCACCATCACGAATGTCGCCTTCACCCAGCGTTCGATTCCAGAACGCGCGCTCAAGTTCGCTCCCGCGGCGGAAAGACAACACCACCGGCAAGGTGATCTTCCCTTCACGGAAATCGTCGCCGACATTCTTGCCAAGCTTCGCGGACTTGCCACCATAGTCGAGGGCATCGTCGATCAGCTGGAATGCGATGCCCAGATTCATCCCGAACGACCGGCAGGCCGCCAGTTCGGCTTTCTCTTTTGCTGCCAGCGCCGGTCCTACCTCACACGCAGCAGCGAATAGTTCAGCAGTCTTGGCGCGGATGACCGCCAGGTATTCGTCTTCGTTGGTGGCAGTGTTCTTGGCCGTGCCGAGTTGCATCACCTCGCCTTCCGCGATCACGGCGGCCGCAGCGGAAAGAATATCGAGGGCATGCAGATTGCCGACGTCGACCATCATCTTGAATGCCTGGCCAAGCAGGAAATCGCCTACCAACACGCTCGCCTCGTTACCCCAAAGCATGCGTGCAGCGACTTTGCCGCGGCGCATGTCGCTTTCATCGACCACGTCGTCGTGCAGAAGCGTTGCCGTATGCATGAATTCGACCGCGGCGGCGAGTTTGATGTGGCCGTCGCCCGAATAACCACCGAGCCTGGCCATCGCCAAAGTGAGCATCGGTCGTAGCCGCTTGCCGCCCGATGAAATCAGATGATTGGCAATTTCCGGAATCATGGCAACTTGGGAGCCTGTGCGCGACAGGATCGTCGAGTTGACGCGTTCCATGTCCGGTGCCACCAGTTCGGCCAAACGATTGAGCGAAGCGGGGTTCGGACTTTCAAACGGAAGGACGACGGCCAAAACTCATCTCCGGCAATGAGAAAACGCGAGCATAGGAACGCTATGTTAATGCGGCAAGTGCGTTAGAATGTCGTATTAGGCTCAATTTGATGTGGCCACACTGGGCAATGGAACCGAATGACTAAAACAACCCTCGCGGCCGCCCGTAATTCCATCCGGACATAGGTCCATGCGCGAACTCATTCGCACAAACGACGCGGTCCTGGTCTCGGCGGTGGTAGCGCTGCTGGAGGGTGCCGGCATTCGTCCATTGGTGTTCGACCAGAATATGAGCGTGCTTGAAGGCTCACTCGGCGTCCTGCCACGCCGCGTGCTGGTTGCGGAGGGCCATGAGCTGCGGGCGCGGCAGCTTCTGGAAGACGCCGGGCTCGGACATGAGCTGCGTCGCGATGAGAGCTGAGGGCGAAACAAGCGAAGACGCCATTCTTGGCGGGAGGCTTCGTATACGCCAGCCGTTGCGTGGCCACCGTGTCGGCCATGACGCGGTCCTGCTGGCCGCGGCGACAGCTGCACGTGCGGGGGAGCAGGCGGTCGATCTCGGAGCAGGTGTCGGTGCGGCCGGCCTTGCGATCGCAGCGCGCATTCCCGGACTGAAAGTTACTCTAATCGAGATCGACCCAACGCTGTGTGCGCTTGCAACGAGCAATACACGCCTCAACCGGCTGGACGACCGGGTGAAAGTGCTGGCGCTCAACGCAGAGGACGTGACTGCGCTAAAGGCCGCCGGGCTCTCTCCGGGAACCTTCGAACGCGTATTGATGAATCCACCATTCCACGACGCGCGACGCCAGAATGTCTCACCCGATCCGCGCCGCCACCTCGCACATGTGGGTACGCCCGGATTGCTGGCGCGCTGGGTTGGCACCGCCGGGTGGCTATTGAAACCGCGCGGAGTCCTTACGCTCATTTGGCGGGCAGATGGACTGAACGAAGTGTTCCGCGCACTGCAGCCGGCATTCGGCGATATTGCCGTGCTACCAGTGCTGCCACGGCCAGGCGCGCCGGCGATCCGCGTGCTGGTGCGGGGGGTGAAAGCTGGCAGCAGCGCGCAAGTCGACTACCCCGCGCTTACGCTTAATGATGAACGCGGTCAGCCGACTGACGCTGCCGAAGCCGTGTTACGAGGGGCAAATACGCTTAACATTGCGGCAACGTAAGCGCTGCGACATTCTCTGCCTAAGCTCTGCGCCGTCCGGGCATAAATTCGCGCCAACGCCTGGCCCCCAACTGGCGCCGTACACGGCCCAAATTCTCGTCGCTCAGGTGCGAAAGACCAATAACGCTGCCGATTAAAAGGAACAGGAGTGCGATCTTGGGATCCATTAATCCGCCTCTTCAAAAGCGCCGGCAGCCAGTGCGTTGCAAAAAGCATTCCAAAGTTAAAAAATAGGCAACACGGGGCACTTTCGCGGCAGATCGCCATAATTTGATGCGCCGCGGTATCCAGCGACTCATCCGCTTCTCGCTCACCGTGGCGGCCGTCAGCCTTTGACTTAAAGGGGAGGCACTGCCTATTTGAATGAAATGGCCAATCCCCCCAATCCTTCCCAATCCAATCTTGGCAAACGTTTGATCGGTTCACTCGCATGGGTGGTGCCGCGCCGCTTCCGTAGCGACATACCCGTGGTGCCGGTGGTCCGTCTTGCAGGCGTTATCGGTGTCGTCACTCCGTTACGGCCAGGATTGCTGCTGTCGACGATTGCCAGATCGCTGGAGCGCGCCTTCGAGGTGCCGCGCGCGCGCGCTGTAGCGCTGATAGTCAACTCGCCAGGCGGTTCACCGGCGCAGTCGCATCTGATCTTCCGGCGCATCCGCCAGCTCGCGGAGGAAAAGAAAATCCCCGTCTTGGCGTTCGTGGAGGATGTCGGCGCTTCCGGGGGTTACATGCTGGCCTGCGCCGGCGACGAGATTATTTGCAATGACTTCTCGATCGTTGGGTCGATCGGCGTGGTTGGCGCTTCTTTCGGCTTTCACGAACTCATGGAGAAAGTCGGGATTGAGCGAAGGCTTTACACCTCCGGCGACCGCAAGGCGATGCTGGATCCATTCCTGCCGGAGAAAGCGGATGACGTAAAACGGATCAAGGCTATCCAGCAGGACATTCACGAGAACTTCATCGCGCTGGTGAAGGAACGCCGCGGGTCCAGGCTCAACGGTTCAGACAAGACACTGTTCTCGGGCGAATTCTGGGCAGCACAGAAGGCGATCGAGCTCGGACTTGCAGATCGCATCGGCGATTTGCGATCAACCTTACGCGAACGCTACGGCAAGAAGGTGCATACGCCGCTCATTTCCGCCGGGCGCACGCTGTTCGGTCGGCAGCTGCCGGGCGTCAGTTTCGCCGACGCGATAGTACGTCAACCTGGCCTTGCCGACGATCTCATTTCCGCGCTGGAAACACGCGCGCTGTGGTCACGGTACGGACTCTGACAATCTCCACTCATTGCCGCGCAAGCAGTTCCTACGGCACAGGCTTGTTGCCAAACAATTTTGCAACCGCGGCAACCTGCTCGCGCTGCTGCGCGATCGAGGCGGCGAATTCGGTGGCGTTGCCGGGGCTGACGATTTGCCCAGTCGCCGCGACGGGTAGCCAGCCTCGACTGCAGTCGGAACGTTGGGAATTGCCGGGGCGCGTTCGTGATTGGTGACCGCAAGTACTTTCACAGTTCCAGCCTCCACTTGCGGGCGCACGATCGCGTAGGCGGGCATGTAGACCTGGATCACTCCGGCCGCCAGATCCGTGACGGCTCCGGCCGGGTTCTTGTATGGCACTTTCGCCATCTTGAGTCCGAGGGTGTGCAGATAGCCGGCAAAGACGAAATCGGTAAAGCCGGTGGCGGTGGTCCAGTTCAGCTGGCCGGGCTTGGCCCGCGCCAGTGCCTCCAATTCTTTCAGCGAACTGACGTTCAGCGAGGTTGGTATGCTGACCGCAACAACAGTCTTGGAGATTCGTGCGATCGGGATCAGGTCGCGAGTTGGTCATAAGGCAACTTGTCGTGGAAGTAGGGATGTGCCGTGAATGAGGTTACCGGCGACACGAGTAATGTGTGATCGTCATGCGCACTCAGGAAGCTGGTAATGGCGACCATACCATTACCGCCCGGGCGATTTTCCACGACGACTGGCTGAGACCCCAACGCGCGGATAATTTGTCGGCAAACAGGCGCGCGCCAATGTCGACGCCGCTCCCCGGTCCGAGCGTCACGATGAAATGAACCGGCCGGTTGGGCCAAGCGTCCGCTGCGGCGCACGATCCGGACAAAAGCGGTTGCAAGGGTAGCGGCGACCAAAGTCGATATGGCCCGGCCTTGAAGGCGATGGCCGTTACGGCGCCTCAGATTGAATAAACCCCGGCTAAGCTTAGCCTATCCGTCGCAAATCCCAATAGTTGACGCGTTTCACGGGGATGCCAGCTTGTGCTCCGCCTGCGGCATACTTGCGCGAAACGCGATCCGCCCCGAAAATGCCGCCTTCGCACCAGACCTTCCGCTTTCGATATCCGATCGGAGCTGCCTATGCCGTCGTTTTTGCTCTCGCCCCTGCTGAAGTGGTCACTCGCCGCATTGGGCGGTGCCATGATCGTCCATTGGGCGGTCAAGGAAGCGCGCCGGATCAATGAGGAGCTCGATCAGGCCAGGCGCGTGAAGGCGAAAATTACCGATGCTGAAAATCGCCCGACGCTTCGCCGCGATCCGATGACAGGCGAATACCGGCTCTAAATATCTGGCAATATTGGCTGTCGACCAGCCGATCAACGGCCGGTCACGCCTCGATGCCCGCCGACCATAGCGCCGAAGAACAACAAGATCAGTACCCAACCAATGAGTTGAAACTCGACCACTGGTATTTCCCCTACGCGACCATGCTTTTTTCTTCTCGGTCGCGTGGATATCAGCCGCCATTGAACATCGCGTAAATGGACCTCGACTTGACCCTCTTTGGGGTCGCCTCTAGGGTCGAATCTATTCCCGTGCTTAAGAATCAGTATCTTTCCGATGGCTGAAGCCAAACTTCGCGCCAGCGACGGCTTGCATAAAGGCAGCCTGGACCCATCACGGTCGTTCCAGGGACTAATTCTTGCGCTGCAGCAGTACTGGGCGAGTTTGGGCTGCGTCATATTGCAGCCTTATGACATGGAAGTCGGGGCAGGGACTTTTCATCCGGCCACTACGCTGCGCGCGCTCGGACCGAAGTCGTGGAACGCCGCATATGTGCAACCCTCGCGTCGTCCTAAGGATGGCCGCTACGGCGAAAACCCAAACCGGTTGCAGCACTACTACCAGTTTCAGGTGATCCTCAAACCGTCGCCGCCGGACATTCAGGATCTCTATCTCAACTCACTCAAAGCCATAGGCATTGATCCCAAGATCCACGACATCCGCTTTGTCGAAGACGACTGGGAAAGCCCGACGCTGGGTGCATGGGGGCTGGGCTGGGAATGTTGGTGCGACGGCATGGAAGTTTCGCAGTTCACTTATTTCCAGCAGGTCGCCGGTTTTGAGTGCACGCCTGTGGCCGGCGAAATCACTTACGGGCTCGAGCGGCTGGCGATGTATGTGCAGGGCGTCGACAATATCTTCGACCTTAATTTCAACGGCCGCACCGACGAGAAGAAAGTCACTTATGGTCAGGTCTTCCTGCAGGCGGAGCAGGAATATTCGCGGCATAATTTTGAATTCGCGGATACAGCGATGCTGTTCGAGCAATTCAAGATGGCGGAGGCTGCCTGTCAGAAATATCTCGCTGCGGGGTGGGAGAACGGCAAGAAGGAGCGCCATCTGATGGCGCTGCCGGCCTACGACCAGTGCATCAAAGCGAGCCACGTCTTCAATTTGTTGGATGCACGCGGCGTGATCTCGGTCACCGAGCGGCAGGGCTACATTTTGCGCGTGCGCGAATTGGCAAAGGCCTGCGGTGAAGCCTGGCTCGCGACGGACGGCGGGGGAGCGACATGAGCAATCCGGAAATCGGCGGCCGCGAGCCGATTGTCGTCGAAGTCGAGGCTGGCAAGATCTACTGGTGGTGTGCCTGTGCCGCTCCAAGCACCAGCCGTTTTGCGACGGGTCGCACAAAGTGACGGCCTTTGAGCCGATCGAATACAGAGCTGAAAAAACGGCAAGGTATTCTTCTGCACATGTAAGCGCAGCTGGAAGAGGCCGCTCTGCGACGGCAGTCATAAAAAGCTATAGTCCAGTCACAGCCGAATCATTTGGCGTGGGGGCGCCCGAAGATCATGCTGCTGTTTTCCGGCGGTGGCGGCTCCGGTGGTGGCGGCGGCAGAGGAGGGGGCTGGTAAAGTCAGCAGCGCGCGTGACAGCGGCGGGCCACCTTGCTAGGCAGACCTTGCGACCAAATTTTTCAAGCCCTGGCCGAAATGCCCGACCTGCTTCTCGAATTTTTGTCTGAGGAAATTCCCGCGCGCATGCAGGCGCGCGCTGCCGACGATTTACGCAAGCTCGTCACTGACCGGCTGGTGGCGGAAGGACTAACGTACGAGGGGGCGAATGCGTTTGCTACCCCGCGTCGGCTTGCGCTGACAGTACATGGGATTCCGGCGAAGCAGCCGGACGTGAAGGAAGAGAAAAAAGGCCCGCGTGTCGGCGCGCCCGATAACGCCGTCACCGGTTTCCTGAAAGCCGCAGGCTTGAAATCGATTAGCGAAGCCAAGGTGCAGCCCGATAAGAAAGGCGATTTTTACGTCGCGGTGATCGACAAGCCGGGCCGGCCGGCGGTCGATGTCATCAAGGATGTGTTGCACGCGACGATCGCAACTTTCCCCTGGCCGAAGTCGATGCGCTGGGGCGCTCGTTCCGCGACGCCGGGCGCCTTATCATGGGTGCGTCCGTTACATTCCATCGTCGCAACATTTGGGCCGGAGACCGAAGAGCCGGTCGTTGTGCCGCTGAATGTTGATGGCATCAAGGGTGGCGACGAGACGCGCGGCCACCGGTTCATGGCGCCCGCGTCAATTAAGGTGAAACGCTTCGATGACTACGTCGCCAAACTGGAAAAGGCCAAAGTCGTGCTCGATCCGGCGCGTCGTGCCGACATGATCCATGCTGACGCCAAGAACCTCGCCTTCGCGCAAGGCTTCGAGTTTGTGGAGGACGATGGCTTGCTGGCCGAAGTTGCTGGACTGGTCGAATGGCCGGTCACGTTGATAGGGACCTTCGATCAGGCCTTTCTATCAATCCCCGACGAAGTCATCCGCGCTACCATCCGCAGCAATCAGAAATGCTTTGTCCTGCGCGACCCGCAAACGGCAAGGCTCGTCAACAAGTTCATCCTGGTCGCCAACGAAGAAGCTTCCGACGGCGGCAAAGCGATTGTCGCCGGCAATGAACGCGTGATCCGAGCTCGGCTCTCCGACGCTAAATTCTTCTACGGCACCGACCTGAAGACTCGACTGGAAGACCGGCTGCCGAAATTCGAGCAGATTGTTTTCCACGAGAAGTTAGGCACGCAGGCCGAGCGCATTGCGCGTATTGTGGCACTCGCCGCGCAGATTGCGCCCATCGTCGGCGCCAAGACGGCACAGGCCGAGCGGGCTGCGCAACTGTGCAAGACCGACCTTTTGACCGAAGTGGTCGGCGAATTCCCTGAACTACAAGGTCTGATGGGTCGTTACTATGCTGAGGCACAGGGCGAGGATGAATCTGTGGCGCACGCAATTGAAGATCACTACAAGCCGAAAGGGCCGGACGATCTGGTCCCGGGCGATCCGGTGGCGATAGCGGTAGCTCTGGCCGACAAGGTCGATACGCTCGTTGGCTTCTGGGCGATCGACGAAAAGCCTACGGGCTCGAAGGATCCTTACGCGCTAAGAAGGGCGGCGCTGGGAATTATCCGGATCGTTGTCGAAAACGAATTGCGGTTACCACTGCGCGCACATTTCTGGGGGCACTTTGGCTCGGTCGCGCGTGATGAGGCGCTCGCCCGCGCTATCACAATGCTGCATCCCCTTAACGAGCAGATCGCCAAGATCAGCGCGAGCGATATTGAGCTGGCCGTCAAGCTCGAGGTGCTCGTTTCTGAGAAAACCAAACAGGTCGCCAAGCCGCTGCTGGTACAGGCGCATACTTATCTGCGTCAGACTTATGACCTGATCGCATTCCTCGCTGACCGCCTGAAGGTGCAACTCCGCGAACAAGGTGCGCGGCACGATCTGGTCGACGCCGTGTTTTCGCTATCCGGCCAGGACGATTTATTGATGATCGTGCGTCGCGTCGAAGCGCTTGGGAAATTTCTCGACAGCGATGACGGCAAAAACCTGCTCGCCGGCTACAAACGCGCGACCAATATCATTCGCATCGAGGAAAAGAAGGACAAGCGCGACTATATCGGCGCGCCTGATTCAAAGCGCTATCAATTGCCCGAAGAAAAAGCGCTGGCGGAGGCAATCGACATCGCCAAAAAGGAAGCCTCCGGTGCCGTTGCCAAGGAAGACTTCGCCGCTGCCATGCGCGCCATGGCCAAGCTTCGCCCCCACGTCGACGTTTTCTTCGACAAGGTCACAGTCAATGTCGACGACATAGCCTTGCGCGAGAACCGGCTCAAGCTGCTCAATGAGATACGCGAGGCAACCCGTGCTGTAGCGGATTTCTCGAAGATTGAGGGCTAGCCCTCAACTGTCGACGCTTGCGCTTGGAAGGCATCACATCCCACACGGAATTTGTCGTTTCAATCCGATCGTCAATCAACAGGGGAGTACATCATGACCATCAGTATTGCGCATTTGCAGCCTATTGTCGCACTCGTCGCCGGTATTCTTATTCTTGTCATTCCGCGTCTTCTCAACATTATCGTCGCTCTCTATTTGATCCTTGTTGGCTTGCTCGGCATCGGTCTTTTCCGCTAATTCCGATTCCGGGCTTGCGCCGGGCCATTCGGCAGTGCTTTTAAGGGCCGTCGTCCCACAAACGTTGCTTGACATATGGCCAAACGAAAACGTTCGCGTGTTAGCGTAAAGAGCAAGAAACGGCCGGTGCGGAAGGCATCCCGGGCCAAGCCGAAAGCGGCTGCCGGTCATTTCAAGGGAAAGTGGGTCTACGGCTTTGGTGGCGGCCGTGCCGAGGGCAAGGCCTCCATGCGTAACCTCCTGGGTGGCAAGGGCGCCGGACTTGCCGAGATGGCCAATCTAGGTCTCCCGGTCCCGCCCGGCTTCACGATTACCACTGAGCTCTGCACCTACTATTACGGGCACGACAGGCAGTACCCGAAGGACTTGTGCACTCAGGTGGAGAAAGCGCTGGCGCAAGTCGGCCGCCTCACCGGCAAGACGTTCGGTGACAAATCCAATCCACTGCTGGTCTCGGTGCGCTCGGGCGCCCGCGCGTCAATGCCCGGCATGATGGACACGGTGCTCAATCTCGGTCTCAACGACGAAACTGTTGAGGCGCTCGCGAAGAAATCCGGCGACCGGCGTTTTGCCTATGACAGCTACCGCCGCTTTATCACCATGTATTCGGATGTAGTGCTCGGCGTTGGCCACGAGCATTTCGAGGAACTGCTGGACCATCACAAGGAGCGGCAGGGCTACAGCCTCGACACTGATCTTTCCGCCGATGATTGGGCCGAGCTGGTCGTGCGTTACAAGAAGCGCGTTAAGGACGAGCTGGGCCAGGATTTCCCGCAGGACCCGCAGCAGCAGCTTTGGGGCGCGATCGGGGCCGTGTTCGGCTCCTGGATGAACCAACGCGCCATTACGTATCGCAAATTACACAATCTCCCGGAAAGCTGGGGCACGGCGGTGAATGTGCAGGCCATGGTGTTCGGCAATATGGGCGACACTTCGGCAACCGGCGTTGCCTTCACCCGCAATCCGTCGACCGGCGAGAAGAAGCTCTACGGTGAGTTTCTGATCAACGCGCAAGGGGAGGATGTGGTGGCCGGAATGCGCACGCCGCAGGAAATCAGCGAGGCGGCGCGCAAGGAGGCGGGTTCCGACAAGCCCTCAATGGAATACACACTGCCGAAGGCCTATAGCGAGCTCAAGCGCATCTACAATGTTCTCGAGCGCCACTACCGTGACATGCAGGATCTCGAGTTCACTGTAGAGCAGGGCAAGTTGTGGATGTTGCAGACGCGCTCCGGCAAGCGCACTGCCAAGGCCGCGCTCCGCATCGCCGTCGAGCTCGCCAACGAAGGACTGATTTCAAAGAACGATGCAGTGCTGCGCGTCGACCCGCTCACGCTCGATCAGTTGTTGCATCCGACCATCGACCCGCGCGCGCATCGACGCGTCATCGCCACCGGCCTGCCGGCTTCGCCCGGCGCTGCCAGCGGAGAGATCGTATTTTCGCCCGACGAAGCCGCGCAGCTCAAGTCCGATGGAAAAAAGGTTGTCCTGGTGCGTGTCGAAACCTCGCCCGAGGACATCCACGGCATGCACGCAGCCGAAGGCATCCTGACGGCTCGCGGTGGCATGACGTCGCACGCGGCCGTTGTCGCGCGTGGCATGGGCAAGCCTTGCGTCTCTGGCGCGGGCTCCCTGCGTATCGACTACGCTGCCGGCACCATGACTGCCGGAAGTCAGACATTCAAAAAGGGCGATTACATCACGGTCGATGGATCCACCGGACAGGTATTGGCTGGCAAGGTCGATATGATCGAGCCACAGTTGTCCGGCGAATTCGCGACCTTGATCGGCTGGGCCGACAAGGTGCGCCGCCTTGGCGTGCGGGCCAATGCTGATACACCGGCAGACGCGAAGGCTGCAGTTCGTTTCGGTGCCGAGGGCATTGGTCTCTGCCGCACCGAGCACATGTTCTTCGACGAGGCGCGCATCCAGGTCGTGCGCGAGATGATCCTCGCCGATGAGGAGAAGTCGCGGCGCGCAGCAATCGCCAAGCTCTTGCCGATGCAACGCGCCGATTTCGTCGAACTGTTCGAGATCATGGCGGGCCGTCCGGTGACCATCCGGCTGCTCGACCCGCCGCTGCACGAGTTTCTGCCTCATGGTGAGGAGGAGATCGCGGAAGTCGCTGCCGCCATGGGGGTTGACTCGAAGAAGCTGGCCGCGCGTGCGAGCGAACTATCCGAGTTCAATCCGATGCTCGGATTCCGCGGGTGCCGCATCGCCATTGCCTATCCGGAAATCGCCGAGATGCAGGCACGCGCTATTTTTGAGGCTGCGGTGGAAGTCACCAAGGCCACCGGCAAGTCCGTGGCGCCGGAAGTCATGGTGCCGTTGATCGCCACCAAGGCTGAGCTCGACCTGGTCAAGGCGCGCATCGATGCGATGGCGCGGGCCGTGGCAAAGGAGAAAGGCGCCAAGATCGATTATCAGGTCGGAACGATGATTGAGCTGCCGCGCGCTTGCTTGATGGCCGGCGAAATTGCGCAAAGCGCCGAGTTCTTTTCATTCGGCACCAACGACCTGACTCAAACTACCTTTGGCATTTCGCGTGATGATGCGGCGAGCTTCCTCGGTATCTACACAGCGCGCGGCATTCTCCCCGTCGACCCGTTCGTGTCGATCGATCAACAAGGTGTCGGCGAATTAGTCAAAATCGGCGTCGAAGGCGGCCGCAAAGTTCGCCCCAAGCTTAAGATCGGCATTTGCGGCGAACATGGCGGCGATCCCGCGTCGGTCGCCTTCTGTCACGAAGCCAAGCTTGACTACGTCTCCTGCTCGCCCTTCCGTGTGCCGATCGCGCGCCTTGCGGCCGCGCAAGCAGCCCTCGGTAAGGCAGCGGCAAGTCAGGCGTAGCGCCTCTCGAGCGGACACACCGCCACTTGGCGAGGAAGGCCTCTACTTCGAGCCGCAGATTGGCAATGGCGTGATCGACCGCCTCGGATGCGTCGCGCACGACTCCGCGGAGGCACGGGTCTGCGTCGCTGCGTAGATGCGCCGCCGCAGTATTTTCATTGATCTCACGCGATAGGACGGGTGTGAACATACCGGCCCGCGAATTGACTGGTGCGCGAATAGGGGGCGACAGCGATTGCGATATAGTTAATGTTTATTCATTGTCCGTTGACTAAGTGTTTACGCACTCCGCACGACCTGTTGTGCAGTTAACGCCTTCGCAAGGTTAATCAGCCAATAAAAAAGCCTGTCGCATTGTCGCCACCCTGCGGCGGGGCGGTGGCACGACGTTGCGGTGTGGCGTTGAGTAAATGGGGAATAGTTCCGCTTGGGCGTCGGCGGCGAAGGGGAGCCGCTTCAATCGCTATTGGAGCGGTGCTGATTGCGCTGCCCCCCGAGAGGATCGCGTTTCAGGATTTGGGCGCCTTGCTCGCCCGTCAGCCGAGCATAACCAAGCGCTGGCAACAGCATTTGATCGCGTCTCCCTTCGGCACCATCCACGCCGCCATGTTCAGCTTGCCAAGGCCGGTCGGCACCGCAATTCCACACCCGCCGATTTATGCGCTCGCCAACTTCGATCCCGCAGACATCACCAGTTCGATCGGCAAGCAGCCGCTTGGTGACGCAACGGCGCCGCTACAATTTCCCAAGGCGAACCGCAAGGCCAAGCAAGATTCGCTGATCACGCGGCCGCGCGAGCCTCTACCGCCGTTGCCTCCAGAGCTGGCGCCGGAGGCCGAAGCTGATGCGCTGCCAAAGAAGGATGAAACGGCGGCCAGGTTCGACCCGTACTCGCAATACGAGTTCGTGACCGCCCCGGGCGAAAAATCGTCAACGCCTGATGTCGATCTGCCTTATGCCGATATCCCGCCCGCCAATCTGACGCCAAGCGCGCCCCGCAATCCCGCCGGCGAAGAGGCAGCACAGCTTTTCTTCGGAATTGATTCGATGGCGGGCGGCCGGGAGGAAATCGCGCCTTGGGCGCCTGGCGAGGCGCCAGTTGTACTGGCCTCGCACGGCGATCCTGACATCAAACAGTCAGCGCTTGTGCCACCTTCGCCGGCTGGCGAGGGGAAGGGAGGCGAAAGCGTCGCCAACAAGGGCGAGGTCACCGGCGTCGATCAGCGGCCTCGATCCCCAGCCGAGCGTTTAGCGCTCGCCGGCACAGCGCGTGCCAAGGCCGAAAAATGTCTGGCCAATGCAGTGTATTTCGAGGCGCGCGGCGAATCGGTACGCGGACAAATAGCCGTGGCTCAAGTCGTGATGAACCGCGTGTTCTCGCCGTTCTATCCGAATGACGTTTGCGGCGTCGTCTATCACAATTCACACCGGCATCTGTCGTGCCAGTTCACTTTCGCCTGCGACGGCATCCCCGATATCGTCACGGAACCTGATGCGTGGGAGCGTGCCAAGCGCATCGCGCGTGACATGCTCGACGGCAAATTGTGGATGCCGGAAGTCTCCAAATCGACCCACTACCATGCCTATTGGGTACACCCGGACTGGGTTAATGAGATGAAAAAAATCTACAAGCTCGGTGTGCATACCTTCTATCGCCCACGCGCATGGGGCGACGGCGAAGACGAGCCCACCTGGGGCGATGCGGCGACAACCGAAAAGGAAGCCGCCAATGAGGAAGCAAAAGGCCCTGTAAGTCATAGCCTTGAATGGCTCAGGTCAGAGGAAGGGCGAGCGTCGGGTCGCCAGAGCGCTCGCAGATAGTTCCGTCCGGCTGAGCCATACGTGGCGCAAATGGCCAGGATCACGAATAATCGTTTTTGGTCGGGACCGGGACCCTATATGGTCCGCGCCTAATCGCGCCGGAGATTTTCTTTAAATGTCTGTACAAAGCACGACCCACAGGCCGACATCCGCGATCGGATGGCGCACGCCCGCTGCGGTGGTCGTGTGTGGTTGCCTGATCGCGATGATCAGCTTTGGTCCGCGCTCTTCGCTCGGCTTTTTCCTCACGCCCCTGTCCCAGACCAATAACTGGGGCCGCGACGTTTTCGCCCTCGCTGTTGCCATCCAGAATCTGTTGTGGGGGATCGGCCAGCCCTTCGCCGGCGCGATAGCAGACCGCTTCGGTACCAATCGCGTACTCTGTGTCGGGGCACTTCTCTATGCGCTCGGCCTCGTGATCATGGCGCAGTCGACCACGCCCGAAGCGCTCGATCTGTCCGCCGGCGTACTCATCGGCCTCGGGCTGTCCGGCTGCTCGTTTAATATCGTGCTTGGCGCCTTCGGCAAATTACTGCCGGAAAAATGGCGCTCGCTTGCGTTCGGCGCGGGCACCGCCGCCGGTTCGTTTGGACAATTCCTTTATTCCCCGATCGCAGTCGCGTTGATGGAGAAATTCGGCTGGCAGGAAACGTTGTTGATCTTCGGTGGGGTCACCTTGCTGATTCTGCCATTATCGCTTGCCCTCGCGACGCCTGCTGCGCCCACAGGGCGAGCGGCGGTAGCGAAACCGACGCAATCGGCGCGGCAGGCATTCGCGGAAGCATTCGGTCATCGCAGTTACGTTCTGCTGGTGCTCGGCTTCTTCACGTGTGGCTTTCAGCTCGCCTTCATCACAGTGCATCTGCCGTCTTATCTGATTGACCGCGGCCTTTCGGCGGAGATCGGCGGCTGGACGCTCGCCGTCATTGGCATCTTCAACATCGTCGGTTCATTGAGCTCAGGCTGGCTCAGCAACCGAATGCCCAAGCGCTACCTGCTGTCGATCATCTACTTCACTCGGGCAGCCGCCATTGTCGCCTTCATCACGCTGCCGGCGAGCCCGTTGGCGACGCTCGTCTTTGCCGCCGTTACTGGCCTCATGTGGCTATCGACTGTGCCGCCGACGTCGGCGCTGGTCGCTGTGATGTTCGGCACACGGTGGTTGGCCATGTTGTTTGGCTTTGCCTTTTTCAGCCATCAGGTCGGCGGCTTCCTCGGCGTGCTCATCGGCGGTATCGCATTTGAGCGCACCGGCTCCTACAACCTGGTTTGGTGGCTTTCGGTGCTGTTCGGTGTGCTTTCGGCAGTGATCAATCTGCCGATCGTGGAAAAGCCGATCGCGCGCGCTGTGATGGCGCCCGCCTGAGGCGCTTGCACCGCGGCCCCGCTCGCGCCATGAATGCCGAGGATTAACCGGCGAGGCGGACGTGGCGGCATTCAAGGCAATCATAATCGAGAAGACAGACGGCGGCACCAAGGCCGCGCTCGTTGATTTCGACGAAGCAAATCTGATGGACGGCGACGTCACCGTCCACGTTGAATATTCCACGATCAATTTCAAGGACGGGCTCGCAATCACCGGCAAGGCGCCGGTTGTCCGGCGATTCCCGATGATCGCGGGCATCGACTTCGCCGGCACGGTCGAATCGTCCAGCCACGCTGGCTGGAAGCCGGGCGACAAAGTCATCCTCAACGGCTGGGGCTGCGGCGAGACGCATCTCGGCGCTTACGCCGAGAAGGCGCGGGTGAAAGGCGACTGGCTGGTGCCGCTGCCCAAAACCTTGAGCGCGCGCGATGCCATGTCGATCGGTACCGCGGGCTACACCGCTATGTTGGCGGTCATGGCCTTGGAGCGCCACGGCCTTACGCCAGCAAACGGTCCGATCGCTGTGACCGGCGCGGCTGGCGGCGTCGGTTCGGTAGCGACCGCGATCCTCGCCAAGTGTGGCTTTGCAGTCCACGCCGTGACGGGCCGGCCGCAGGAGGCCGACTACCTGAAAGGATTGGGCGCTTCCGAGATCGTGGACCGCAAGGAACTCGCAGGGCCTGCCAAGCCCCTCGCGAAGGAGCGTTGGGCTGGTGCGATCGATGCGGTGGGTTCGACTACGCTGGCAAACCTGCTGTCGATGACCCGTTATGGGGGAGCGGTAGCGGCCTGCGGTCTTGCCGGTGGTATAGATCTGCCGTGCTCGGTCGCTCCGTTCATTCTGCGCGGGGTGTGTCTTTACGGTATCGATTCTGTGATGTGCCCTGTGGATCGCCGCCGGGAGGCCTGGAAACGCCTGGAAAGCGACCTGGACCGCCAAAAACTGACCACGATTACCCGGGAAATTGGCCTTTCCGACGTGCTAGGCGTCGCGCCGGACATACTATCCGGGCAGGTCCGCGGCCGGATCGTGGTCAAAATCGCGTAAACGCGTTCAGGATTTGTCGACGAAAGCCGTGCATAATCTGTTAGGCCTAAAAATCGGGCCGAATGTGCAGTAAAGTACGGCGTTGCGTTAGTCGGAGTACGGGGAATGTTGCGTGGTATTGCATTGACGGTTGGCCTGCTGGCCGCGCTGCCGGCAGTAGCCGGCGAGATGAGCGCCGATGAGGCTCGGCGGTTTGTTATCGGCAAGATGTTCAACTACACTTGTTTCGAAGGCACACGCGGGCAGGGCCGCATTAATTCCGACGGCTCGGTTGCTGGCTCCATTCAATTCCAGGGGTCGGGCCCGGTGCGCTACGCTCAACTGCCAGCCAACACGCTGCAAGTGAGAGGCGAGTCTGTTTGCGCCTCCCTGCGTGGCCTCCAACCTTGCTTCAACCTCGAGCGCACGAGCGACAACACCTTCCGCGGATCGATTTCGGGGTTGGGCTTTGCCTCCTGCGAATTTACCCGGCATGGCGGGCGGACGATCGTGGCCCACAGCGTACACCGTTCGAACAGCGCGCAGCCGCTGGGTTTGCGTCCATCGCTCACCGCCGACAATGACTAACGTTCACTCCTTCGCGGGGAAGATCATGCACGTCGTGGTGGCGTGCGCATAAATCTTGCCGGCGCGATCTTTGAGATCGCCCTCTGAGGTCGCGACCGTGCGTCCGCGATGCACGATGCGTCCTTCCGCGCGCACTGGGCCGGTGTCCTTGGTGATGGGGCGTACTAGATTGAACTTGAGCTCGAGCGTCGTCCAGGCATCGCCCTTGGCGATGGTGGAAAAAATCGCGCATCCAAGCGCGGAATCCAGCAGCGTAGCGGCGAAGCCGGCATGCACGGTGCCGATCGGGTTGTAGTGGCGAAATTCCGGCGCGCCCTCAAACACCGCGCGGCCTTTATCGACCTCGACCAGATGGAAGCCGAGCAGCTCGCTGATCGGCGGGTTCGGCACCGTGCCGTCGATGATGCCTTTCAGGAAACCAAGGCCATCGTAGGACTTGAGAACATCCGCTGTGACGACGCCGTAGGTTTTGCTGCTCACAACGCCCCCTTTTTCGCTCGTGGCTAGGTCCGATCCGGCAGTCCATCACTTTGTCAGGGAAGATGGCTGTGCGGGTCAAGCCCGCGCACGACGAATGGAATGCTCACGCAATATCAAGCCGGAACGGATCGCCTTCGGTCGCCGCGTCACCAAGACCGATGGCGTCGATCGCCCGCATCATGCGGCCGTCCCGCTTGAGCAGGCGGTCCGCGATCGAGACGATCCGCGAATTCGGCTGTGCCGTGCGCGATGCCCGGCGAATGTCCCAGGCAATTTGCATCTCGTCACGCTGCGGATTGAGCGCGCAGGCCGCCACATAGGCGCCAGCGGTCGAGCGGCTGATGCCGGCGAAGCAGTGCATCACCATCGGCGTCGTGCGATCCCAGGCGCTGACGAAGTCGATGAGGCGCTGCACATGCTCATGCGCCGGTGCGGTGTAGCCGGCGATCGGCGTGGTGATGTCGTCGACCGCAAGCACCAGATGGTTCTCAGGCGCAATATGCGTTGGCCGCTGCACCCGGTCGACGAGCCGCAGCAGGGTAATGATATGGCGCGCTCCGGTCTCATCGACCGTTGCGCGCAGGCGCGCGAGCGAGCAGACGTGGATCATATGACAACAATAGGCGATTCTTGTCTCATATCTATGACCTGGATCGTGCGATGAAAAGCCTTAGGCGCGCAGAAGTTTTTCGAAGCGTTCGCGGTAGCGCGCCTGTGCAGTCCCGACCGTCCAGGGGCTGAGATAATCACGCGCGAGCGCGGCAGAGAATTTCGGCGGCGGGCCGAAAAATTTCCGTGCCTCGTCATCGGCGAAACCGGCGAGTCGCGTGGCCTCGAGATAGGCCGCGCTGCGGTCGGCTGCTTTGATCAGATTTTGCAGGCTCTCGGGCAGTTTCGCTGGAAGGCCAAAGCGCAGATGGATGGCGGCGAGCAGCCGCTTCTCTACAGCCTTGTAACTATCACCGATCACGGCCTTAAACGGTGAGATCATGTCCCCGATGACGTATTCTGGCGCATCGTGCAGCAATACGGCCAGATGTCCATTGCGGTCGAGCCGTGGAACTTTGGCACGTGCCAGCGTCTCGACCAGCAGAGCGTGCTGGGCGACCGAAAAGATATGCGCGCCTTGCGTCTGTCCATTCCAGCGCGCCACTCGTGCGAGCCCGTGCGCGATGTCCTCCACTTCCACGTCGAGCGGGGAGGGATCGAGCAGGTCGAGGCGCCGCCCCGACAGCATGCGCTGCCACGCACGCGGAGCGGTTTTCGAGCCTCGTGCCGTTTTTGCCGGCTTGGTCATCGCTTTCTGGCGAGCTTCGCGCAGGCTGCATGGCGATGGCACGTGACAAGATGATCATTGACCATGCCGACGGCCTGCATGAAAGCGTAGACGATGGTTGGCCCCACGAATTTGAAACCGCGTGCGATGAGCTCCTTCGATATTGTCTGTGAAAGGTTGGTCTCCGACGGCACCTGCTTGGTGGTGCGAAAATTGTTGAGCTTCGGCTTACCGTCGAGGTGATCCCAAAGCAGGTTTGAAAATCCCGGCCCGTCCTCCATAATTTCAAGCCACGCCCGCGCCGATGATACCGCGCCCTCGATCTTCGCGCGATTGCGCACGATGCTGGCATCCGTCATCAGCGATTCGATCTTGCGCTTCGGATAACTCGCAATTTTTTCCGGCGCGAAGCCCTCGAATGCACGGCGGAAATTCTCGCGCTTGCGCAAGATGGTGATCCACGAAAGTCCGGCCTGGAAGCCGTCGAGCACCAGCTTCTCAAAAAGCGCGCGATCGTCGAATTCCGGCACGCCCCATTCCTCGTCGTGATAGGCGATGTAGAGCGGATCCTGCTTCGGCCACGGACAGCGCATCAGCCGATCTGGATGAAGAACCGATTTGCTCATGTCGCGGCTTTTGCTTCGCTCGGCCAGTCGAATTTCGCCCAGGCCGGTTTGACTGCGCGAATTGCAACGCCGCCGGCTTCGAGCGGAATGCCGGCGAGCCGCGCATCCGCAAGTCGGTCGAGGCGCAGCAGCGCCAGGCCGCGGCCCTTGGCCGTCGAGCCGAGCATGCCCACCTGCTTGTCCCCTGCCGTCACGGGTAAGCCTTCTAACGGCGAAAATTCGTCATAAATGATCGGCACGACGCGGCTGCGCGCACTGGCGCGGTGCTCGACACGTGAGACCACTTCCTGCCCGACATAGCAGCCTTTGTCGAAGTCGACGCCATTGAGTTGATCCATGTCGGATTCATGCGGGAACGTATCGCCATACACGAAATCGATGCCGCCACGCGGGACGCCGAGCGCGATACGATGAGCGTCGCAAGCTTCCGCGTCGACCAGCGTAGCGCCGAGATCGGCGGCGACCTCCGCAACAAGATGCGGTGGCAGCATGATGCGCGAGCCTAAGTCAGGTAGCCGCGGGTCGGGATAGCTCAGGCCATATTCGCTGTCCGCGGTGCCGTTCCAGACCGCCATCACCACAAGCACGTCCGACAGATCCTCGCAAATCACCTTGGCGCGCAGCTTGTAGAAATTAAGTTTTTCGACGAGCGTTGAGGCCAGTGCCCGCGGACAATCGAGGAAGAAGCCGCCGCCATCCTCGGCCGGCGCCTCGGCGACGATGAAATCAACGATGATCTTGCCCTGTGGCGTAAGCAGCGCGGCGAAACGCGGCTTGCCGGGTGCGACCTTGGCCATATCGTTGGTCACGAGCCCGTTGAGGAAACGCCGGGCGTCTTCGCCAATGACTTTGACCACGCCGCGATCGGGGAGAAGAGCTGCCTGCATGCAATTCCCTGGGGTCTCTCGCGATAGTCTCTTGCCAGAACTCGTTGCGGAACGTAAGCGCTGTCCGGTAAGCCTCAAGTCTGTTTAGACGCTTTCCGACATGGCCGACAGCTACGATCTGATCCTCAAAGGCGGCACCGTGGTCAATCATGACGGCGAGGGCCTGCGCGATCTTGGTATCCGCGCCGGGCGCTTCGCGGCCATCGGCGATCTGTCGGGCGCTTCCGCCGGCGATGTGGTCGATTGCCGGGGGCTGCACGTGTTGCCGGGCGTGATCGACACGCACGTCCACTTTCGCGAACCGGGCCTCACCCACAAGGAAGTCCTGGAAAGCGGCTCGCTGTCGGCAGTCATGGGCGGCGTCACCACCGTATTCGAGATGCCGAATACCGATCCATTGACCGTGAGCGCTGAGGCCGTGGCCGACAAGGTCAAGCGCGGCCATCACCGCATGCATTGCGACTTTGCATTTTTTGTCGGCGCGACCGCGGACAACATAAGACATCTCGCGGAGCTGGAGCGGCTTCCCGGCTGTGCCGGCATCAAGGTGTTCATGGGCTCATCGACGGGCTCTCTGCTGGTTGCTGACGATGCCGGCTTGCGTGCTGTGCTGAAAGTGATCCGCCGGCGCGCATCGTTCCATGCCGAAGACGAGCCGCGGCTGAACGAGCGCAAGAACCTGCGCGTGGAGGGTGACCCGCGCTCGCATCCTGTTTGGCGCGACGACGTTGCCGCGTTCAAAGCCACCCAACGTCTCATTACGATCGCGCATGAGACCGGGACCCGCGTGCACGTATTGCACGTGTCGACTTTGCAGGAGATTGAGTTTCTCGCCGGTCACAAAGATGTGGCGTCGGTCGAGACCACCCCGCATCATCTCACGCTGGAGTCGCCCGGATGCTACGAGCGGCTCGGCACCCGCGCGCAGATGAATCCTCCGGTTCGCGATGCGGCGCATCGTGCCGGAATCTGGAGCGGCATTAGAAATGCGGTTGTCGACGTGCTCGGCTCCGACCATGCGCCGCACACCCGCGACGAAAAAGCCAAGACCTATCCTGCGAGCCCATCGGGCATGACTGGCGTGCAGACGCTCGTTCCAATCATGCTTGACCATGTCAATGCAGGCCGGCTGTCGCTGCTGCGTTTTGTCGATCTCACCAGTGCGGGCCCGGCGCGTCTATTCGGCATTGCCACCAAGGGCCGCATCGCCATCGGCTACGATGCCGACCTGACCGTGGTCGATCTCAAGCGGCGGAAAACGATCACCGATAAATGGGTGGCCTCACGCGCCGGCTGGACTCCCTATGACGGGATGACCGTCACCGGATGGCCGGTGGGTACTTTAGTGCGAGGGCGCAAAGTTGTGTGGGAGGGCAGTCTCACCACGCCGGCACAAGGCGAGCGGGTGCGATTTCTGGAAACTCTGTCGAGTTAGAGCTTCTGGCAATTATTGTCGCGACTGGTCGAGCGAGAATTCGCCATTGCGGATGCGGGTGCTCAAGCCGTCGGTAAACGAGGCGGCCGCCTCTTCACCATAGGTGGTCACAAATTCGGCGAGGGCCGCGAACAGGCAGGCTTGCGCCAGGCAATCGCCGTCGATGCCCTCAAGGCGCGCTTCTGCCCAGGCTTCCTGGAGATAACCCAGCGCCACCAACTTTTGCTCGCGGTCGGAAATCGGCTCGTGCGCGTGCATCGAACTCTCAGTTATCGTCATTGTCGCTTACGTCCCCGGGCGTCCAAGACGGACACCAATCTCACGTCCCAAATTGAACGTTAGCACGTGGATCGCGGCCCAATAGGCTACAATAAAGAAAAGGTTAATTACGACGCTAATTGGCGTATCGCGCCGTGATTTCGCGAGCAATTTTCGCACCTTCGTCGAGATACCTTCGAATTGCGAGGTCTGCGGCGGGAGTGCAAGTCCGGTACGTCTGCTGGAAGCCGCGGTAACCGCGATTGAAGTTCGCCACGATCTTGCGGCGGCGCTCGCCGCTCGGCGCTTCGGCGTCGATCAGCGCCTGCATCTCATTGCGCCACTTCTGTCCCTCGTTGGCACCGCAGATCGCGCGCAAATAGTGGAGCGCGCCCAGGATTTCTCCGAGCCGCGCCAGGTCGCCGTCAAATGGTGCCGGCGTCTCGCTTTGCGCGTGCGCCAGCAGCCCAAGGCTAAACAGGATCGAACCGATGGTGAGAAACTTTTTCACGCGTTTCGCTCAAGGTCTCCGTGCGGATGATATGCGCTGTCTTGACGGCAATCGCAAGGCACGCCGATTAGTCTGTTCGCATCAGAACTGTCGCGGCGGCTGCGACGATTTCGGCCAGGCCTTCGGTGGTGCGATAGGCACCGAGCTCCGACGGGTCGACCCAACGGGCATCGTCCAGCTCGTCGTTGAGAATCGGCTCACCTGCAAGCCAGCGTGCGGCAAAACATAAAATGACGAAGTGACGCTCGACCCGCCCCTGCGCATCGCGGGCAATGACCTCACGATGTCCGGCGAGCGCGACCGGTTCGACCGAGAGCGACGTCTCCTCTCGCACTTCGCGAACGACCGCATCGATGAGCGGCTCTCCGAGTTCGACGGCGCCGCCGGGCAGAGTATAGAGGTTAAGCGCTGGGCGTCGGGCACGGCGAA
This sequence comes from Pseudolabrys sp., assembly GCA_049802775.1. Classification (GTDB taxonomy): domain Bacteria; phylum Pseudomonadota; class Alphaproteobacteria; order Rhizobiales; family Xanthobacteraceae; genus Pseudolabrys. Next base: position 1,747 of record JBARNC010000649.1, on the reverse strand, counting down.
CCACCAGTACCTTGCCGCCGCGGATGATGGCAGCGCTGACAGCCAGGTAGGGACGTTGTGGGTAGGTTCGCTCGTCGGCCACGCGATCTATCGTTTCATCAATCCATCGACGACTGCCTGCGGTTCAGGTCACGCGATTGACATCGGCTGATGACCGCGCCGGCACGCCGATCAGCGGCTTCAACCAGCCTGTGGCATTTTCCGCGACAGCTACGGTTGTCTCAGGCCGCAGATCAGTGGCCATCGCTGCCCCGGGTTGCCTCTAGCACGACAGCTATTGTCACGACCAGCCTGCCGAAGTTACTGCGGACGTTCTGATCGGCAGTATCGTAGGCTACGACTTGAATATCCGCTTTCGGGGTAAGAGCGGACATGGTTCGGACTTATTGCGATGTCCGCTTTTTGACCCAAAGCGGACTTCATGGGGTGCCCTTCCAATATCCCCATTTGAGTCGCTACGATGCCCTTCCAGTTTGGGGACGAGCATGAAGCGGCGCGACTTCATCACGTTTCTTGGTGGCGCGGTGTTTGCGTGGCCGCTCACCGCGCATGCCCAGCAAGCCCGAGCGGATGCGCCGGATCGGCGTGCTGATGAGCCTCGCCGAGGGCGATCCGGAAACCAAGGCGCGCGTCGCGGCGTACCGGCAGGGGCTCGAAAGACGCGGATGGTCGGAGGGTCGCAATGTCCATATCGACTATCGGTTCACGGCTAGCAAGGCGGAGCTCATTCCGTCGTTTGCGAAAGAACTAGTCGGTCTGCAACCCGACGTGATCCTCGCACAATCGACTGTGGCCGCCGCCGCGTTGCAGCGGGAAACCCGCGCGATCCCAATTGGGTTTGTCAGTGTCTCCGACCCAGTCGGTTCAGGCTTCATTACGAACATGGCGCGGCCAGGTGGTAATCTTACTGGCGTGCTGCACCTTGAAGCAGGCATCATCGGTAAGTGACTGGCGATGCTAAAGGAGATCGCGCCTCGTCTCGCGCATGCTGCGGTAATGGGGAACCGCAAGACGGTTTCTTTGGATTATTTTCTGCGATCCGCGCAAACGATTGCTCCGTCGTTCGCGATCGAAGTAGTAGCCAGTCACGTCGAAACCGCAGCCGATATCGAGCGTGCAATCGAGTCATTCGCCCGCATATCCGATAGCAGTCTGATCTTGCCTCCGGATTCGATGACCGTCACCCATCGCGATCTCATCATCGCGCTCGCGGCCCGGCATCGCCTGCCGGCGGTCTATCCGCTCCATCTCTTCGTCGCAGCTGGCGGTCTCATGTCTTATGGAACCGATCAGGACAATATGTTTCGGCTGGCAGCATTCTATGTCGATCGTATCCTACGCGGCGACAAGCCTGCCGAACTGCCGGTGCAGGCACCGACAAAGTTCGAAACGTCTGTCAACCTAAAGACTGCGAAGGCCCTTGGCCTAACTGTGCCGCCCGGGTTGCTGGTAGCCGCTGACGAAGTAATCGAATGAATCGCGGAATGTCGGCTCTTGGCACAAAGCGGACGTTCCGGAGCCAGCGACTGCCGATATCGATCGATCGAAGAATGCCGGCCGAACCGACGCGTATGCGCATTTCAGGTGGTGTATCATCCAGTCTATCGGCTTGCAGGCCGGGGAGCACATGGTGCGAACGATATTGGAGTTTGTAGTCGCGGTCGTTGGTGGCGTTATTGGGTCGCTTCTGGGGTATCGGATCGGCGGGTTCTCGGGGCGATCGCCGGCCTTTGCGTAGGTTATTCGG
>JBARNC010000648.1:0-1834 GCA_049802775.1 Pseudolabrys sp. | reverse complement strand
TTCGGGGGTAAAGCGGACATGCCGATCGCCTCCGATAACCGTGTATATCGGAAGCTTGGGTATCGATGCGTAAAAGCCCCAGACTTGTAGGATTACCGCAGGTCGGATGGAAACTCTCCAGTTGGCTCTGGTGGTGGCGGCGGATATGTATCGGCGTCGTGTGGCCAGGAGCTGCTCGGCTTCCGCTCCGCGGGGTCGTAGGCTGCCGCCGTGGCCGACCGCTGGGCGACATTGCCAGGCGAAGCCGCACCTCATCGATCTGACGTGATGAGCAGCCGGTCGCTGCCGGGGTGGGCGCCGTTGCCCACGGCGCTGGGGCGGCTGCGCGCCCGGGGTTGGTGTCTCGCCGTCCTGTCGAACAGCGACTCCGACTTACTCGCGGCGTCGCTTGAGCAGATCGGCGTCACCGTCGAACTGACGGTCGTCGCTGCCGACTTAGCGACGGGTCGATGATGCGCTCGGCAAAATCCAGCTGATGATCCCCGAAGCGCACCAGCAGAAACGATTCGGCCGGGAAGTCGTGACGGAGACGCTGCGAGGAACGCGGCATAGTCGCGCTCGCTCAGGCTTTACCGCCGCAAATATTCCTCGATATGGGGCGGGTTGCCCAGCTTGATCTTTGCTCGGGGACTTCGATTTCGAGGGTTATTTTTTCGGGTCGGTGATTAGACGTGCGCCGCGCTGGAAGGTGAGGTAGCTCCACAGCCAAGTGAAGGCGACGATGAAGCGGTTGCGCAATCCGATCAGGAAATAGATGTGCACCACGCTCCAGAACAGCCAACCGATAAATCCCCGCAAGTGCAATCGGCCGAATTTCACCACAGCCGCGCGGCGGCCAATGGTCGCCAGTTCGCCGCGGTGCATGTAACGAAATGGCGCGTGGCTGGGACGCCCGGCAATGCGGGCCGCGATCACCTTGGCCACGTAATGTCCCATCTGCTTTGCCGCCGGCGCAATGCCAGGGACTGGCCGGCCGCTCGCATCGGCGACCGCAGCGGTGTCGCCGATGGCGAAAATGTCCGGATGCCCTGGCACCGAAAGATCGGGGCCGACTTTCACCCGCCCGGCACGGTCGGCCTCGGCATCGAGCCAGCGCGCGGCCGGCGAAGCCACGACCCCGGCGGCCCAAATGGTCGTGCCGGCATCGATCCGGCCGACCTCGAAATCGACGCCCTGCGCGTCGCACTTGGTCACGCGCGTATCGGTTTTAACCTCGACACCGGCGCGCTCAAGCGCCGTGCGCACGTAGTCGGATTGCTCGGTCGGGAATGTCGGCAGTAGGCGCGGCCCCGCTTCTATCAGCACAATGCGGGCCGTGCGCGGATCGATGCGGCGGAAATCCGCGGCCAAGGTTTGCCGCGCGACCTCCGCGATCGCGCCGGCCATTTCGACCCCGGTGGCGCCGCCGCCGACGATGACAAAAGTGAGCAGACGCCGCTGCGCAGCGGCGTCGGTCATGAGCTCGGCCTGCTCGAAGGCAATCAGAATGCTGCGGCGGATGCGGGTCGCATCCTCGATATGCTTCAAGCCCGGTGCATAATCGGCCCACTCGTCGTGACCGAAATAGGAATGCATAGCGCCGGTCGCGATCACCAGATAATCGTAAGTAACGTCGCCGAAATTGGTGTGCAGCAGCTTTTGCGACGGATCGACGCCGTGCACCTCTTCCATCAGCACCGTCGCATTCGCTTGCGCGCGCAGGATGTGCCGAATTGGCCAGGCCACATCGGCCGGCGACAGCGCCGCGGTCGCAACCTGATAGAGCAGCGGCTGGAAGCAATGATAGTTCTGGCGATCGACCACGACGATATCGGCGGGTGTGCGTCGCAGCGTC
>JBARNC010000647.1:0-10133 GCA_049802775.1 Pseudolabrys sp. | reverse complement strand
GTTATTAAATACACGTATAAATTGTATTTTTTCAAAATGAAAATGAAATTCTCATACAAACAGAGTAACTTACATGTTTCCCATTTGTGTGAGATCCCTCGCATTTGTGAACGGCGCGGCCCCGGCGTGCGCCTGCGCAAGCGCCAGCGCCTGAAGAAGCCCAAATAGTCTGAAGGGCAACCGCCGTTCGTTAATGCGCGTTACTCTTTCGCCTTCAGCAGTGCGTCGAGCGTAAAGGCGTTCGGGCAATAGTCACGAAAATTAACAGCGGCTACGCCGTTTGTAAGATCAAGCTCGCATTGCCGTTTGTCGCCGCAGGTTGTGCACAGCCGTTGGAGGTCGCGCATAACCAGTGGATCGTCATGTTCGAGGCCTTTCGCATCGACACCAAGCGCTATGAGCAGTTTTTGCAGTAGATCGGCAGCGTTGGGCCCTTTCTTTGCCAGCGTGGCCAGCTCGTTGGGATTAATTCTAAGTTCGCGGGCAATTCTTGCGACATCTTCCGCCGTGCAATTCATCAGTTCGTTACGAACGCCGCACGCATAGCGGTATTTCTTCATCCACTGCGCAATGGCATTCAAAATCGACTGCAGGCTTTCATAGTCAGGGTGTGGGGCAGGTTGTTGGTTCATAGCAGACCCCCATTTCGACAAATCAGATCAGGGTCAGTCTCCGCTGCATTGATTTGGGTCAAAAAAGCCAAGGAACAAACAAGGAGCCAACGTTGAGTTGGTTTTGCCTGTTCGTGACGCCGATTTTGTTCAAGATCAAGGATCTTTGCGAAGTTTGCGCGAAAATAAACAATGTCATTTTTTGGCTTCCATTGTCCAAACACCGGTTTTCAAGTCCACGCATGGACAAACGGCGAGGATCCCGGGGCCAGTCACGTCTATGAAGCGGTGATCTGTATCGCCTGCCAACGAACACACCTGGTCAACTTCAACACCGGTCGGGTCCTCGGTAATGACAAAGAACCGGTAGGCTAGCGGGCTTCAAATTCTACGCATCGTTGCGAAACTACTTTGGTACGCTTTACTGTTTTCTAACTTGCTAAGCCGCTCGATCTCTTCTTTCAAATGCAATTTTCGGCGTTTTAAGTCACCGATCATCAAATCATCATTTGAGCGGTGCCTTAGAGCATCGGCGATCTCGTCTTCAAGCTCTATATGACGGCGTTTCAAATCAGCCAGATGAGGATTCATTTGCCCCGTCCAAATTCATGCAGCTACCAAAGCCGGAAGGCATTTTCGGAGTAATTCTGTCGGCACGTTGGCTGCACCGCTAATATGATCCAATGTCTCAAACTCGTCGCCACAGTTCCAGCAGCACCAATAGTGGTGGATATCTACTGTGCTTAAATATTCGGATCGCATAGGAGCAATGGTTTCTTCTCCGCATGCAGGACAGTGCGTGGAGTGTTGAAAGAATGCAATTGAGGTCATTTGAGCCTCCTTTGCCTAGCTGGCAGTGAAACTCACGCCACCAACAAATTCGGTAGAAACTCTTGAACAAGTTCAGAGTCAGTCAGGCTCTGCTCAATAACGTCGTCCTTTGTTTCGAACTCATTTCCGCAGACGAGGCAGTGCCAAATGTGAGTGGTTTTTTGCCCAGCTGCGCTTTCCGACCATTCAGGAAAAATCAACGCCGTGCCACACCGCGCGCATCTTGCTGAATGTCGAAGTGATGCGATGGCTGCCATGGGGGTTTCTCCATTTTTTTGGCCGTGATTAAAGCAACTCCCTGCCCAAGAGCATCCATGATTGCATATGGAATGGAAAGCTTAGAGCTCCTCCAGCAAAGAATCTGCCAGTGCTGAAGAAGTTGAGCTTTAATCGCCAAGTGCGGACTTGATCTAGATCAAATTGATACGTCTGCTTTCTCTGTTGGAATAGCTGCTATTCAAAATGAGAGAAGGTCAGCGATCACAAGGATCGCGACGCAGATATTCCCAAGGACTCAATATCCACTTTAGCGGCGAAGCGCACATCGTGCGTATCTGCCATCGAACTTCAGCTTTCTTTTGGCCCACGCATCAGCTTGAGAGCTGCTTCGATATGCCTCCACGTCTTAGCCTCTTTGCTATTTCCCCCTTCTTCGAATGCGCAAGCCTTTCTAGCGGCTACGACAATGGCCTTATCGCCATGGGTTTCCAACAGCTGGTTGGCGTATTCTTGGATTTCGATTTGTTGCATTGCGGGCCTCATCACGCGTGAGGTTTTTTGAAAAGCAAATTAAGCGACGCCCTCGGGAATGGAGAACACCGAGAGCGCCACTCAATTTGCGCGTCGAAGAAACCGAAGCTCCTCGCGCAACAAGCCTCTCCAACACGTTCTGAAAATAAAACGGGAAGTGCGCTGAAAAGTCTTTGACTTGAATCAGACAGTACTGTTGACCTTTTACATTTTTTCGGACGTCGAAGTGCCGACCAATGTCTGTTCTCGGTGTAAGAGCGGACATTCCGATTTATCGACGTCAAGTCCGCTTTTGACCCAAAGTGCCTGGTTCAACCAATTGATTTGCCTCAAAGCCGATCTATGCGCGATACGTTAGTGAATGCCGCATGGCCACTGCAGTTGAACTTCGGGAAATGGCGCACCAGATTTATGCGCGGGCGCGAGCATCTCTCGATCCGTTAACAAAGCAAAGGCTTCTAGATCTCGCCGACACCTATCTCAAACAGGCCGACGAATTGCGGCGTGGCGACGTGATTCAAGCGGCGTTTCCAAAGCCCGACAAAAATATCGGATAGGAGATCAAGCCATACGCCGACCAATGTCTGCTTTCGGGGTAATTACCTTATCGATGGAAAACTAAGGCGCGTTTATGCTTTCTCGCGTCGGGGTCCACTGATTTCGACTTAGATTCAATCATTCTAGGTAAGTACGTTTTAAATCGCGAAGATCTAGAGTCAGAATACGCTGCGCTTACTGGTCACGCTGGCCTTTGCGGTCAGCTTCGACATTACTTCTTTATGACGGCAAATATAACTGTGGCTGCTATCCAACATTTCTGAGGTGGCGCAAGCGCGAGGGACGGCCCATGCACTTCCGCCCTACCGACACCCCAGTTGTCAAATGCGCCAAATGTGGCGAGCGGCTGTTTGTGCTGGAATGGTCGGAATACGTCGATGAGCACAATGTGCGGCACCTCTGGAAATGCGAGCCTTGCGGTTGCTCCTTTGAAACTACCGTTTGCTTTGCGGTCCAGCGGGACGGCGTCGATCCGACCGGCAACGACCGTTAGGTGCGCCGCGTGGGTCATGGTGGACGTGGCAATCGAACTGATAAATGCCTTCACGCGGGACGAAAAAATGACACAAGTGGACGGCGGCCAGAACGGCTTGCCGGTTTACATTTCACCCACAAGTCATTGTTTTGTATTGGCATCAAAAAACACAGTTTTCAATTACGCTGTTGACTTGAAAGCAAAAAAACATGACTCTTAATCAGAGGGTCCAAGGTTCGAGTCCTTGTGCGCCCACAAGCTCAAAACAAATCACGATGTTCTAGGAAAATCGATCACTTTCTGGCGTACGCTGAAACACTATAAACACCATTTTTTCGTCAGTTGCGCCATCTTTGGTGAAAATTCGAACAAAGGAGTCTCGCGTGAATATGAAGAAGCCAGCTCTCGGAATGAAAGAGCCAACCGGTGAGCAATCTGCAAGCAACGGTACGAGACCAAAAAATCCTTCAGCTAACACGGTTCCGTCCGAGGGCTACGTTCTCGAGATCGATGGAAAATTCAAATCGGAATTTGAGACCTCGGAAGCAGCGATGAAGGCGGCCTTGGAGCTCAAGAAAAAATATCCCCAAATCCAGGTCAATGTGTACGATGCAAAAGAGCACACACGTACACTGGTCGACCTAACTGAGAAATCAGCTGTTTCAGTATAGTCTGCCTAATGGCAGAATTTACCTGATAAACGGAGCATAAAAGCCGAACGACGACCGGTCCGGCAAGAATTTGCCATGTACCATTTTATACCGACACGAGATAATCTCTTTATCAATCCAATTAGGATCGCGTCGCTAGAGGGGTGCCGGCTTCCAGTCCTAATAAGCGGGTCCAAGAATCGCGCGCCTTTGGGGCAAGGGATATGCGAGTGTGTCGCGAAGTAAGGTGTTACGCCACCCATCAGTCGTCGCGACGGCCAATGAGACCAGTTCCCAACCCCTCAAAAGCGTGCTGCAATGGGCTTGAATATTCAGCGCGTTTTGTCGGGGGCGAATGAAAGAACGCGAGGGAATTCGGGCCAAAGCCCGGTGAGTTCACGGAGTTTCGGATCATTCTTCCGCGCGATGCCGCGTGCAGATACCAAGTGTAAGGCGTTGGAGAGCGGCGCCGAAGCTCTTTTTACGAAACCAATCGATTTCTTGATGCTTTGCAACGAGATCGAAATACGGGTTGAACGCGCTGCATGACCGCACAGATCCTAGTGGTTGATGACGAACCGGACCTGGAGGCTCTCGTCCTCCAGAAGTTCCGTCACCAGATCCGGGACGGGACGATCAACTTTCTGTTTGCTCACGACGGCGTCGAAGCCTTGGCGGCATTGAAAGCGAACGGCACCATCGATCTCGTGGTCACCGACATCAATATGCCGAGAATGGACGGGCTATCCCTTCTGCAAAAGCTACAGGAGAACGAAGAACGCATATCGACTATTATTGTTTCGGCCTATGGCGATATGACCAATATCCGCACCGCGATGAACCGTGGAGCCTTTGACTTCGTAACCAAGCCGATCGATTTTCTTGATCTTGAAACGACAATCGCCAAGACCATCCGCCACATCGGATTTCTGCGGGAGGCACGTGAGCGACAGGCGGCGGCGGAGCGGGCCTACGCCTCGCTGTCGCGATACTTTTCGCCGAACCTTGTTCAACGTCTCACCACCGATACGGGTGCAGTTGATCTTGGCGGACAGCGCCGCGAGATTGCATCGCTATTCACAGACATCGAAAGCTTCACTGCGCTTGTCGAGACACTGGAGCCGACCGTCCTCGGTCCCCTTCTCAATGACTACCTCACAGGTATGACCGATATTGTATTTGCCCAGGACGGTACGGTCGCCAAGATTGTCGGGGATGCCTTGCACGTTCTGTTCGGTGCGCCGGGTGAGCAGCCGGACCATGCCGCACGAGCGGTAGCCTGCGCATTGTCACTCGACGAATTTGCCCAGTCGTTTCGCGAATGCTGCCAAAAAAAGGGCATCGCACTGGGCGTAACGCGTATTGGGGTCCATGCGGGACCGGCAATAGTCGGCAATTTCGGGGGAGGTCGATTCTTTGACTACACTGCCTACGGCGATACCATCAATGTTGCGGCGCGCCTCGAAACCGCCAACAAACAACTCGGCACCCGCATTTGTGTAAGCGCGGCTCTCGCAAAAGCGGTGAAGAATTTCCGTGGTCGGCCGATCGGTGACCTTGTGCTGAGAGGCAGGGTAGAGGCAATGCGTGCGTTCGAGCCGCTTCGCGTAGATCAATATGATAGCGCTGCCACAAAAAGTTATTTGGACGCGTTTTCCCAATTGGAAGCGTCCGATCCGGGTGCGATTGCCGCGTTCGCAGGCCACGTTGGCAAGCACCCTGAGGATCAGCTTGCGGCCTTCCACCTCAGGCGACTCTTGAATGGAGCGACCGGGACGCGAATTGCGATGGACTAGTGCAGCCATGCCGTCGCCGGGACCGTAGCAGACGCAATAATCTTATGCCGAGTTGCTGTCGACCGATTGCGCGACAATGTGCGCGCCCGCTGTGCAAATGCCGCTTGGGGCAAAAATCGATAGTTCTGTGACCTCCATCACAGTCGGGACACAGCTGCTGCCCTATGTTGCGGGCATGAAATTCGATGACTGGAGGCAGCCATGTCGGCCACTTTCATGAACTGGACTAGCCGGGTCGCTATCGCGGGACGCGTCGCTGAGTTGCGCCGCATCTCCCACAGCTCGAATGAATTGATAGTCCAAGGCGATTATCACTTGCCGTTCGGCAAGACCGAAGCCCGATCGGAAGCTTCGAAGTGGCTCTGGCAAACTTAAGGACCAGACCAAAGGGCCGCGCCTCACTGTAACTGTGTGCAAAGAAAGGATTGCTACCATGAACGACAAGACCATCGGCCTCGACCGGAACGAAGAAGATCTCCTCATCAGTGGAATTTCCGATGAGGCGTTGGAGATAGCGGCCGGCACGTCAAAGGAAAAGGCGAATTTCACCCTCGGGGCCTGCAGCGGCCTTTCGGTCTGTCCAGGCTGACCGTTATATTTGAATGTGCCTGGCTTCCTAAGATTTTATCCTAGTTGCTGATGAGGTCTCCGGTGAAAATGCCGGAGACCTCGATTTATGTGAGCAACTTTTTCATGGGTCATGGGCCTATCGCAGGCCCTAATTTTGAGCATCCCTCAAGTGGGCCCCCGTGCCCCCACTGCTGTCACTCGGCCCCTTCCAGTGTGCTAGTTTGAGCGGGTACGATCTCTTCCCGAGCGTGGGGGGCACGCATGAAACGGCCGGAATTTCTGGGCTTTATCGGTGACGTGGCGGCGTGGCCACCGCTTGGCCTGGTTGTGCCACCAATGTTCCTCGCGCGTGCCGACCAGGTGACCGAATGACGGATCAAACCGCACCAATTCAGGCAGAGATGCCGGTGCGGCATAAAATCCGCAGCCGCCTTTTTCTGAAATATGCCGGGTTGTTCGTCGCGGTGGTTTGCGTCGCACTGGTTACCAACGGCCTTTTTGAAATATGGGTTTCCTATCGACAGCACAAAGATGCGTTGATCCAGGTTCAGCACGAACAGGCGGAGTCTGCCGCGACCAAGATCGGCCAGTTCATCAAGGAAATCGAAAGCCAGGTCGGCTGGACGACGCAGTTGCTCTGGTCCGTAGAGACCATCGAACAACGACGCTTCGATGCGTTGCGGCTGTTGCGTCAGGTTCCGGCGATCACAGAGCTTTCGCAGGTAGATGCGAGTGGCAAAGAGCAACTACGTGTGTCGCGCCTAGCCATGGATGTTGTGGGCAGCGGTCTCGACCTGTCGAAGGATCCTAAATTTGCCGAAGCAGTGAAGAACAAGGTTTATTACGGACCGGTGTATTTCCGGCGCGAATCTGAGCCCTACATGACATTGTCGCTCGCCGGTACACGGCGCGATGCAGGGGTGAGCATCGCGGAAGTCAATCTCAAGCTTATCTGGGACGTCGTCTCCAAGATCAAGGTTGGCGAACACGGTCAGGCTTATGTGGTGGATGCGCGAGGACGCTTGATCGCCCATCCAGACATCAGTTTGGTCTTACGCAACACGGATATGACGCGCCTTGCTCAAGTTCAGGCGGCACAACGCGGTGCGACCGGCGCTTCGGCGGAAGAGATTCAAACGGCAACTGATATCCAGGGCCGGCAGGTGCTGACTGCTTTTGCGCCCGTCGCCCCTCTCGGGTGGACAGTGTTTGTCGAGCTGCCAGTAGACGAGGCTTATCAGCCACTGATCGCCTCAATGCAGCGTTCACTCCTGGTTCTGTTTGCCGCACTTTGTCTGGCGGCACTTGCCGGCACATTCCTGGCGCGAAGAATGGTTGTCCCGATTCAGGCCTTGCGGGCCGGAGCTGCGCGACTCGGTGGCGGCGATCTATCGCAACGTATTTCAGTTAACACCGGCGACGAGCTCGAGGCGCTCGCCGATCAGTTCAACGATATGGCTGGACGGTTGGAAGAATCCTATACCGGTCTTGAAAAAAAGGTAGAACTGCGTACCCGCGAACTCGCACAATCGGTCGGCGAGCTGCGCGCCCTTGGCGAAGTTACCCAAGCTGTGAATTCGACGGTCGATCTAGAGACCGTCCTGACCACCATCGTGGCGAAGGCGACTCAGCTCTCGAGCACTGAGGCGGGTGCGATCTATGTGTTCGATGATGCTGGCCAGGAATTCAGACTGCGGGCGACCTATGGACTGGATGACGCTGCCGTCGCCGAAATCAGAGATCGCCATATACGGATCGGCGAGACCGCAATCGGTGAAGCTGCCGTGCGGCGTATGCCGCTCCAGATTCCGGATATTCAGGATAATCCGTCAACCACGCTCGATATCATCGTCCGTGCCGGCTTCCGCGCCTTGCTGATTGTACCGCTCCTTGGTGCCGACAAGATCGTCGGTGCCCTCGTTGTCCGACGCAGGCAGCCCGGCGAATTTTCCAAGGGCACGATCGAGATGCTGCAAACCTTCGGCGCGCAATCGGTCCTGGCGATACAGAATGCAAGACTGTTTGAAAGCGTCGAAGCGCGCACGCGCGAGTTGGCGAAATCGCTGGACGAGCTGCGCACCGCCCAGGATCGTCTGGTGCAGACAGAAAAACTCGCCTCACTCGGACAGCTGACTGCCGGTATCGCGCATGAGATCAAAAATCCGCTCAATTTCGTCAATAATTTTTCGTCAGTGTCGGTGGAGCTGATTGACGAACTGCGGCAAGCGCTTAATGGAGCCAAGCTTGACAACAAACTGCGAGGTGAGATCGGCGAGATCGCGGATATGCTTCAGGGTAATCTCGACAAGGTTGTGCAACACGGCAAGCGCGCCGATTCAATCGTCAAGAATATGTTGTTGCATTCGCGTCAGGGCTCCGGTGAACACCGGCCTGTCGAGATCAACTCCATCGTCGAGGAGAGCCTCAATCTGGCCTATCATGGAGCTCGTGCCGAGAAGCAAGGCTTCAACATCACCCTGGAAAAGTCTTTTGATCCGGGCGCCGGCGAGGTTGATCTGTATCCGCAGGAGATTACCCGGGTGCTACTTAATTTGATTTCAAATGGTTTCTACGCTGCAACGAAGCGCAAAGCGGAAGCAAATGGAGGTGACTACGAGCCTATGCTTGCTGCCGTGACCAAGGATCTCGGCGACCGTGTTGAAATTAGAATCCGCGACAATGGCACGGGCATACCGCCCGAGGTCAAGGAAAGAATGTTCAATCCATTCTTCACGACGAAGCCCGCCGGGGAGGGCACGGGGCTTGGGTTGTCGATTAGCCACGACATCATTGTCAAGCAACATGGCGGGTCTATTGAGGTTGATACGCAGCCAGGCGAATTCACGGAATTTAAAATCATCCTGCCGCGCAGCGCAGCATCGCTTGCCAAATCGGGGGAACGCGCGTGAATCTTCTTATTCTCGTGGTCGATGACGAACCTGACGTTGAAACGCTGTTTCGTCAGCAATTCCGGCATGATCTGCGATCCGGCCGGTTTACGATGGAATTTGCGCAATCTGCTCCGGCCGCTTTGCAATGCATCAGCGATGCAGGTTCTGCCTCGCTTATTTTAATCCTGTCGGACATCAACATGCCGGGGATGAGCGGTCTTGAGCTGCTGCCCAAGGCGAAGGCTGTGCGGCCGGATGTACCGATCATCATGATCACTGCTTACGGTGATGCTGAAACGAAGCGTAAGGCGCTGGAAAACGGCGCGGAGGCGCTTCTGACCAAGCCGATCGATTTCGGGCTGCTTCGCAGCGAAATCGACACGCGGGTTGAACGCCCGGCATGACCCTGGGGGCGGCGATGGATGATCGAATCGCAAGTGCCGGACTTTTCGTGTCTTCAACGGCCTTGATAGGCCGGTGTGTACACAATTAGCCCGTCGAGAGCCTCGGTCACCTTGATCTGGCAAGACAGCCGAGAGGTCGGTTTCACCTCGAATGCGGTGTCGAGCATCTCTTCTTCTTCCACGGAGGGCGGTCCGACGACCGGGAACCACTTCTCATCCACGTGCACCAGACAGGTCGCGCAAGTGCAGGAGCCGCCGCATTCGGCAACAATACTGGCAACGTCGTTACGCAGCGCCGTTTCCATCACCGTTGAGCCGAGCTCGGCTTCGACCGTGTGCTTCGTTCCGTCATGTTCGATATAGGTAATTTTCGCCATGGCAGGTCGAATGACTGAATGAATGGAAGCGAGACCGGCGCGTCAGGCGACGCCGAGTTTCTTCTGCAGGCTAGTGGACGAGGTGGTGTACTGGAAGATCAGTTTTTTCTCTGGATAGACGTAGCGGTGCGCCTTCTGCGCCATCAAGGCGGCCTCGTGGAAACCGGACAGGATCAGCTTGAGCTTGCCCGGATAGGTGTTGATGTCGCCGATCGCGAAC
>JBARNC010000646.1:0-1975 GCA_049802775.1 Pseudolabrys sp. | reverse complement strand
CCAATGCGTGATGCCAGTACAGTTGGTAAGTGATCCCCACTCCCTAAAGGAGCGCAATAAGAAGACGTTTCAAGAAAACCGAGGCCGGCAGCTCGCAGCCAAAATGGCCGACTTCTGCAACAAAATCGGCACAAAGCGGACATGGACTTGTGCGCTGCAAATGTCCGCTATTGGGGGTAAAGCGGACATGGCGATTGCACCGCGTAATGTCCGCTAATGACCCAAAGCGCGTATTTGTGATTATCGAACCTTAGCCAGTGTTAGCGGGCGGTGCATGGCAGCTACGGGGTCTGCCGTAGCGCGATACCAATCGTAAGTTCTGTGACCTTCATCACATGCGGAACGCAGCGTGCGGTCCTATTTTGCGCGCATGTACTCCAAGCATTAGAGGCACCCATGTCAAACGCCTTTATGAACTGGACCAGTCGGGTCGCTATCGCAGGACGTATCGCGGAACGGCGTCGCCTAGAAAACTGCAGCGAGCTGGCAATGCCAGGCGATTACCACTTGCCCTTCGGTAAGACCGAAACTTGGGCAAAAGCCGCAAATTGGGTTTGGCAGGTCTAATCAGGTCACCGAAGAAGGGCCGCGCCCACTGAGTTTGAAGATGGTTCGCATAATTGTCGCCGCTGTCGTTGCTCTTGCTGCTGTGGTCTTCGCTCTACAGCCAGCTAAGGCCTACGAGGCCCCTTGGTGCGCGGTGACCTCGGGGGGCGATGGCGACATGCATTGGGACTGCCAGTATCGCTCGATCGAGGAATGCCGGCCGAATGTGCTGGCAGGCAATCGTGGCTGGTGCAATCCGAGCCCGTACTTCGTCGCTCCGTATCGGCCGGCAGAACATCGGCAACTACCGCGAGCGTCATACTCGCCCGCAGTGAGGCCATCGGATGACGCGCAAAAACCTCATCGGTCTTATCGGGGCTTGGACCTGCGCGATTGGGTTGACGCTTATTGCATTTCCCTCTCACTCAGTGAATGCAGAGCAGCCCCCCTCGGAACGGTGCGTCGCCGTTTCCAAGCAAGAGTATGACAGTGCCAATAGACAAAAGTTGCTGCGTACTCAGTTTAGCACGTACGCGAGAACGGGCCAGTTAGGGCGGCGCCACTATTGGTATTGTCACTCATAATTCGTCGGTGGTCCGCAAAGCCGCCGATGAATGTCCGCTATTGGGGGTAAAGCGGACATCGCGCGGACTTACCGCCGCTTTTCCAGTAGTTTCTTGACGTGGGAGATCGTGTCATCGACGCTGTTGCTCTCGTGCACCAGCTTTCCGCTGATCGCTCGAAAAAAGTCTATGCACTCCCGTCTTTCGTTCAGCAGAATGACGGGCTTCCCGGACTTCAATGCGAGGGCAATCTCGGACGCGGTGCCTGAGCCGCCGTAGCCGCAGGCGATCACGACATCGCTCGACAGAATGTTGATGTTGTTCCTCGCGTTGTCCATCCCCGTGACGATTCCCACGTCGACACAGTCCGAGAGCTGCTTTTTATCTTTGCCGGGTAGGATGCCGATTGTGAGTGCATTACCATCGGCGTTCTTGGCGCCCTCGTTCACCGCTTCCATAACGCCGCTTTTGCGGCCGCCACTCAACAAGACCCAGCCCTCCTTAGCGATCGCCTGACCCAAAGCGAAGGCGGTCACCGTGTCTTGAGCTTGGGCTTTATCGCCCGACCCCATCACTCCAACAACAGCTCGACGTTTCACGTATTTTGTCCCTCACTGCGCCTCATCCAGCCACGAGGTCACTTCTTATAATTGATGTCAAAATCGCCTGCTCGCAATTTAAACGATGTCGGTCGCCAGTCTGCCAGCAAAAGTCTAACTTCTTTCACTGGGTCCGCTTATGACCCAAAGATGGGGTAATCGGCCGGCGTTGTTGTGGATAGCTGAAGATTTTGGGTGCTGCGCTTCAGGCTGATGGTGAAACAAGGTGCGTAGTTACGGCCCCAAGCATCAGAAGGAGAAGCGCAG
>JBARNC010000645.1:0-9748 GCA_049802775.1 Pseudolabrys sp. | reverse complement strand
AATAGCTGTGCTTCAAAGCCGCGGCAACATTGTCGCTGAGGCGGCGAAGTAACATCAATTAGCTTTGCGATGTCGACTTATGGCACAAAGCGGACAATCTGACCGCACCCGCGTTTGTCCGCTATTGGGGTAACAGCGGACATACCGAACGGTGTAGCGAAGGTAAAAAGGTGAAAGGCGTGAGGCGCTGTCGACCAGCTACTTCATAGTTCGATTTTGTGATGCGCTGGGACTGCGAACGCGCTAATATTTCATGGGGCTGAAGGGGCTTCCAACAAGGGAGTTCCAGCGATGTGTGACTACAGCCTTCAAAACGTCAGGTCACGGCCTGCAAAGGTCGGCGACAAACTCACCACACGTGATTTCGGTACCGGCACACGTGGGTTCGCCGCGGCAGAAGACGATGCAGTGGCGGTTTGCGTTCTTCCGGGAACCGAGCTTGCGTTTTCGAGCGCGGTAACAATTTCAGATCACCGCTTCATCGTGGGTTGGAAGGTGGAAACGCTACCTCACGCGACGGCAAATCTTCCGACAAGTGAACAAGCACGATCCGCGGGTCCACCATGATGTGCTCGAATTTCCGGATGGACGCATTGTTCTCCTGACAAAACTAATGCCTGGTCAGGAAGCAACGGTGCTTCAACTGCCTGCGCAGGCAACAACCGCGGCCGAGGCAGATGCCCAGAAGCGCATTGCCTACGTAAGCTGAAAGTTCTGGACAGGATCGATCTGTGCGTAGGCTGCCTTACAAAGCGGCCTACTTTTTTCACACACACCGGTAACACGGCTGCACGCTCGCCGCCGTCCCCTCGGTGTTACCGAGCCACCTTCGCTCGAGCGCGTCCACGGCGCCTCTAATACAGCGGCGGCGATCTTTATTCCTTCTTGATACCTCGTAGCCCAAATTCGTATCGCATCCTTATCCCTCAAAACTTAGTTGAAAGCTCGCTCCGGAACATCCTTTGAAAGGGAGCGACCATGCTCGACGTCATTCTGTTGGCCCTTGGCTTTGCCTTCTTCATGCTATCGGTCGGCTACGCATACGGCTGCGACCGGCTCTGAGGAGGCACCCCATGATCTTCGACTACTCGCTCGCCGCCCTCGTGACTGCAGGGCTGATGATCTACCTCGTTTACGCATTGCTTAAGCCAGAGCGGTTTTGAAGGGCGCGCCATGACCACCATCGCCTGGATTCAAATCCTGCTCTACTGCGCCATCGTCGTAGCTATCACGCCCGTGCTTGGCGCCTACATGACGCGCGTGTTTAACGGCGAGCGTACTTTCCTGTCGCCGGTTTTGCGGCCAATCGAGGTCGCGCTGTACAGGATGGGCGGCGTTGACGAGAAGCGCGAGCAAAATTGGCTCGGCTACACGGTCGCCATGCTGTTCTTCCATGTTGGCGGCTTTCTCATTCTGTATGCTCTCATGCGTTTGCAGGGAGGACTGCCCTTCAATCCGGCCGATCAATCGGCTGTCGCGCCCGACCTGTCATTCAATACGGCGGTCAGCTTCATCACCAACACCCACTGGCAGAACTACGGCGGTGAAAGCACGCTGTCCTATCTCGTGCAGATGATGGGCCTGACGCACCAGAACTTCCTCTCGGCAGCGACTGGCATCGTTCTCGCCGTTGCACTCATCCGCGGTTTCGCGAGGGCGTCGGCGCAAACCGTCGGTAATTTCTGGGTCGATATTACCCGTTGCACGCTCTATGTGCTGCTGCCGATCTGCGTGCCATACGCGCTATTCCTGGTGTGGCAGGGCATGCCGCAAACTCTCGGCGCCTATGTCGATGCGGCCACGCTGGAAGGCGCCAAGCAGACCATCGCAGTTGGTCCGGTCGCCTCGCAGGTGGCGATCAAGATGCTCGGCACCAATGGCGGCGGATTCTTCAACGCCAACGCGGCACACCCGTTCGAAAATCCGACTGCGCTATCGAATTACGTGCAGATCATTTCAATCTTCGCCCTCGGTGCGGCGCTCACCAACGTCTTCGGTCGAATGGTCGGTAATCAGCGCCAGGGCTGGGCGTTGCTAGCGGCGATGGGCGTGCTGTTCCTAGCCGGTGTCTTCGTCGCCTATTGGGCGGAGGCCAACGGCACGAGCACACTTAACGCGCTCGGCCTCACCGGCGGTAACATGGAAGGCAAAGAGGTTCGCTTCGGCATTGTCGCCTCGGCACTATTCGCAGTGATCACAACCGCCGCCTCCTGCGGCGCTGTCAATGCTATGCATGACTCGTTCACCGCGCTCGGCGGCATGATTCCGCTGATCAATATCGAGCTCGGGGAAATTATCGTCGGTGGCGTCGGTGCTGGCCTCTACGGAATGCTGCTGTTCGTCGTACTTACGGTCTTCGTTGCCGGCCTAATGGTCGGCCGTACGCCGGAATATGTCGGCAAGAAAGTTGAGGCCAAGGAAGTCAAGATGGCGATGCTCGCCATATTAATCCTGCCACTGATGATCCTGGGCTGGTCCGCGGTCGCGGTGGTGTATCCGCCCGCGGTGGCCTCGATGGCCAATGCCGGACCGCATGGCTTCAGCGAAGTGCTCTACGCCTACTCATCGCAGACCGGCAACAACGGCTCCGCCTTTGCGGGTCTCACCGGCAACACGCTCTTCTACAATGTCACCGGCGCCGTCGCGATGTTTATCGGCCGCTTCTGGATGATCATCCCGGCAATGGCCATTGCCGGCTCGCTCGCCGCCAAGAAATCAGTGCCGCCCTCGCTGGGCACGTTCCCGACCACCGGCGGCCTTTTCGTCGGCCTGCTGGTCGGCGTGATCCTGATCGTCGGCGGTCTCACGTTCTTCCCCGCACTCGCGCTCGGGCCAATCGTCGAGCATCTCGCGATGACCACAGGCACAGTGTTCTGAACCGGATTCCTTCGGAGTTACGACTATGGAAACTTCCAAACTACGCAAGCGGATGCCGGTCACGACACTCATGGACCCGAAGATCGTGGTCCCGGCGATCGGCCAGGCTTTCGTCAAGCTCAACCCGCGCACGCTCGCCAAAAATCCGGTGATGTTCGTGCTCGAGATAGTGACGCTGCTGACCACTGTACTCCTCGTGCGCGACATCGTGGTCGGCGGCCAAACCATCGCCTTTGAATTCCAGATCGTGATCTGGCTGTGGTTTACCGTGCTATTCGCGAATTTTGCGGAAGCGGTGGCGGAAGGCCGCGGCAAGGCGCAGGCCGACACGTTGCGTAGGACCCGCACCGAGACGCGTGCCAAGCGCATCTTGTCGCCAGATAATCACGAGCTTTACGAGGGCGTGTCCGCCGAGGAGCTGGAAGCCGGCGACCTGGTGGTGTGTGAAGCCGGCGATGTCATTCCGGGCGACGGCGAAGTCATCGAAGGCATCGCTTCGGTCAATGAGGCTGCCATTACCGGTGAATCCGCGCCGGTGATCCGCGAATCCGGCGGCGATCGTTCGGCAGTGACCGGCGGCACTACCGTCATTTCTGATCGCATCGTCATTTGCATTACGTCTTCGCCGGGCTCGTCATTCCTCGATCGCATGATCAAGCTGGTCGAGGGCGCCGAACGGCAGAAGACACCGAACGAGATCGCCCTCAACATCCTGCTCGTCGGCTTGACCATCATCTTCGTGTTCGCGACCGCAACTATCCCGAGCTATGCCGCCTATGCCGGCGGAGCAATCTCGGTAGTTGTGCTGGTGGCGCTGTTTGTGACGCTTATTCCGACCACGATCGGTGCGCTACTCTCAGCCATCGGCATTGCCGGCATGGACCGCCTCGTGCGCTTCAACGTGCTGGCCATGTCCGGCCGCGCGGTGGAAGCCGCCGGCGACGTCGATACGTTGCTGCTCGACAAGACTGGCACTGTCACCTTCGGCAATCGCCTTGCCACTGAAATTATTCCGGTCCCCGGAGTAACCGAACGCGAAGCGGCGGAAGCAGCATTGCTCGCCAGCGACGCCGACGAGACTGCGGAAGGCCGCTCGATCATCACGCTGGTACAGGAGAAATATAAGGCCCGCCGCCAGGTGACGCCCGCGGGTGCCAAGTTCATCGAATTTTCGGCGATGACGCGTCTATCTGGCGTCGATATCGGAGCCCGCAAGATGCGCAAGGGCGCCGTCGACTCAGTTCTGAAATTCGCGCGCGAGCAGGCCGGTCAGAATGTCGCCGAGCCACCGGCATTCCGTGCCGCAGTCGACAAGATTGCGCGCTCGGGCGGCACGCCGCTCGGGCTAGTCGAAGATGGCCGCCTCCTCGGCGTGATCCATCTAAAGGACGTTGTAAAACCGGACGTCAAAGAGCGGTTCGCCGCCCTGCGGCGGATGGGCATCAAGACCGTCATGATCACTGGCGACAACCCAGTGACCGCGGCTGCGATTGCCTCCGAAGCCGGAGTTGACGACTTCATCGCCCAGGCGACCCCCGAGGATAAGCTGCGCTACATCCGCGGTGAGCAGACGCAAGGCCGACTGATCGCCATGTGCGGCGATGGCACCAACGATGCGCCCGCGCTGGCACAGGCCGATGTCGGCGTCTGCATGCAGAGCGGCACCCAGGCGGCACGCGAGGCTGGCAACATGGTTGATCTTGATTCCGATCCGACCAAGCTGATCGAGGTTGTAGAAATTGGCAAACAGTTGCTCATGACGCGCGGCGCGCTGACCACGTTCTCGATCGCCAACGACGTGGCGAAGTATTTCGCCATCATCCCGGCGATGTTCGTGGCTTTCTACCCGCAGCTGCAAGTGCTCAATGTCATGCAGCTCACTACACCTCAGAGCGCGATTCTATCGGCAATTATCTTCAATGCACTCATCATCATTGCCCTCATTCCGCTCGCGCTGAAGGGCGTCAAGTATCGGCCGATCGGTGCCGCCGCGCTGCTGCGACGTAATCTGCTTGTCTATGGGCTGGGCGGCATCGTCCTCCCGTTCATCGGCATCAAGGCCATCGACCTTGCGGTCACCGCAATGCATCTGGCCTGAAGGAGATAGCTATGTTGAAAGAAATTCGTCCCGCCATTGTCTTCATCGTCGGCCTAACGATCATCACGGGGCTTATCTATCCGCTGGCAATGACCGGAATCGCCGAAGCCATTTTCCCCTACCAGGCGCAAGGCAGCCTGATCGAGAAGGATGGCAAAGTGATCGGCTCCGCGCTGATCGGGCAAGTGTTTGCCGATGACAAGTATTTCCACGGCCGCCCGTCGGCGACGAACACTCCGGATCCGAAGGATTCGACCAAGAAAATCGACGCGCCCTACAACGCAGCCAATTCGATGGGCTCGAATCTTAGTCCGACCAGCAAGGTGCTGGCTGAGCGGGTCAAGGTGGACGTTGAGAAGCTCAAAGCCGAGAATCCCTCGGCGTCGGTGCCGGTCGACCTGGTGACGACCTCCGCAAGCGGCCTCGATCCGGATATCTCGCCAGAGGCGGCGTTCTTCCAGATACCGCGCGTCGCGAAGGCGCGCAGCCTGCCGCCAGCACGTGTCCGCACTTTGGTGGAAAGCCAGATCGAAGGGCGCACCTTCGGCCTGCTCGGTGAACCGCGCGTCAACGTTCTGAAACTCAATCTCGCGCTCGACGTCCTACGGTCGTAGAGTCCGTCTAGAGGAGCCGAATGCCCCGCGACGAAGCGCAAAGAGCTTCGCCTGATGCACTGCTTGCGCTCGCCAAGAAGGAAGGGCGCGGGCATCTGAAGATATTTCTCGGTGCCGCGCCTGGCGTCGGCAAGACCTACGCCATGCTCGGCTCTGCGCGCGGCGAGAAAAACGGCGGGCGCGATGTTATGGCGGGCCTGATCGAGACGCATGGCCGGCGCGAAACCGAGCAGTTGATCGAAGGGTTCGAGATCCTTCCGCGCAAGCCAATCGTCTATCGCAACCAGATCATGAAGGAGTTCGACCTGGATGCTGCACTAGCACGCCGTCCGAACCTGCTGCTGGTCGATGAATACGCCCACACCAACGTTCCAGGCAGCCGCCATCCCAAACGATGGCAGGATATCGACGAGCTGCTGGCGGCCGGCATCGACGTCTGGACCACGCTGAACATTCAGCACCTGGAAAGCCTCAACGACGTCGTCCTGAAGATCAGCAAGGTCAGGGTGCGCGAGACGGTGCCGGACACCGTTTTCGATAAGGCCGACGAGATCGTGCTGGTTGACTTTCCACCCGACGAGCTGCTCAAGCGCCTCGCCGAAGGCAAAGTTTACATTCAGGACACCGCTGCACGCGCGGTCGAGCATTTCTTCAAGCTGCAGAATTTGACCGCGCTGCGTGAGCTCGCCTTGCGGCGCGCGGCCGAGCGGATCGATGCCGACCTGATCGAACGCATGCAGGCACAAGCAATCGAAGGTCCGTGGGCGGCCGGCGAGCGCATCCTAGCCTGCATTGGGCCCGACCCGATATCGCCCACTGTGGTGCGCGCAGCCAAGCGGCTCGCCGACCTGATGGATGCGCCATGGATTGCGGTTACGGTCGAACGCCCAGGGTCGATTCTCGAAGACGCTGCCCGTCAACGCCTCGATGACGCGATGAAACTGGCGCAGAGCCTAGGCGCCGAAACGCAGACGCTGACGGGAAGTGATCTGCCG
The DNA here is from genome assembly GCA_049802775.1 of Pseudolabrys sp. Lineage (GTDB taxonomy): Bacteria > Pseudomonadota > Alphaproteobacteria > Rhizobiales > Xanthobacteraceae > Pseudolabrys. Next base: position 3,164 of record JBARNC010000645.1, on the reverse strand, counting down.
GCGGAATTGCTGCGCTTTGCGAAATTCGAAAACGTCACCCAGATCGTGGTCGGACGATCACCCGGCGGTTTCTTCAGCGAATTGCTACGGCGATCTCTCCCGCACGAATTGGTGCGTCGAACGCAGGATATCGCCATCCACCTTGTCACGAGGGAAGTGGAGCAGGCGACGAGAGCACCCCTGTTGCGCTGGCCGAAAAGTCTGGTGCTCGCACCTTTACCTTTTGTGTATGCGACGCTGGCCGTCGCGGCGGCACTGGCGGTCGGTGAAGTGCTTACCGAAATCACGCCGATTCCCAATCTCTCGATAGTATTCCTGCTGGCTGTCCTTGCGACTGCCATGAGTTTCGGCATCTGGCCGGCTATCTACGCCTCGGTCCTGTCGTTCCTCGTGTACAATTTCTTCTTCATTCCGCCGATCTATACGCTCACCATTGCCGAGCCGTATGAATTGCTGGCGCTGGTGATTTTTTTGGTTGTCGCGGTGATCAGCGCGGCGCTCGCCGGCCGGGTACGCGAGCAGGCAAGAATTTCTGCGAGCCGCATGCGCGCGATGCGCAGGCTGTACGAATTCACCCGCCGATTGTCGAGCTTGGCGACGCTTGATGCCGTGGCAGAAGGCGCCGCCAGCGAGATCCATGCAAGCCTAGGCCGTTCGGTCGTAGTGCTGCTTGCTCAAGGTGACGACATCGCTCTCGCCGCGGCGTGGCCGCCGGAAGATACTCTGGACGCTGCCGCCATGACTGCCGCGCGCTGGTCCTACAGTCATGTCGAGCCGGCCGGCGCCGATACTGGCACATTGCCGATTATCCCGTGGTATTTCGTACCACTGGGTATCGGCACAAAGACGCTGGGTGTGGTCGGCGTTGCCAAAGAAAAGGATGCGCCGCCGCTCGACTCCGAAGCGCGCGCCTTGCTCGATACGCTTGTCGAGCAGACTGCTGCCGCTCTGGAACGCGCCTCGCTCGCGCGTGAAATGGTGAGCGCAAAGACTGCCACCGAAACCGAACGCGTGCGCAATACGCTGCTGGCATCGGTTTCGCACGATTTCCGCACGCCGCTGTCGTCGATCCTCGGTTCAGCCACCAGTCTCATCGACTATGGCGACAAGCTCGATCCTGCAGCAAAAAAAGACCTGCTCGTGCAAATCAAGAAAGAAGCCGAAGACCTCGATGAAATGGTTCGCAATCTTCTGGCGATCACCCGCATCGATGCCGGGGCGCTGGAATTGCGCCGCGATTGGGTCGATCTGCGGGAAGTGGTCGAACGCGTGGTCAGCTCAGCGCGTCGGCATGGCGCGCAGCAGCATATCGAAATCAGCTTGCCATCCGACCTTCCGCTAGTACGGGCTGACGCCACCTTGGCTGAACAGGCGATCGGCAATGTGGTTGCCAATGCGATCGTCCACACGCCGCCGGAGACGCGCATCATATTGGACGCTGATGTGGCGCCTAACACCATCGCGTTGCGCGTCACCGATGATGGGCCCGGCATCCCGGCCGATGGGCTGCCACATATTTTCGACAAGTTCGTCAAAGGTCCTGAGTCTGGACCATCGGCCGCGGACGGCAGTCAGGGCACGGGACTCGGACTCGCTATTGCAAAGGGCATCATGGAGGCTCACGGCGGGGCGATTAAGGGGGAAAGTCCGGCTCAGAGTAGCCGTGGCGCACGGTTCGTCATGACCTTCCCGCGCGAGGGAGCGCCGGCATGAACGCCAAAATCCGCGTGTTGGTCGTTGATGATGAGGCGGCGATCCTGCGCTTTCTCAAGCCGGCGCTTGAAGCGAATAACTATGAAATGGCAAGTGCCGGTACGGTCGCTGAAGGCATCAAACGCATCGCCGCCGAAACGCCTGACATCGTGTTGCTCGACCTTGGTCTGCCGGATGGAGATGGCAAGGACGTCATCAGGCGCGCCCGCGAATGGTCCGATTTGCCGATCATCGTACTGTCGGCGCGCGAGCGCGAGACCGAAAAGATCGAAGCACTCGATTTTGGTGCTGACGATTACGTCAACAAACCGTTCAATGTCGGCGAGCTCCTGGCGCGCATGCGCACAGCGTTACGGCATCGGATGCAGCGTAAGGCGGAAATCCCGGTCTTACATGTCGGCAATCTCGAAGTGGACGCGGTTCGGCATCGCGCAACCCGCGCCGGCGCCGAACTCAAGCTCACGCCGAAAGAATTCGAATTACTGTCATTCCTGGCAAAGCACGCCGGACGCGTGGTGACGCACAAGCAGATACTCACCGCGGTATGGGGTCCGGCGCATACCGAAGACACGCAATATCTGCGCGTCTATATTGGCCAGCTGCGGCAGAAGGTCGAAGAGCATCCCGACGACCCGGTGATCATTCTGACGGAGCCGGGAATTGGGTATCGGATTGCGGAAAACAACTAATGTTTGAGTAGGCTTTAGACGTCGACGAACGGGAAATATGTCCCCCCAAATGCAAACTCCACACGGAACAGACCTATACGCCGACGTAATGTTCATTGCGGCAATTATTGTAATCTGGGGCGGAACGGCGGTCCTACTGATACACATGATGAGCTCTTATCTTTAGCCTGGGTATGCTTTTGGCCTCGTAGAGTTCTTGTCGCGTGAGGACTGGCATTGTGTCGCCGTCTGTTTTTTTGAACTACCAAAATTAGGCGTATGGGCTCGTCAGTGCGAGCCAACGCGCAGCGCGCTTCGCAGAAATCAGAGCGAAATTCGGGAGGCCTTCGTAGGATCGAATGTAGGCTTGAGATGACCGCTTCAAGAATGCAGGCTATCTCAGCATCTTATGGGCGAGTTTGGTACCCAACGTCTCCGCGCATACCACACGCGATCTCTCTCGGATGCGTATAATGAGTAAAAGGTGCAACGGTAAAACGGTTACACGCGCTCCCGCGTCGTACTGTGCCACCTTATTGTCTTCCCCAAAGGTGGGAGGTGGGCATGCTTGCAGGGCAGCTTGCGCTGATTGTCGCTGCGCTATTTTCTGGAGCAGCCGTCTATATCAATGTCGCCGAACAGCCAGCCCGTTTGGGCTTGGATGACCGCGCACTCCTCACGCAATGGAAACCAGCCTACAAGCGAGGGTTCGCTATGCAGGCTTCGCTTGCAATCATCGGCTTCCTTTTAGGGTTGGTGGCATGGTGGCAAACCGGTCACTGG
>JBARNC010000644.1:0-11022 GCA_049802775.1 Pseudolabrys sp. | reverse complement strand
CCGTCTGCTGCATCTTCTGGCCGTGCTCGTCGGTGCCGGTAAGGAAATAGACGTCGTAGCCGTCGAGCCGCATGAAGCGCGCGATGGCGTCGGTCGCGATCGCTTCATAGGCGTGGCCGATGTGCGGGGGGCCATTCGGATATGAGATCGCAGTGGTAATGTAAAAAGGCGTCTGGGCCGGCATTTCGTTTGCTTGTTCAAAAGACGTGGATGGCCGGGAAAGCCCGGCCATGACGAGTCTGGAACTAGGTATCAATGGCGCACGCCCGGGGCAAGCGACGCCAGTGGCGCCCCGAGACCCATACTAGCTGTGCACCGTTGATCTATTTGGTGACCAAGCGCCGGGATGGCGGCTATTGTCCCTTGAAGCACGCGGAGCGTCTATGAACATGGTCGAGATTTTCAGAAATAGAACGGTTCTCTCGATATTGACCTTCTTTTTAGCGGCAACAGGCATTTACGCACAATCGTTGGGCGGCACCGTCACCCCCGTCACCGCCGACAATTTCACTCGCGCGGAGACTGACCTTTATTTCGGTCGCGTCGTCAAGGATGGTGCTTTCGGAAAATTTATTCACCGCCGTGGACCAGCATCGCTCGACAGCCAAACCGTCATTCGACTTAATCGCGACACGCTCTATTCCTCGGCAGTATTTGATCTCGATGCCGGGCCGGTGAAAATCACGTTGCCCAACGCTGGCAAGCGTTTCATGTCGATGCAGGTAATCAATGAAGACCACTATATCTTCGAGGTCGATTATGGCGCCGGCAATTACAATTTCACCAAGGCGGAGGTTGGCACGCGCTACGTCTTGATGGTGCTGCGCATTTTTGCCGACCTGGCCAATCCGCAGGATCTCAAACAGGCGCACGCCTTGCAGGATGCGGTGACGATCAAACAACGCACTCCCGGCCGCTTCGAGGTGCCCAACTGGGATCCGGTCAGCCAGAAAAAGATGCGCGATGCACTGATGATGATGAACGCGTCATTACCCGATCTGAGGAGAGCGTTCGGCAGCCGGGTGCAGGTTGACCAGGTCCGCCATCTGATTGGCACCGCAGCCGCATGGGGCGGCAACCCCGACCGGGACGCCGTCTATCTCAACGTCACGCCGAAGAAGAACGATGGCGCAACGATCTATAAGCTGAGCGTTCCCGCGAAAGTCCCGGTCAATGCCTTCTGGTCGGTCACTGTTTACGACGCTGAAGGCTATTTGAAGAAGAACCAATACGATGCGTACTCTTTCAACAGCATCACGGCGAAAAAGGGTGCGGATGGCTCAGCCACCATTCAGTTCGGCGGCTGCGACGGCAAGATTGCGAATTGCCTGCCGACAGTAAAAGGCTGGAATTACATGGTGCGGCTCTATCGCCCACGTGATGAAATCCTCAACGGCAGATGGAAATTCCCGGAGGCGCAGGCGGTGAATTAAGTTTATAGCATGCGGGCACTAGTCCGGTCCCGACGCAGGCGCCATCACTGCAGCGGACCACTTGCAAAGCTGGGAGATTGGCATGAAGGCCAAGGTCGCATTTTATGCGCTGACAGTGGCGTTAGCCGCGATCACTGCAGTTCAGGCCCAGCCCGCACGGCTGACAGACAAGGACATCGTCGAGGCTTACAAATACATGCTCGGCCGCTGGCTTGTGCTGCGGCAGGAGAATCTCGATTTCAAGCAGGGTTTCAAATGGAACGAGATTATCCACCGCGAGCCCGGCGGCGTTGACTGGGCCAACCCGAACCTCGACGTCGTCTACAGTGAGGCCTGGCTCGCCCTCGATGACAAAAGTTGTACGCTCATCGACTTGCCGGAGATCAAGGGCCGCTACTACACCGTGGAGATCCTCAACGGCTGGGGCGAGGTCACCGCCAACATCAACGAACGCACGTTTCCCAAGCACCCGTTCGGAAAATTTGCGTTTTGCCTCAAGGACACAAGGCCCGTGCTGCCGAAAGGCACACAGCGCGTCATTTTGCCCAGCAGAAAGTCGCGCATCCTGTTGCGGATCGAGCTTGGCGCTCATCCCGCCAATGCAATTGCCTTGCAAAAGAAGATAACAATGAAGGCCACCGGCAAGCCAGTCATTGACGAGGCGGTGGTGAAACCGGATTTTCCCAACGACAAGCTTCCCGGCGTTGAAGGCTTCGACAAGACCGAAGCGATTTTGGCGAGCGAGCGCGACATCAATGTCGGTATGATTGCCGTTCAAGAGCAGGCGCGCGCGGTCGCCAAGGCCGCGGCCGATCCCACGCAGCGCGCGCGCATCGACGAGGTGATCCACAAGCAGGCGATCCCCTCCTTCTTCGCCGAGATTCAAAAAATGGGAAAAATGGTGAACGGATGGGTTCGCCCGAGCATCATCGGCAACTTCCGAACCGATTATGAGATGCGGTCCATCACCAACTACGCCGGGATCTGGGCCAACAACAGCAAGGAGACAATTTATTTTACCGCCCAGGGCCTGGACGGCAGCCAGACCTATACCCAGACCTATCCCAAAGACGCACTCCCGGCATCGAAGACGCGCTATTTCTGGTCGGTCGTTGCGGTCGATAGCGTGGATTTTCGTGTCATTCCGAATTCTCTCAACCGCTATCTGTTCAACAAGCAATCTTCACTGAAACTCAATGACGATGGCTCGCTCACGCTCGTCTTCGCGCCGAAGCAACCTGACGGCATTCCGGAATCAAACTGGCTACCCACGCCCAATGGCAAGAAATACAATCTGACCTATCGTTTCTATGGGTCGTCGAAGGACGTCGCAGACGGGGTGTACTATCCGCCGCCACTGGTGGCGCCAAAGAGACCGGGACTATTTGGAGGAAGGCGATGAAGAATCGCGCGTTGAAGCGCGCGGCCGGCACCGGGCCGCGCACTCTTTTCGATCAGCTCTTCATCGGCGGGTAATCGCGCGAGAAAACTGGCTGGGCCAGGAACGCCTTCGGGTCCATGGTCCAGAACTGGCTGACCTTGCTGTAGGTCTCGACGGTCTTGTTAGCCATTTTGCCATCCTGCTTCTCGGCCCGTCGCACATAGACGTCGATGAATGGCATTGCCGTAGCTGTCGAAACTCAAGGAGCCACGCGGCGTCTGCGAGCGTGACCGAGCGGATCGCTTTGACGAACTCATCCGCATTATCGGATTTGCCGCCGGTCTTGGCCAAAGTCGCCTCGATAACCTGGCCGTTGGCATAAAAACACACGGCGTAATGGCCAAGGCGCACGTCGTCGCCGTAGTTTTTCTTCATCGCGGCAATGAAACGCTTATTGGCTTCGGTCGGAAGGTCGAGCGAATAAGGATTGGTATTGATCAATCCGGCAGCATTTTCGTCGTGCGCGCTGATGAGGTGTCGTCGGCAACCGTGGAGCCGCCGACCAGCGGCTGTTTCATTCCCAGCCCGCGCGCCTGCTTGGTGAATTTAAGCGGATTAGAGCCAGCGAACACTTCGCAGACCACGTCGCATTCCGGGACCTGGGCGACATAGGGGGCGTAGTCAGCGGTGTTGAGCGGTGACCAAAGTTTCTTGATTACCTCCCCACCGTGCTCTTCCAGCACGCGCTGGAACCCGCCAACCTGCTCATAGCCGAAAGCAAAATCGTCGCCCATGCTAGTGGCGCGCTTGAGCTTCATGTCGTTAAACACATAGTCAGCGAGTGGATAGAGGCACTGTGCCGAGGTGTAGGAGGTGCGGGTGAGGTAGGCATTGGCCTTTCGTTGGGTCACGTCCTCGGCGCCGGCGAATGCGAGCGTCGGCATTTTCGCCTGGGCGAGATAATCGACGGTGGCGAGCAATTCGAAGGCAGCGAAAGGACCGAGCACGATATCGACCTTTGTCGCGCTCGACCACTTCTTGTGCCTTATTTTTGGCGCCAGCCGGGTTGCCGCCAGTATCCGCAACGATCAGGTCGATCTTGCGTGAGCAGACCGATCTTCAGCGGCGCGCTTTGCGCAATCGACGGTATCGGAACTGCGGCAGCGCCCACGGCGGCGACGGAACCGGCGAGAAATTGACGGCGATTAGTCCTGTAGGTCGTGACATCCTCCACGCGCTTCGGCCGTTCTGGCGATATTTGGAACGTGATGCAGGGTCGCAAATTCAATCATAAGGCAGTGCCAAAGCGAACCCCTACCTTGCTCACTCGGCCCCATAAGTGAGCGAGCTCACATGCGGGCTGCCTCTGCCAGCGCCCCGAACACCGTGAACACCAACGGTTTGCGTTCGAGATTATAGATCTCGGCTTCTCGCGCGGCGCGGTTGACCTTCTCCCAGGTTTCAGCCACGCGCGCCATCTGTGCCTTGCCGTGCGCTGCTGCGCCGAGGCGCACCGACAGCCAGCCGTTGACCAGGTCCATGAAGGCTTCCAGCGTCTTTGGGTTATTGCCGCCGATGGCCTCGCCAAGCGCGTGCAGCGCGAGCGGGTCGGGATCGGGCAATTGCGCGAACAATTCCAGGATCCGCTGGCGCAGCGCCAGGACGGGACCGTGGAGCAACCCAATCGCGCGGCCAACGCTACCTTCGGCTGCTTCCGCCGCTTGTCGGACTTCGGGCTCGTTCGCGTCCCGGCCGGTCGTCTCTGCCAACGCGCGTGCAACATCTTCGGTCTCGAGCGGTCGCAGCAGCAGGCGCCGGCAGCGGGAGCGGATCGTTGGGAGTTCACGCCCGGGCGCATGGCTTGTAAGTAGAAGCAGCGAGCGCCGAGGCGGCTCCTCAAGCACCTTCAACAGCGCATTCGCCCCTTCGCGCTGCAAGTCGTCGACGGCGTCAACGATTGCGATACGCCAACCGCCCTCACCTGCAGTCGAGCCGAAAAAAGGCACCGTCCGCCGCACGTCATCGACCCGGATTACAGTATAAAGCTTGCCAGTCTGCTCATTGATACTCCGCTCTAGCACCAAAAGATCGCCTTGCGCTTGCGCGGCGATCCGCCGTGCAACCGGATGGCTGGGGGCGACCGCGAGCGATGTAGCCTTCTGCACTTCAGGCGCCCGCGGATCCGGATGCGCCAACACGAAACGCGCCAAACGCAGGGCGAGCGTGGCTTTGCCGATACCCGGTGGCCCACCAATGAGCCAAGCATGAGGAATACGCCCGCCTTTGAAGGCATCGAGCAGCGTGTGCTCGGCGTCGCCATGGCCAAACAAGGCGGTCGTCTCGCGCGGCAGCTTACCTTCCCACTCATCGCTGTCGTCGCGGCTCAAGGTGCGCTCGTCTCCGTCATTTCTTCCGCCCGGTCAGGGTGCAATCGCTCCTGAACGACCGACCAGATACGGTCGGCCACGATCTCGCGCGGCGCTCGGCCGTCGACCACAATGCAGCGCTTTGGCTCGTCAGTAGCAAGAGCTCGATAGGCTTTGCGAAGTTTTGTATGAAATTCGTTTGACTCGCCCTCAAAGCGGTCAGCCGCGCCTTTACCCCGCCGGCTCTTTGCACGCGCCAGCCCAACCCGCACGGGAACATCCAGTATGAAGGTAAGTTCGGGAACCGCAGGCCCAACAGTCACCCGCTCCAGGCTGCGGATCAGGCGCTGATCAACATTGCCAAGCGCGCCCTGATACACGCGCGTTGAATCGATAAAACGGTCGCAGATCACCCAATGACCGGCTTTCAGCGCAGGCAGGATGGTGTTGCGCACGTGATCGTCGCGGGCTGCCGCGAACAGGATCGCTTCGGTTTCTGCGCCGAGCGGCTTGGTGATGCCCGAAAGCAGAATATGACGGATGATCTCGGCACCTGTCGAACCACCCGGTTCCCGCGTCAGCACAACTTCAAGGCCGAGGGATTTCAAGCGCTGCGCTAGTGTCGCTGCATGGGTTGTTTTACCGCTGCCTTCGCCACCTTCGAAGGTAATGAAATGTCCGCGCAAGCGAGCAAGCCTTTTTCCGGTCATCGCCAACGGACGGCGACCTCAATCATCATAGCCGCTCGGCTCCGGCACGGAACAGCGCGATTATCATCTCAGTCATCGCATCGAAAGCGCGCTGCGAAATGTTACCTTTTCCGATGTTTTCGGCAGCTTTCAGTGGCATCGTCAGAATCAGATTGTCGTTGCGCCAGACTTTGAGGTTGCCGATTGGAGTGCCCTCTGTCACTGGCGCCGGCACTGGTCCGCGGTAGACGATCCGCGCGATGAGCCTGTCCGCGCCCGACTTTGGCAGCATGACCCGTGCCACTCCGTCGGCCACCAAAGTTACTCGACCGCTGGCACCGCCAAAGACCTTGGCAGTACCGATGGCTTGACCCTCAGCGAATAACACGCGCTGTTCGAAATTCCTGAACCCCCACTCCAGCAGCTTCTTCGCTTCGTCCGCACGTTCCTTGGCAGTGCTCACTCCGTTGACCACCACAATCAGCCGCTGCCCGTTCTGGACAGCGGAGCCTACCAGGCCGTAGCCGGCCTCCTTCGTAAATCCGGTCTTCAGCCCATCGGCGCCCGCCATCGCGCCCAGGAGGGGATTGCGGTTTTGCTGGCGAATTTTGTTCCAGGTGAAGTCCGGCTGGCCGAACAACTGATAAAAGTCCGGATAAGTGCGAATGATATGACGTGCCAACATCCCTAATTCGCGTGTCGTCACCTGCTCGCCTGGGTCCGGAAGTCCGTTCGAATTGGTGAATACCGACTTTTCCAACCCGATCTCGCGGGCGCGGGCCGTCAACTTTTCACCGAATACGGTTTCGTTGCCGGCAAGTCCCTCCGCCAGGACGATACAGGCATCGTTGGCCGACTGGATGATCATGCCATGGAGCAAGTCGTCGACGGGGATCTTGCTGTAGATCGCGGCAAACATGGTGGACCCATGCGAGGGTGCACCGCCTTTGCGCCAGGCATTTTCACTCACCATGAATTCATCGCTGAGCTTGAGACGGCCTTCCTTCAGCTCATGGAATACGTATTCCGCCGTCATCAGCTTGCCGAGACTGGCGGGGAAGATCATCCGATCAGCATCGCGCTCGAAAAGCACCGCACCGTTCTCGCCGTCAATCAACATGGCGTGCGGTGCGCTAATATTCGGTTCGTCTTTTTTCGGTGCGTCTTTCTTTTGCGCAGCCGCAGGGGCCGGCTTAGGTGCAGGCGGCGGTGCGGCAATTGCAGCCGCGCAAAGGTTGGCGACAAAGGCTGCTGCCGCCAACCAGCGTCCGAAGGCGAAATTCCGCACAGGCATGATCGAGATCGTTCACTTATAGTGCGTCAACGAGATTGCGCCGCAGCCCAGTGAATCCGTGGCGGTAAATTGCGGCTCAGTAAAGGCCGCGCCCACTGAAGCCAGGATCGTAGCGCGTTGGCATATAAGCTGGAACCGGTGACGTAATGGGTTCGGCCTCGTCACCAGGCTCGGGCGCGACCAGCCCTGCGTTACGTGGGCGCATAGCGGCTGCAAGCTCGGTGGTCGGCGCTCTCACCGTAGGCACTTCGCGGGCGCCCTCGCCTAGCCGGTACGGCCGATCGGGTGGTGACGGAATTCCGGTCGAAGAGAAAGTCGTCATCGGCCGGCCGTCGAAATAGGCCGGCGCAAACGGTTTAGTCGAAACCACCTGCACAGGCGCAGTGGCCGGGCTGCCTTCGCGCAATGTCGCAATCAGCTTGCGGTCGTCAGAGCCCTGCAACGGTGCCCGGCCGACATATTCGACTTTCACGCGGGTGACGCCATGGCCATAGAAGCCCAGAAGTTCGGCAGTCTTGACGGACACATCAATGAGGCGGTTGGCCGCATAAGGTCCGCGATCGTTGACGCGCACTACAATCGAGCGCCTGTTGACCAGATTGGTCACGCGAACATAAGAAGGCAACGGCAGCGTCGGATGCGCCGCCGAAATTGCATACATGTCGAAGACTTCGCCGTTGGCAGTGTAGCGGCCGTGGAAATCATTGCCATACCACGATGCCATACCGACCGCGCTGTAGTTGAAATCCTCTTCTGGGACGTAGACCCGGCCGGCAACAGTGTACGGCTGTCCGATCCGATACACGCCGCCGCCCTTCGGCACTGGCGCGCCCGGCTCGACAGCGCGGGCACTCGACGCAACGCCGTAACGCGGATCGATCTTGCCGGCCATTTGGCCGCTGGAGCAATTGGCAAGCGCGAGGCAGCCCAGACCGAGACCAAAAAGGCGCACGCCCTGGCCAATGTTGTGGTTAGCCCCCAAGCGACCCATCCCGTGTATGATCCCCCATCGCAAGCCGCCAGAATACCGCGTCGTGAGGCCGACGGGAACCGCCGGCGTGTGCGCTGGTAAACGGTTGGTTCCACAGCGTCTTTGGTATCGCCAAGGCGCAGGCGGTTGGAATAGCGAAGGCAGGTGCTGTTTGCAAGATGTCGGTTGCTGAGGGCGGCTAAGGGACTAGCGGTCGCGCGAAAGAAGGCTCACGCCGCTCTTGGGTCGACTCAGTGCGCCGCTAACCGAAGACCTTTGAATTGCCCAACCCCCCTTAGATTCTATATATCCGGTTAATTACCGATCTCTTACGGGCCGGAGTAGTCGAATGGGCCTGAACTGGCGTCGAGGGCTTTTTCGTAGTTTTCTCGTCGTTGCGGTGGCATGGGTCGGGTACGCGGCATTCCATGAGCACACCAAATTGAATTTCGATTCGAGAACCGCGTTGACCCGCTCCGAAGAGGACTGCTGGACGCGCATTGCAAAATGGCCGGACGGTCAGCCCTTCAATGCGTTTGATCTCTTCGAGGAGGCAAACACTCCCAGCAACGTCGACCTAAACAAAAAAAGGGGCGCTTGGTCAGCTGACTCGATACCGGATAGGAACCAATGGGTGGTCTCAACTAAATAAAAACTTATTGCGTGTGAGACCGGTAGATCGGCTGCGCCACAAGTGACGGGGCAAGTGAGCAACGTTCGGCTTAGTCTGAGAAATTCGCTTGTGGGTCTCTTACTGCCACCTCTGGCGCTACTAATTATGGGCTGGATCGCCAGTGGCTTTCGGCCAAGCAAGGCGTAAGGCGAGGCAAATGTCCGCAGCAACGTTAGCAAAACCGCGAGGCCTATCGGATTCTGAGAGCGCGGTTTTTGAAATGTGACGTGTCGTTGGTCCAGGCGGCGTCGGCAGCTACCTTCTGCAATATTTGCCGCAAGATTAATCTCTGCGATAGCGTGACCGCCGTAATCTCTAAAGCGGGCCGAAACAATAGACAGGTTCAATTTTTGAATCTCTCCCGGAAGAACCGTCTTCACCTTCGCTAGGTCGATCACGCTTCGAATCGCGTTGTGCGCATTCTTGTTTATTCCGGCATTTGCTGGTTTCAGAATTGCATCAGGGTATTGCCGTTCTATCTTTACGTAAGGTTTTGCAAATTCTAATGTGACTGCTCCATCATCTTTTTCACTAAATAGATCGGAAGACTCGCATCAAATGGCTGAGTGTCAGCCTTGTTTTTCTTTAGATTTGTCCAAGTATGATGTACTAGAACTCTGTACTTTATGAATGCAAATTTCTTTGTTCGCCACCGAATTTCGGATTTACGAGGCCCGGCAACACACGACCAAATATCAATATTACCACGGATAAACATCATAAGCTGATCGCCACGTGGCCAGAGCGAGCTGCTCTTAAGAGAAACGATGGGGTTCGGAGCATCAACGGTTCGGTTGGCACAGTTATCTTCAGGAAGCCTGAACGCGCTAACCACGCTCGAAAATTCTCTCTGAAAGTCCACTAAATCGGCGAAGATTCTCGCATTGACAACAATTCCATTTTCCGTGGAATTGACAGTAGTCCAGGAGGTCGCGCTAATAATGATTGGCGCGCCGTATACGTTGTTGTTTATCGTGACTGGTCCGCGCCCGGATCGACCTCTATCGTATGCCGCACGATTTCTCGCTCTGGCAACGCACGGAAGTGTTTTCTCCCGAACAGCAAGAAAAAATCCTCGCACTCAAAAGCAATCTCTGGAATGCGGCGGCTGCAGACCGGCTTCCGGCCGGCGTGTTCGCTGAGTCTTCCTGCGCTCGCCAGCTTGTTTGAAGTTGCTCGGCTGCGCGCCGGCGCCAGCGAAAAACATCCGCCTCAAATTGTCTACATTATGCTGTTTGGGCTTGGACTAGGTGGGTCCCTGCTTGCCGGCTTTGGCATGGCCGCGGCCGCGGCATTAGCTGGATTCACATGGTGGTTTTCGCGGGTACCTTGCGCCGTCGGCCAATAGAGCCCGTCCTTCTTCCCCGGCTGGCTGATGATACGTTTGGTATATGTTCCGACGCCTGCGCCCGTGCGATCCTTCTCGGCGTAATCGTTCTGCGCGTCAACATAGGCAAGACAGGCCTGAATCGCGCCAAGTTCGTTCTTGCCGATGCGGCGAGCGAGAATCTCCCCACGGCCGGCAGCTGTGTCGAAGCGCCACATTCCATCCTTGCGGATGAGAGGAATCGGAAGCGGGAAATCCCCTTGTCCGATGGCCAGGATGGCCCTGTTGTCGCCCTCCATCGCGAGCTGGTGTTTTGCGTCATAGGCGGCAAAACTTCTGACGTGTCGCAGCATCGGCCACTTCGTCGCCGGATAACACAATGTCATCTCCGTCGGGACCCAACACGGTCGCAAAGGCCTTCAAGTCGTCCGTCTTGGCCGCGCTGACAAGCGCGCTGGCAGCCTCGTCGGGAGTCTTGAAGGCTTGTTGCGCGCCAGCGACAGACACCGCTGCGCAGAGGAACAACGCCAACGTAGGTACTAAGGCTCTGTTCATGTCATCCTCGTTGTCTTTGCGCAGACACGTCAGCGTGAACCAGAGCCAACCGCTGGTAGCTGCGCGCCTGACTCAATCCAGTGCTCATAGGTCTCAAACTTGATGCCGAGTCTGTCGTAGAACACTCGTAAGGACCCGTCGCGGTCACGCACGACGGCCTTCGGCATGACGGTTTGTACTTCCTGCGCTATCACGCCGACGTATGCGCGGTCGCTGCCATTATAACTGAAGCGATAGTAACCCAAGCCGTTCTGGAGATAGCCGAGAGGAACGACATCGTGCTTGAGGTTTATATCGGACCGTCGTCCGCCGCCGCCACGGCCGCCGCCTCGAC
>JBARNC010000643.1:0-7471 GCA_049802775.1 Pseudolabrys sp. | reverse complement strand
ACCCAGTGCTTCGCACTCGGGGCCTTAACGAGACTGAAAAATGCCACCGATAGCGGTGCCGATCATCCGCAATCAGCGCCAGATAGACATTACGTGCTAGAAAAAGACGTCGTCCGCAACGGCTGCTCCATGATCTCTCCGCGTGACTTCATCGAGGGCCCCTGGCGCGCGGTGCCGGTGCTCGGCGTTACCCAAATTCTCTCGTGGGGCACCATCTTTTACACGCCGGTTTTAATCGTGCCCCTTATCGCGGCCGAGCGCGGCTGGTCGATTTCCTTCGCTATGGGCGGGTTCTCTGTCGGCCTTTTAGTCGCCGGGCTGGTCGCGCCTTATGTGGGTCGTTCGATCGATCGCTTTGGTGGGCATGTCGTCATGACCATCGGCTCATTGATCGGGGCGCTTGGGCTTTTTCTGATCGTGCGTGCCGCCACTCCGGTCGCCTACTGTGCGGTCTGGATGGTGCTTGGCGTCGCCATGGCAGCGAACCTGTACGATTCCGCGTTCGCTACCCTTGGCCGGATATTCGGGCTGGGCGCGCGGCGGCCGATTACCGCTCTTACACTTGCCGGCGGCTTTGCTTCGACCGTGAGTTGGCCTGTCACACATCTCCTGATCGAGCGTGTTGGTTGGAGCGGCACCTATCTCGTCTATGCAGCGTTGCTTGCCTGCATCGCAGCGCCCCTTCACGCCCTGGCGCTGCCACGCAGCCGCTTCGAAGCCGATGCCGATGTGCCGGCGCAAAACGGCCAGCACGGGCCGGTCAAGATACTGCCGCCACACGGCTTGACGTTCGTACTGGTGGCCTCGGCATTTGCCTCGTACGCTTTCGTCCCTTCCGGCCTCTCGGCCCACCTGCTGGCGATTTTCGCGCGTACCGGTATTGATACTGGAACTGTAGTCTGGATTGGCGCCCTGTTTGGACCGGCGCAGGTCGGAGCAAGGCTCATCGAATTCTCCTTTGGCCGCAGTCTTCATCCGCTGTGGGTCGTACGTTTCGCCCTGAGCACGCTGCTGTGCGCCTTCGTCATGCTTGCGCTGTTAGGTGTGTCGATCGGCACAGCAGCAGCCTTTGCTCTGATGTTCGGCGGCGCCAACGGCCTCGTCACGATTACCCGTGGCGCGGTTCCGCTGGCGTTGTTCGGTGCATCCGGCTACGGGCGCCTGATGGGCCGGCTCGCGAAGCCATTTCTCTTGGTGCAATCGGCCGCGCCCTTGGTGATGGCGTATGTGATCGAACATACTTCTGATCCCGCGGCGTTGGCTCTCGCTGCCGGCTTTGCATCGATTGCGCTAATTTGTTTTGTTGTGATCCGTCGCCCGGGCTAGGCAAACATCGCGTCGATGTCGTGCTAACTGGCGTGGCCGGTGGCACCATCGAGGCGGCGACCATTGATACGATCGCGGCCGGGTGATGGCTTTGGTTGATTCGGCGGGTTGCTCGCCGGCGCTGCTATAGCGTTCGATCATGGCTACTGCACGCCTTACGCCCCACGCATTTCGGGTGATGTTCTTACCGAGGCAGCAACGGCCCGAACAATCCACTAGGTGCACGCGCACTTTATCTTGGGTCGACGCTTTACCGGATCCATGGCTCCAACGAGCCTTGGACGATCGGCCAAAACGTGTCGTCTGGCTGCATCAGGATGCGCAATGCGGACGTCATCGACCTTTATGAACGCGTGAAGGTCGGCAGCAAAGTCGTGGTGTTGTAGGTCAGCTCAGGCGCTGTCGCCGCCGCCGAAGTCTCCGCCGCTATCGCTGCCGAAATCGTCGCCGAAATCGGTCACGTCTGCCGCGTCGTCACTATCGAAAAGCTCGGTGGGCTGCGTGTCACCGCGCGCATCACGTCCGATATCATTGAAGCCCGCGTCGCGAGAGAGATCGCTGCCGGCGGCGCTGTTATCCCACGGCGAGCCGGGTGGCGGCGCAGCCGCGAACGCGCTGCCGCCATGGTGTCCAAACATCGAACTTATTGAATTCAGTAGCAGGGCGCCGCCAATCACTCCGGCCGCGGATGCCGCAGCGGTGCCAAGGAACGAACCGCCCGGCGACGGTGCTGCGGTGGCAAGAGTGCCGCCGCTGTTCCAGCGCGGGTCCGCTTGGGCTGAGGTACCCGGGCGCACGCTCGGCACCGAGGTGGCCCTAGAGCGGCCGGTTAGGGTCTGACGCATGCTGTCGAGAAAGCCGCCGCTCGCGGGATCGCCAGCATCCTCGCCGGTGAGTTCACGAATGCGTGCATCTGCGCGTTTTAGCGCCTCGTCTTGCACAAGGACAGTCTGGACCAACGGGTAGATTGCGTGCGGTGCGCGGGAGACGCCGGCTGCCATTGCATGCTCGGCTTCAGCATCGCGTGGCGCAGTCTCAAGCCGTGCGAGCCGGTCAAACAAATCGTCAACCAGTTGGCGTTCCTGCGGGGTCATAGCGTCCTCCCGTAACCGTCGGCGTTGTTATCTAGGCATCCCTGCTATTTTCGCCAGTGGGGCGAGCAAGGGCGACGCCATGCTCGGCCAGCAATTTCGGGAAAGCATCGGAATTAAAGAAGGTAAATTCGTGCTCGCGTAATGTTGTGAGCGAATCGAGCGCTTTCAATTCGGCATCGACGAAACCCGGATGGCACATGATCAGGCCGCCATCGGGCAAACCTGACAGAAAACGGGGAAATAACTTCGCAAATTTTGCTCTGGCGTTGAAAATATAAGTTCCGGCGAACGCAGGATTAGCCGCAATTCCCATGCGTTTTGCTTTGCGGCGAAAGCCTACGCTCAAAATGTCCAGCGTTAGAGCTTTGCGATCATGAAGACGTCGACCCGGACGCGCGCGGCCGCACTGTCTCACCCAGGCGTCAGGAGCACCCTGCGCGACAACTTTGAGAAAGGCTTCGCGCACCTGCGGGAACAGGTGCACATGCTGATGGCCGTCCAGGAAATCGGGCGGCCGGCCGAATGTGTCGATAAATGCGCGTAGCTGCGTGGCAATTTCGATCACAAAAGATTCTGGTCGCAAGCGGCGCGTAGATGCCATCCGCAACGTGTCGTTGAGCGATATAAATTGGCCCGCATGAAGCGGCGCAAAGCCGTCGCTCATTGGCTTGAATGGCGCGGTAAGTGTCACGTGCAAGCCGAGGTCCGCGCGTTTTTCGCCGGAATTTAATGTGTCTAGCGCTGCCGCTTCATCGCCATTGAAATGCGGCGCTGCCACCATGATCGAAGTTGCATTGATCCGTCCGCGCAAGATTAGCTCGCGAATGCCGGTGTTGACGCCAGGGGAAATTCCATAGTCGTCGGCGCACAGCCAAATGTGACGGGGGGCCATACGCATGGCGTCTTGACTTATTCGGCCGCGCGAGGAGTCGCCGGCCGGGACTTGGACGATTCGCTAGCGCGTTTCACACTGTGTTCCGCGACGAAATAGGGCGGCCGGCCCTTAATCTCGGACAGCATCTTTCCGATGTATTCGCCCAATACGCCGATCAGGATGAGCTGCACGCCGCCAATCACCATCACACTGACCACCAGCGAGGGATAGCCGGGCACGTCCTTACCATAGAGGAGCGTTTCCAGCACAATCCAGCTGCCAAAGAAGAGAGCGGTCACGGCGAGCAGCACACCTAGGAGACTGGCAACGCGCAGCGGCGCTACCGAAAACGACGTGAGGCCTTCGATGGAAAGTCCAAGGAGCGTCCACACGCTCCAAGTTGTCGTGCCGTGCTGGCGCACTGCCGGCTCGTAGTCAACTCGCACCTGGCGAAACCCGATCCAGCTCGATAGCCCTTTAAAGAAGCGATTGCGCTCCGGCATCTGCCGCAACGCTGCCGCGGCGCGCGCTGATAGCAGCCGGAAATCGCCGGCGTCTTCCGGGATCTTGTGGCGCGCTCCCCAATTGAGCAATGCGTAGAACGAGCGAACGCCCATCCGCCGCAGCCAGGATTCGTTCGCGCGGTGCGCCTTGGCGGTATAGACCACGTCGTAGCCTTCATCGAGCCAGCGCGCGACCAGCGTGTCGATCAAATCCGGCGAATGCTGTCCGTCGCCGTCCATAAACAACACGGCGCCAGGCCGAGCATGATCCAGGCCGGCGAGCAGTGCAGCTTCCTTGCCGAAGTTTCGCGACAATGTGACAACCTGAATGTCGAGCTGCATGGCGGGCAACGATTTAGCGATATCGCTAGTACCATCGCTACTGCCGTCGTCGACATACACGACTTCAAGGCTTAGTTCGCGCTTGACCTGCAAGTAACGCGCGACCGCGGCGATGCGTTCATGCAAACCGGGTAAGCCCTTAGCCTCGTTGAACAGAGGTACGACGACCGACAACGTAGGCGTGGACGATGGCGCCCGCGCGCGTGTGCTTACTTTGGTCGGTTTCGCCGCCATCTTTGGTTAACCTGTCACTCCCGTTTTCCGGCGATTTATACCGCACCGGAATGGCGCTGTCGCGTCCGACCTACCGGGACATGATTTGCCGTGCTAATCGAAAGTAGACGATGATCCCGACGCCCATCCAAAAAATCTTCGACCGTCTCGTAGTGGCGTGGCATGAGCGCGCCATTGTGCTCAAAGCTGCCAGCTTCGCGCTGGTCGGCGTGATCAACACGGCCGTCGATTTCAGCGTTTTCTGGACAACCGCCACATATCTGCATTGGCCGCTGGTGCCGGCCAACGTGCTGGCTTGGCTTGTGGCGGTGACATGCTCCTACGTGATGAATTCCTTCATCACTTTCGGCCCAGAATCCGGACGCATCCTGCGCTGGCGCGACTACGCAAGCTTCGCCACCTCGGGTATTGCTGGCATGGTGTCAAGCACGGCGACCCTATTCGCGCTTTCCTATGTCGTGCCGGTACTGGTTGCGAAGTTGGTGTCGATCCTGGTGAGCTTCGCCGTTAACTTCTCGCTTTCGCATTTCGTAGTGTTCCGCGTGCGCCGGCCGCGCGGTGACGCCGGTTGATGAGTACCCGAGGAGAACGGGGACAGACTATGCGGCACGATGAAAACCTGAAGGCCAAGCTTCCGAGTTTTGTCACGCACCTCGAATGTGCGATGACTGGCGAACGCCACGAAGCCGACCAAGTGCACAATCTGTCGCGCGCCGGCAAACCGCTGTTGGTGCGTTACGATCTTGAAGGCGTTCGCAAATCACTAAGTAAGGAAATCCTTGCAGCACGAGTGCCCGACCTGTGGCGCTATCGCGAATTTCTGCCCGTTCGCAAAGCTGACGACATTGTCAGCTTGGGCGAAGTGATGACGCCGATCGTGCGCATGCCGCGACTTTCCGCAAAGCTCGGCGGCGGTGAAATCCTCGTGAAGGACGAAGGGCGGCTGCCGACCGGCTCGTTCAAAGCGCGTGGGCTGGTGATCGCCGTCTCGATGGCCAAAGCGCTTGGCATCAAGCACATGGCGATGCCGACCAACGGTAACGCCGGTGCCGCGCTTGCCGCCTATGCCTCACGGGCCGGAATCAAGACCACTATTTTTTGTCCGGAGGACACACCGGAAGTAAATGTGAGCGAGATCGCATTGCAAGGCGCGACTGTCTATCGCGTCAACGGTCTGATCGACGACTGCGGCAGGATCGTCGGCGAAGGAAAAGCCAAGGTTGGCTGGTTCGATACATCAACCTTGAAGGAGCCGTACCGGATCGAAGGCAAGAAAACGATGGGCCTTGAGCTTGCCGAGCAGCTCGGATGGCAAGTGCCGGATGCGATCTTCTATCCGACAGGCGGAGGCACTGGACTGATCGGTATGTGGAAGGCCTTCGCTGAACTGGAGGCCATTGGCTTCATTGGCAAGAAGCGTCCGCGGATGATTGCGGTGCAGGCCGCTGGCTGCGCGCCGATGGTGAAGGCCTTCGAAGCGGGCGAAGAGCACGCACCGCGCTGGGAGAATGCTCACACTATAGCCTCTGGCATTCGCGTGCCGCAGGCGATCGGTGATTTCCTTATTTTGCGCGCCGTGCGAGAGAGCAGTGGCTTCGCAATCGCGATACCTGACGAGGCGATCAGTGCCGCGCTCGACGAGATGGCACGCGAGGAAGGCTTCCTGCTGTGCCCCGAGGGGGCGGCAACTTATGCAGCCTACAAGCAGAGCCTTGCGGATGGGCGGGTGAAGCGCACCGATCAGGTCATGCTGTTCAACTGCGCCAGCGGCTTGAAATATCCGCTGCCTCCTGTGCACCGCACGCTCGATCGGCTCCGGCCGATCGACTTTGCGGCGCTTTAGAGCCCCGCTACGAGTTTTGCGTAAAGCGGATTGTCGCGCGAAAACACGTAGTCCAGTTCGCCCACCGCCACAGCCTCGGCGCCGTTCTCGCGCAGGAAACTGGTGAGGGCATAGACCTGATCGGGCGGGCAATGCAGCGTGAGCATGCCCGATCCCGTTGGGCCACCAAACGGCGTTTCGATGTTGAATTTCCGCTTGGCGTTTTCGACTAGCATATCGGTGCCCGCAGCAAAGCGTGCACGAACCTCACGAAAAGCCCGGGCGCGCGCCTGCGCCGCTACCCTGTCGAGGATCACGCGGGCGAGATCGCGCTCGCTCTTGCCCCAGGGCGCGCTGCGCGCCGCGACCAGGTTTGCCTGTGAGCGCAGGATGGTGCCGTCCTCCACGCCTTTCAGGCCGTTGGCAGCGAGCGTCGTGCCGGTGGTGGTAATGTCGACGATCATCTCTGCCGTGCCGGCCGCCGGCGCACCTTCGGTCGCACCTGAGCTCTCGACAATGCGATAGTCAATGATGCCGTGCGAGGAGAAAAAGTCGCGCGTCAGATTGATATACTTTGTCGCCACCCGCATTTTGCGGTCGTGGTGTTGACGGAATGCGGTAGCGACGTCATCGAGATCTGCCATTGTGCGAACGTCGATCCAGGCTTGAGGTACCGCGACTACGACATTGGCGAAACCGAAGCCGAGGCCCTCGATGAGCACCACGCGCTTGTCAGCGTCCGGGATCATCTCGCGAACCAGATCCTCGCCGGTAACGCCGAGATGGACGGCGCCGGCCGCGAGCTGGCTGGTGATTTCGGATGTCGACAGATAAGCGACCTCGACACCTTCGAGACTTGCGATGGCGCCGCGATAGTCGCGCGCGCCGCGCGGTTTTATCAATGTAAGACCCGCGCGCGAGAAGAACGCTTCCGCATTTTCCTGCAAGCGGCCCTTGGCGGGAACGGCGAGCACTAGAGGTGCACTCATGTTGCGTCTCCGTAAACAGCCAGACGCTCGATCCAAACTGCCAAACCAACGGCGGGGACAGGGTCAGTCGCGCCGAGTCGCGTAAGCAGTTCGTCGTACCGGCCGCCAGCGACGAGTGGGTCGCCAATGCGTTTTGGATCGGTCAATTCAAAGACCAGACCGGTGTAGTAGTCGAAGCCGCGTCCGAAGGCAGTCGAAAACTGTACGCGCTTCACGTCGACGCCGCGTGCTTCCATAAATCCTGTGCGGCTTTCAAACTGGTCGAGCGCAGGCGCGAGCGCCGGCGT
>JBARNC010000642.1:0-2502 GCA_049802775.1 Pseudolabrys sp. | reverse complement strand
CTACCGCGCAGCGGTTTAGTGCAATATTTTATTTCGTCTCCGCGACAAAAATCCCTTTCCAATCCGCAGGCGGGGCACTTTCCCGGAAAGCCTGTATGCGGGTCCGATATAAATCGAACAGGCCCGTGAGGCCAAAATTGTGCTCGCTCGACTGACACAACTCGATCGCCTCTAACGCGCCTTCCCAATCGCGGCTGCGGTAGCAGTACAACATCGTGGAATATAACTTGCGCAATTCCTGAAAGTGGATGTCGTTGGAGATTTCCTGGCGACCGAGCAGTGCGTAAATGGTTTGCGGCTCGGTTTTTCCCTTCACTGCAACAAGATCGACTTCAAGGATCGCAAATTGTCCCTTGGCCTTCTCCGCAGTGCTCGATCCGATGATAACCGGGACACCGTAAACTTTTGTCTGGCCCTCCAGACGTGAAGCGACGTTTACCGGATCGCCAAGGACCGAATAGTTGAAGCGAAGATCGGATCCGAGATTGCCGACAACGCATCGACCGGTGTTGACGCCTATGCCGATACGAAATGGCAGGAACGGCTGACCGGCGCTCGTGGCCTCCTCCTGACGCTCCCGATTGAGCACCTCGACGCGGTCGATCATGGCCAGGGCGGCCGCGCAGGCATTGATCTCATGGTGCGGAACATTCAGCGGTGCGTTCCAGAATGCCATGACCGCATCGCCGATGTATTTGTCAATGGTTCCTTCGTGATCGATGATCGTATTCGTGAGCGGGGTTAGCAGCCGGTTCATCAGCGAGGTGAGGCCTTGCGGGTCGTCCTTGTACGACTCGGAGATTGCGGTAAAACCCCGCACGTCGCTGAACAGGATGGTCATCTCGCGCTCTTCCCCACCCAGCACGAGCTTTTCCGGGGATAGCGCCAGCTGCTCGACGAGCGCGGGAGCAAGATATTGGCCGAAGGCGTTGCGGATCTGGCTGCGCTGTGCCTCTGCAGTGCGGTACGTGTACAAGGTGATGCCTGCTGTCATGCAGCCCATGACAAGTGCTGGATACGATGGATCGAGAAAAACGTTCCCATATCGAAATACGGCCCATCCGCCCATCAGGACTAGTCCAATGGTGAGCAAACCAATGGCTCCGGAGGCCGTGGCTGAAACCCGCGGCAAAACCAGAGCCAGCATTATCCCGAGCGCAATGATTACAAATTCCTCAAGCGCCAAGGCGTAGTCGGGACGCTCCAGGAATGTGCCGGTCAGCAAATGCTCGAGTACCTGTGCGTGAATTTCGATCCCGGGCACAGCCGCGTCGACCGGGGTTGCCCGCAAGTCAAGCAAGCCAGGAGCGCTGGTCCCGACCAGCATGATCCGGCCCTCGATATCTTCCCGCGAAACTTCCCCGGCCAACACCTTCCAGGCGGGAATATACGCGGCCTTATTGAAGTGGCGGAATTTGAGATACACCCCTCCCGCACCATCCGTGGGCACGGCGACGTCACCGATGCGGATGTGATTGAGACCGGTGGATTGTCCGAACGCCGTCTCGCCACTCGCGTTCGATGCCTTAAGCAGGTAGCTTGTTGCTCCTTGGGCAACGCGAAGCGCTTCCGCTGCGAGGGACGGCACCAAAGTTTGATTAAGCCGGAACATGAGGGAGACATGGCGAACAATCTGATCGCGATCGGCTACCCAGTTGAACGCGCCGATTCCGCGTGCCGCATTCTCGAACTCGGCGAGGTTTTGGCTGGCCCCTTTGAACCCCTGTAAGAAGGGTCGTGGATCATCGCCTGCAATGGCGAACCCCGCCTTCGTTTGCACTGTGGTGTTTGCGCCGTCTCCCAAGACGACCGATAAAACGCTTGGCGTGTCCTTGAGCGCGGCGGCAAAGAGCTCATCATTGCTTGGCCGCCCTGCCATAGCAGTGGTTATGGCATTTGCTTCGGTTGCCGGCAGCTGTTTTACGATCGCCTCGAGCGAAGTGCGGTCTGGTTCCGCAAATAAAACGTCGAAAGCGACGGCTGCGGCCCCCTTGGACGTCAATGCCAACAATAGATCGCGCACCGTTGTTCGCGGCCATGGCCATTGACCGATCATCGACAGCGATTTTTCGTCAATGTCGACGATCCGGATCGGCAGGTTGGGGTTGTAGGGCTCAGGATCGAGGCGCTGCAAATAATCATACGCGACCAGGCGTAAGGCGCGGACGAAGAAGGGATCCGCGTATCGGAGGAAAACAGCGCCCCCGATCAGCGCGAAGATAAATGAGATGTAGATCAGTCGCGTGGCGCGCTGTTTCATCGTGGGCCGCTTTGGTCACGCATTGATCTGGTCGAACCCGCGTGGCTGGCTGGGTGGCATCTCATCATTACCGCCGGCGAGCAAGGCCGTTTGGAGGGGACAATATCTGCTAACTCTTTGATTTTACGCAAAAATGCCCATGAAGTCATGAAATTTTACCATAAGAAACAAATGCCCATGAAGGTCATGAAATAAAGGGCGCCTTTTACCATAAAAAATTAGATAATTGTCAGCTGTAACAT
>JBARNC010000641.1:0-8296 GCA_049802775.1 Pseudolabrys sp. | reverse complement strand
ACCTAGACGTGCGTCAGGCGTTCGACGAACTCGGGATCGACGAGATCAAATGCAACGACCTCGGCCTGCGGCTGTTCAAGATCGCATGCGTTTGGCCGATCGGCCGACAGGAGCTGGCCGACTTGGCGCAGGGGCTCGATCTCATCATCGTGGTCGAGGAAAAGCGTTCGCTGATCGAAGTGCAGGTGCGCGAGGAACTGTACGGCACATCGAATCAGCCTGTCTGCATCGGCAAAAAGGACGAACAAGGGAATTGGCTGTTCCCGGTCAAGGGCGCGCTCGATCCGAACGATATCGCGATCTGCATCGGCGAGCGGCTGCTGCGATACGGCGGCAATGAAGAGCTGGCCGCCAACGTGACGCGGTTGAAGTCAGCGCAACGCGCGCTTTCCGAAACCACTGATGTAGCCCAGCGCATCCCTTATTTCTGCTCGGGTTGCCCGCACAACACGTCCACTCGTGTGCCAGAGGGCAGCCGCGCTTATGCCGGCATCGGTTGCCACTACATGGCGCAATGGATGGATCGTAAGACGCTCGGTTATACGCAGATGGGAGGTGAGGGCGCCAACTGGATCGGCGAGGCGCCGTTTTCCAGCCGCGGACACGTTTTTCAGAACCTCGGCGACGGCACCTACAATCACTCAGGTTATCTTGCTATTCGCGCCGCGATCGCTTCCGGCGTCACGATGACCTACAAAATCCTATTCAACGATGCGGTCGCGATG
This sequence comes from Pseudolabrys sp., assembly GCA_049802775.1. Classification (GTDB taxonomy): domain Bacteria; phylum Pseudomonadota; class Alphaproteobacteria; order Rhizobiales; family Xanthobacteraceae; genus Pseudolabrys. Next base: position 7,571 of record JBARNC010000641.1, on the reverse strand, counting down.
ACCGGCGGACAGGCGAATGACGGCGGGCTGACAGTGCCGCAGATCGCTGCGCAAGTGGCCGCCGAAGGGGCGAAGCGCGTCGTCGTTGTGACCGATGAGCCCTGGAAATATGCGACAGGTACCGATTGGCCGCGCGGATTGACCGTGCATCATCGCGATGAGCTTGACGCTATTCAGCGCGAACTGGCGGCCGTCCCCGGTGTGAGCGTGCTGATTTACGACCAGACCTGCGCGGCCGAGAAGCGCCGCCGTCGCAAACGCGGCACGTACCCCGATCCCGACAAGCGGGTGGTCATTAATGATCTGGTTTGCGAGGGCTGTGGCGACTGCGGCATCAAATCAAACTGCGTATCGGTGCAGCCATTGGAGACCGAATGGGGTCGCAAGAGAACCATCGATCAGTCGAGCTGCAACAAGGACTATTCCTGTCTGAATGGGTTCTGCCCGTCCTTTGTCACTGTGCACGGCGCAAAGCTGAAGTCAGGCGAGAGCATTGCTGAGCCGAGCGACTGGCCGGCTTTGTCGGCACCATCGGTGCCGCTGATCAATCATCCCTACAGCATCATTGTTACCGGCATCGGTGGTTCCGGGGTCGTGACGGTAGGCGGAGTCCTTGGGATGGCCGCGCACCTTGAAGGTAAGGGCGTCGGCGTCATCGACATGGCGGGCCTCGCGCAGAAGGGCGGGGCTGTCTACAGCCACATTCGCATCGCCAACCGACCTGAAGACATTCACGCGATTCGCGTAGCGGCAGGCGGCGCCGATCTCGTGATAGGTGGCGACGTTGTTGTGGCAGGTACCAAGAAAGTCCTCAGCGCATTTAAACCGGGGACCAGCGTCGTAATTAACAGCTTTGAATATATGCCGGGTGATTTTACGCGCAATGCCGACTTTTCCTTGCCGCTCGAACGCATCAAGCGCGCGATCGCCAAAGCTGCCGGACACGACCTGCGCCATATCGTTAACGCGACGAAGATTGCAACCGAAATCCTTGGCAGGTCCATCGGCGGCAACATGGTCATGATTGGCTATTGCTATCAGATTGGCGCGTTGCCGCTATCGGCGGAGTCAATCGAGAAGGCGATCGAGTTGAACGGCGAAGAGGTGGCGATGAACCTTGCGGCCTTCCGTTATGGCCGCCGGGCAGCCGCCGATCCGGCCGCGGTCGACGCGCTGATGAGGCCGACGCCGCAGACAGTCAACGATTCACTCAAGTTATCACAATCATTCGCAGAAACCGTCGATCGTCGCGCGGAGTTTCTGACCGCCTATCAAAACGCGGGCTATGCGCGGCGCTATCGAAATTGGGTGGAGAAGGTCCGCACGGTGGAGGCGGAGAAAGCGCCGGGCCACTGCGGGCTGGCGGAAGCGGTGGCGCGCTACCTGTTCAAGCTGATGGCCTACAAGGATGAATACGAGGTGGCGCGGCTCTATAGCGAGACATCATTTCTCGATCGTGTGAAATCGACATTCGCCGGCGATGAGTTGCACTTCGAATTTCATCTGGCGCCGCCCTTATTGGCGCGGCGCAATCCGGAAACCGGCGAGCCAAAGAAGATGTCGTTCGGCCCCTGGATGCTGAAAGTCTTCGCGGTGCTGGCAAAATTCAAGTTCTTGCGGGGCACGTCGCTCGATCCATTTGGCTACACCGCTGAGCGCCAAATGGAACGCCGCCTGATCTCCGACTATGAAAATCTGCTTGAGGAAATATTCGAGCATCTGACACCGGCCAATCATCATGTCGCAGTTGCGCTTGCGATGATTCCGGAAAAAATCCGCGGCTTCGGACCGGTCAAACAGCGGCATCTGGCCGCGGCCAAGGCGGAAGAAGCAGCGCTGCGGGAGCAATTCGGCGCAGGTGCAACGACGTTTCTCAGGGCTGCAGAATAGCTTAGCCGTCCCATTACGACCAATTACCTGTTATCTGATACTTGACCGCCTTCCGGCGGTGTTTTCATATCGAGATAACAAGATCGTCCATGAGAGACGGCGAGGGGTTAAGAGCCGCGCCCCCGAGCGCGGCCGCACGGGAGGATTGGGCTGTGGCGCCAAACGCCGCCGCTGGCGCGGATACGTTTCCTAAGCTGCTCATCCGCAATGCCCATATTTACGGGGCGCGACCGGCCATGCGGCACAAGGATCTCGGCATCTGGCAGACCTGGACCTGGAGCCAGGTTCTCGACGTCGTGCGCGCCTATGCCGTCGGCTTGCATCGCTTGGGCGTTAAGCGCGGCGAGACCATTGCCATCGTCGGCGGCAATCGGCCGAAGCTTTATTGGTCTGTCATGGTGGCACAGATGTTGGGCGCCATTCCCGTGCCGGTCTATGCCGATGCGGTGGCCGATGAGCTCGCCTATGTGCTCGCTCACGCCGACGTGCGCTTCGCCGCCGTCGAGGACCAGGAACAGGTTGACAAAATTCTATCGGTCATAAAACGTCTCCCCAAGCTCGAACTGATGTTTTACGACGAGAAACGCGGGCTCCGCGATTACGATCACAGCCGGCTGCGTTCGATGGACGACGTTATCGAGGAAGGACGCAAAGCGCTCGCCGACACTGCAGTAGCCGCATGGCTCGATGGCGAGATTGCCGCCGGCAAGGGCTCGGATCCGTCCATTATTCTTTATACGTCGGGCACTACTGGCGCATCCAAGGGCGTCGTGCTTACCAACGAACGTTCGATCCATGCTGCGGCTGATACGGTCGCCTTCGACAAGCTCACCGAGAACGACGTGGCGCTCGCTTATTTGCCGCTCGCCTGGGTCGGCGACCATTACCTCAATTACGCGCAGGGCATGGTCTCCGGCTTCTGTACCGCTTGTCCGGAAAGTCCTGACACTGCCCTGGCCGATCTGCGTGAGATCGGGCCAAGCTTCTATTTTGCGCCGCCGCGCACGCTTGAATTGCTTCTCACCCGTGTGATGATTCGCATGGAAGATGCCGGCGTCATCAAGCGCAAGCTGTTTCACTATTTCATCGAGGTAGCGCGTCGCTATGGCGAGCGCATTCTCAACGGCGATCCTGTGCCGCTGATAGGGCGGCTGCTCTACGCAATCGGCAATGTCCTCGTCTATGGCCCTCTCAAGAACGTGCTCGGGTTCTCACGCGTGCGCGTCGCCTACACCGCGGGCGAGGCGGTCGGACCGGATCTATTTAGTTTTTACCGCTCGATCGGCTTGAACCTGAAACAGCTCTATGGGCAAACCGAAGCTTTCCTCTACGTAACCGCGCAGCCGGACGGCGAAATTTATTCCGATACGGTTGGGCCTGCTTGCCCCAACGTCGACATTCGCATTTCCGACGATGGCGAGGTTCAGTTCAAGTCGCCGGGCATGTTCTCCGGCTATTTCAAGGACGAAGCCAAAACCGCGGAGGTGATGACGCCGGACGGTTACGTAAAGACCGGCGACGCCGGCTTCTTTGATGAGAAGACTGGTCACCTGAAAATCATCGACCGCACAAAGGATGTGGGCAGGCTCAACGACGGAACGATGTTCCCGCCAAAATATATCGAGAACAAGCTCAAGTTCTATCCCAATATTCGCGAGGCGGTGGCGCTCGGCGACAAGCGCGATTTCGTCACGGTCATGCTCAATATCGATCTCACCGCAGTTGGAAGTTGGGCAGAGCGTAACAACGTGGTCTACGGCTCATATCAGGAGCTGGCCGGCCATCCGCTCGTCTACGACATGCTCGAAAAACATGTTGCGGAGGTGAACCGCTCGCTTGCCGAGGACAAAGTGATGGCCGGCGCACAAATCAAGCGGTTCCTGATTTTGCATAAAGAGCTGGATCCCGACGATGGCGAAATCACGCGCACGCTGAAGGTCCGCCGAGGCTTTGTCGCAGAACGCTACGCGCCGCTGATCAAGGCGCTTTATGACGGCTCGAAGGAGGCCGACATTTCGACTGAGGTCACCTTCGAAGATGGTCGCAAGGGTACGATTAGCGCCCGCGTGAAAATCCGCGACATGAAGATCGAGCCCGTTGCCGCCATGGGGCAGGCGGCATGAGGGCGCCGGGCGGACCCGAGGTAGCGGTCGGCGATGTTTTGTTGTCGGTGGAAGACGTGTCGCTATCGTTCGGCGGTGTGAAGGCGGTGAGCGACGTCTCCTTTGATATTCGCAAAGGTGAAATTCGCGCGATTATCGGTCCGAACGGCGCCGGCAAGACTTCGATGCTCAACATCATCAACGGCTTCTACCACCCGCAGCAGGGCCGCATCGCCTTCAAGGGCGAGACGCGCTCGAAAATGCGCCCGCACGACGCCGCTTATGGCGGCATCGCGCGCACCTTCCAGAACGTGGCGTTGTTTCGCGGCATGACCGCGCTCGACAACATCATGGCCGGCCGCACGCTGAAGATGCACAAAAACTTCTTCTGGCAATTGCTGCGCTATGGCCCGGCCATCCGCGAGGAGGTTGAGCATCGGCGTTTCGTCGAGGGGATCATCGATTTCCTCAAGATCCAGGAAATCCGGCGCGTGCCGGTCGGCCGCCTTCCGTACGGTTTGCAGAAGCGGGTGGAGCTTGGCCGCGCGCTCGCTATGGAGCCTGAATTGCTTCTGCTCGACGAGCCCATGGCGGGCATGAACCTCGAGGAAAAGGAGGACATGTCGCGTTTCGTGCTCGACGTGAATAATTATTACGGCACCACCATCGCGCTGATCGAGCATGACATGGGTGTGGTGATGGACTTGTCCGACCGTGTGGTCGTGCTCGATCACGGCATCAAGATCGCCGATGGCACGCCGGACGAAGTCAAACGCAACCAGGCAGTAATCGACGCCTATCTCGGCGTGGCGCATTGAGGGCATGATGGGTCTGCTCTACCAAATCTTCATCGACCCCTTCGTGCAGATGGGCACCGCGCCCGACCTCTTCGTGCAGACACTATGGGAGGGTCTGGTTGGTGGCATGCTCTATGCCCTGATCGCGCTCGGCTTCGTACTGATCTTCAAGGCCTCGGGCGTGTTCAATTTCGCTCAAGGCATCATGGTGGTGTTCGCCGCGCTCACGCTGGTTGGGCTGCATAGTGCCGGCGTTCCCGCTTTTCTCGCACTCGCCCTCGCCATTGTAGTGATGTTCGTTCTGGCCTGGATGGTGGAGCGCGTCGTGCTGCGGCCGCTGGTCAACCAGCCCGACATCATCCTGTTCATGGCCACCTTCGGGATCACATATTTCCTGGTCGGCTTCGGTGAATTCGTGTTCGGCGGCGATCCCAAGGTGATGATCACCGAAGACCTGTATCTGCCGAAGGGCTCGATCACCTACAAAGCGTTTGGCGGCATCGTCAGCTTGCAGAAGCTCGATATCGCCGCCGCGCTCATCGCCTCCATCATGGTGGCGGGGCTCGCGGTGTTCTTTTCCAAGACCCGTATCGGCCGCGCGCTGCGCGCGGTCGCTGACAGCCACTCGGCGGCCTTGTCGGTTGGCATTTCGCTCGAGCAGATCTGGGTGATCGTCTGGTTCGCCGCCGGTCTGGTGGCGCTGGTCACCGGCATTTTCTGGGGCGCGCGCTCGGACGTGTCGTTTGCGCTCGACGTTATCGCGCTCAAGGCGCTGCCCGTCCTTATTCTCGGCGGTTTCACCTCGATCCCGGGTGCCATCGTCGGCGGCCTGATCATCGGCGTTGGTGAAAAACTATGGGAATTCTACTGGGGGCCACTGATCGGCGGCGGCACCGATGCCTGGTTCGCCTATGTGATTGCGCTGGTGTTCCTGCTGTTTCGGCCGCAGGGCCTGTTCGGCGAAAGGATTATCGAGCGGGTGTAGGGACAAACCGATGCTTTACCGCGAGGCCGGGCAATTCAAGACCAGTTACGCCAGCGACCAGGCAGTTTTTCCGATTCTGCAGGATCGCATCGGCATCTTCATCATTCTGGCAATCGTGTTCGTGATCATTCCCATGACAGGGAACGACTTCATTCTCAATGCAGTGATGATTCCGTTCCTGATCTTCTCGCTCGCCGCCATCGGGCTCAATCTGCTTACCGGCTATACCGGCCAGCTGTCGCTCGGCACCGGCGCCTTCATGGGAGTCGGCGCCTATGCCTGCTACAAGCTCACCACGATCTTCCCGGATGTGAACATCATCGTTTGGGTGATCGCATCCGGCTTTTTCTCTGCCGCGGTGGGCGCGCTATTCGGCCTGCCCTCGTTGCGCATCAAGGGCTTCTATCTGGCGATCGCGACGCTGGCGGCGCAGTTCTTCCTGGAGTGGTGCTTCACTCGCATTCCCTGGCTCTACAATTACAATGTTTCAGCGGCCATCGAGGTGCCGCAGCGCCAGCTGTTCGGTATCATCGTCACCGGCCCGCGCGCCAGCGCGGAGACGCGCTACTACATCGTGCTCGCCATCGTGGTAGTGATGACCTGGATGGCCTCTAACATCGTACACGGGCGCATCGGCCGAATGTGGATGGCGGTGCGCGACATGGACATCGCCGCGGAGCTGATGGGCATACGTCTGCTGCCGACCAAGCTGCTCGCCTTCGCGGTATCCTCATTCTACTGCGGGGTATCCGGGGCGATGATGGTATTTCTCTGGTATGGCGGCGCAGAATCGACCGTCTTCAACATCAACCAAAGCTTCACCATCCTGTTCATGATCATCATCGGCGGGCTCGGCAGCCTGCTTGGCTCCTTCCTGGGAGCGGCGCTGATCTACATTCTGCCCATCATCCTGCGTTTCGTGCCGCCCGAGCTCGGTGTTCCGCTGCACGCGGCTACCGTGGAACACATTTCGTTCATGGTCGTGGGTGCGTTGATCGTATTCTTCCTGATCGCCGAACCGGCCGGCCTCGCCCGGCTATGGCAGATCGGTAAACAGAAGCTGAGGGTGTGGCCGTTTCCATACTGATGGTGCAGGATAGGACCCAATTTCCGACCATGGCGGTAGCCATGGTTCCGAAATCGCCTCCCGACCAGGTCGGATGGGGCGAAATTAGAAACCAGCGGCGCGCCTGGTTGGGTGCGAACCAAAGGGAGGAACGACGATGAAGACAAGACACCTACTGGTCGGCATGGCCTGCGCGAGCCTGCTGGGAGCCGCTGTGCTCGCCGGCAAGGCGCAAGCGCAGGATTCGATCTATGTGCCGCTATTCACGTATCGCACGGGACCATTCGCAGGCTCGGGCATTCCGATCGCCAACGGCATGCATGATTACTTGGACATGCTCAACGAGCGTGACGGCGGCATCGGCGGCGTGAAGCTTAACATCGAAGAGTGCGAGACCGGCTACGACACCAAGAAAGGTGTCGAATGCTGGGAATCGATCAAGGGCAAGCATCCGACGGTCGTCAATCCATATTCGACCGGCATCACTTTGCAGATCATTCCAAAGGCAGCGGTCGACAAGATTCCGATCCTGTCGATGGCCTACGGCCTGTCCGCTTCGGCGGTCGGCAACGATTTTCCGTGGATTTTCAATCCGCCGGCCACTTACTGGGACGGCCTCTCGATGATCATGCGCTACATCGGCGGCAAGGAAGGCGGCCTCGACAAGCTCAAGGGCAAGACCATCGGCTTCATCTTCCTCGAGAGCGGCTATGGTCGCGAGCCGTTGCCGC
>JBARNC010000640.1:0-5947 GCA_049802775.1 Pseudolabrys sp. | reverse complement strand
TTGCTGAACGGCTGATCGGATCGATCCGGCGCGAGTGTGTGGATCATTTTATCGTCTTAGGCGAGGCGCATCTGCGCCAGATTCTGCGATCCTATGCTCGCTATTACAACAACATCAGAACGCACTGGTCATTGGATAAAGATGCGCCGGTCTCTCGTTCCATTCAGCGAATTGGAATCATCAGCTCGCGACCTATCCTTGGCGGGCTTCATCACCACTACACCCGGATTTAGGTTTTCGGTACACACAGGAGCTCGATGTACCGCCGAACGAATGGTCCGCGACTTTCAAGTACATATTTAGAGCCAACTGGAAAGCGCATTGTTTGGGTCGGCTTAACACACGCCAGGCTAAATTCGTGCCAAGATCAACGTTATCCCCGCTGTTCACCGGTCGACCTTTGACCCTGCCCCCAAGGTCCTCCCCAAAATTTTTATCCACCGGATAATGACCCTATAATCCCCGCCCATGCTGGGGAGAGCCGCGCCGCTAGTGATCGCGTTTTCGCTCATAGCGCCCGACGTTCAGGCGTCGCCAGAATGTATGGCCAAGCAGGAGGCGCGCGCGAAATGGCCCACGAAACCTGTCTACTGGCACGGTTCGAGCCGTTGCTGGAATGACCAACCGCTGAGCAGCCGCCGTTCGACTGCGCCGCCAGCAAAAACATCGGATAGCGTCAATAAGGCGTTGGCGCTCGATCTCTCGGCGCCTCGCCCGAAGGCGACAAAGACAAAGACCGAGGTCTTTTTCCCGTCGATGATCATCGTCAATAACAGCGTGAGTACCGATCTGTTCATCGGCGCGCCGTTGACCGGCTGGCCGGTGCTGATCGACATCGATGCCCAAGCGCCGGACCCGAACAACGGCGTCGACCGTTGCTGCTGGCCATCACTGGATCCGCTGAAGGCGTTGATGGGGGCGGTGAAATGAACCCGAGGCGTCGGGTGTGGCAATTGAGCACTGGCGCTAATCGATCCGGCCTTCAGCATTCCGACTTTGTGCCCTCCGCGTGCGGCCTCTAAAGGGCCTGGCGCTGGGGTCGCTTGTTTTGTACGGCGGACATTTCGTTACCGGGCCGGTGTGGGCCGCGATCGCCTGCCGCATCTCTTCGCGCTCGCGCTGTTGTCGTTTGGGCTTCTCAGATTCTGTTTCCGCTGTGCGCTGTGTGATCATCTCGGCCGCCCTCATCGGATTCTGCCGCCGGCGCAGCGGCTCGACAAGGTGAGGGACGACAATAATAATGAAAAACGAGAAGGCATGATGCTGGCCGCTGGCGTCAGCCGTTATGAACCCGATCCGCTGAAGGCGCTGGAACGGGCCAAGCGCAAGCGCGCCTAAATGAATTGCCGTCAACTCAGAACGTTCCGCCCAACCCGCGCCCGAACCTTAACGGTTTGTTGTCCATATTGCCTTTGTTCACGTTGAAGCACGGCTCCGACGTTGTTTGATGCGTTAGTCAAACGAAGGAGGACCAATCATGCGCCGCACAGCATTTTTCGTTCTTGCCGCCTCGTTCAGCTTGAGTGCCGTTGGTAGCGCGTTCAGCGGGGATCTAAGCCAACGGGTCTACGCGCCGCCGGCCTACCCGCCACAACCAGTCTACGACTGGAATAGATGTTACGGCGGTCTAAATACGGGCGGCGTATGGAGCCCTGGTATAGACGCCTTTGGCTTTACCGGCGGTGGTCAGGTCGGATGCAACTGGCAATGGTACAAGTCGTTCGTATGGGGCGCTGAGGCCGACCTACAGTATACTGGCCTGGATGGAAGTCGTGATGTACTCGCTCCTAGCGCTAGCGCTCATGAAGATTTTCGCAGCAGGTGGCTCGCAACATTTCGGGGACGGATTGGATGGCTCGTCACCCCGAATATGAACTTCTATACAACCGGTGGTTTGGCGGTTGCCAATATTGACACTGCTTCCACTGTCAACATCAACGGAACTACCAGCAACGTGTCAGGCTCAACAACACACGCAGGGTGGACGCTGGGTGCCGGTTTGGAATGGATGTTCGTACCGCAGCAGTGGTCGGCCAAAGTCGAGTATCTGTATGTGGATCTCGGTCACGCCAGCAACCTATTGCCGATTTCCAATAACAATCTTTCACTCACCGAGAATATCTTCCGCATCGGTGTTAACCACCATTTCTACAGTTGGCGTTGACCGGCCTGGCACACCAGCCGGTCCCCGACCCAATAGGAAGACCGTGGATGAGTTAATCGATCGGTCCTGGTACTGAGGCATGGGGCAAAAAAAGGCGTTATGGAATATTTAGACAGTGGTCGCCAACCAACGCGCCTTGAAATCCGCCATCGCCTGCTCGCGGGTCGCCGCGTAACCCTTATTGTAGATCGATGGTTTCGCTACTTCGTGCTTACGTCGGCAGACAGATTCTTAAAGGCTCGTTCGTCCGCATCCATAGTGCGCCGCTGTGCTTCGCACGCGCTCACACTTTGATGGGTGGCGGCGAGGCAGATTCGGTAATTTGCCGCAGACTTTTCATAGTTCGAGCGAGCATCTGTCTCCATAGCCACTGGATTGCCAGCGCAGCCTGAAAGCAGGTACGCCAATGCCAACATCGCAAAGCGGATTGTCATGCTTCCCCCGGCCAGGCGTGTCAGCTTAAAGCATCGGGGATCAGGTTTGTCTTGTCGTTTGCCGCCAAAGAATCGGTGAGTTTGTGCCAAATCGAATGCCGCTCTATTTCGCTAAAGACCGCTCGACCCGAATAAGACTGGCGTGTGCGTAACTCACGCGGTAAGCCGAAAAACGCGCCTGCCGCCTTTATCAAACCTTGTCTGCGATTATTCATGCCGCATGGACCGTTTTAGCCTCGTCCTACGTAACATCGTTATCTTTCTTTTCCCGGTGCCATTCTTGCTCGGCTTTGCGACTGAGCATGGCGGAGATTGGATCGGATACGTGGCTTATACCGCAATAGTCGCGCTCGTATTGGCGGCTGTGGCAGCAGGATGGGTCGCTAGCCGAAGAGGCCGCTAAACCCGCAATGCCAGGTCGTCCATCGCCTGGTGGGGCCTTTCCGTGCCCGTCCTACGGATTTGAATAAACTTCGCGATGTCCGCTATTGGCCACTTAGCGGACATCAAACGACTAGCCGTCGCTGCGCAAGCTGCTCAGACGCACCAAAGGCGGCATTCAGTACGTCGATATGTCGATGGCGATGGTGCCGAAATGTTCGAGTATACAGTTTCGCGACGCCATTCCTTGGTCGATTTCAAAGGGGCTCCGCTTCGCCAACTGGTTCCCAATTGGTTGCGATCTCTGCCCTGTTGGAGGAGTCGTCATAAAGGAAATACACCGGTTTTTCGTTGCGCAACAGGTCGACGAAATACGGCCAGGAGTACATCCAATAATCGATATCAAAGGCATTCGCCCCGGCGCGTTTTTGGTTCGGCCTGCGATCCCCGCCCTGCGGCACGAAATAGAGAAACGCTGTTCCGAAAGGTCCCTTGAGTGCTATCCAGCTTTTCCAGTTGGTCTGACGGCTCGGATCGCTAATAGAGAGCGTGTAGCTTTCTATTTCACCCTGATAAAACGCCATTGCTTTATCCCCATTCTCACAAAAATATGCGCAAGTTTAAGCGAGCCTTGATCCACGATAAATGGGCGTGGGGCAATGCCCCATTGAAGTAATCGAATGAATGGCGGAATGTCCGTTATTGGCACAAAGTGGACATTCAAAACTCAGCCACGAATGTCCGCTTTCGGGGGTAAACTGGACATGCGCTTGTGCACTGCAAATGTCCGCTTGGCCTTTCGCGATGCAGGTTTGAGCCGCTACGATGCCGTATCCTAGGCCACGGGGGCGGCGATGCGACGGCGCGATTTCATCAGAATAATTGGAGGCACGACGGCAGCATGGCCGTTGGTCGCTCGTGCGCAGCAACAATCAGGGAAGCTTCCCATCATAGCGTTTATGGGGGGAGCAACTCCGGCAATGTGGGCTCCATGGACTGGAGCATTTGTCAATCGCCTCAAGGCTCTCGGCTGGATCGACGGTCAAACCGTAAAGCTGGAATTTCGATGGGCTGAAGGACGACCCGAGCTCTACACTCAAATTGCTTAAGAGTTTGCCAAGCTTAATCCAAACGTGATCTTTGCTGGCGGAGCAGCTGTGCCGGCGGTGATGAAGGCGACATCCACCGTTCCTATCGTCTTCTTTGCAAATGAGCCTCTCGGTACCGGCATGATCAAGAGTTTAGCCCGACCAAGCGAGAATATGACCGGTATCTCGCTTCAAAATCTCGATGTCGCAAATAAGCGTTTTGAATTACTCCGCGAGGCCGTCCCCAGCATCCGCCGATTGGCAGTGATGGCTGACGCTACATACGATGCAACCATGCTCGAAATGAACACCGTCCAAGCGCTCGCTCGCAAGTTCGGAATCGATCTAATCCCGTTCGAAATCAAGCGAACCGAAGACATTGAGTCCGCATTCGCAAGGCTAAAGACCGAACAAGCAGACGCTTTATACGTCGTGATTAATGAACTCCTAAATGCTAACCGCTTGCTTGTCGTCACCTCAGCGAAAAGCTGCAAAGTTGCCCTCGATATATGGAACTCGCGATTGGGTTCAATCTGGAGGTCTCATTTCTTATGGACCCAACTTTCCATCACTTTTCGCGCGCTTGGCCGAAATAACTGACAGCATTTTGCGCGGAACCAAACCTGAAAATATCCCGGTAGAGCAGCCAACAAGGTTTCGAGTTGGTCGTCAATTTGAAAACATCTGAAGCGATAGGTGTGCCGATTCCGGGGACATTGTTGATGAGAGCTGACGACGTGATCGAGTAGCCGTTGGGCGATTTCCGCTTTTGGCACTTAGCGGACATTTCGATTCACGGCCGCGAATGTCCGCTTTCGGGGGTAAAGCGGACATGACGTTTTGCACTGCAAATGTCTGCTTTTGACCCAAAGCGGACATCGCTGCCCAAATCTAGCTGGTCCCCACGGCGCGCGTCATAGCCCTGCTCGTCAACCCAACCAGTCCCGCTCTTGCCGAGCACAACACGAAGGAAGTGCAGGCAGCGGCTCGTACCCTTGGCCTAGAGCTCCACGTCCTGAATGCTAGCACCGACCGTGACTTCGATGGGGTCTTCGCAAAGCTGATCGAATTGCGAGTGGGCGGGCTCGTGATTGGCGGCGATCCATTCTTCATTGGCCGGATCGAACAGCTCGCCGCACTGACTGTCCGCCACGCGGTGCCCACCGCCTTTGAACTTCACGAGTTCGCCGTGGCCGGAGGTCTGCTGAGCTACGGTGCGGACATAACGGACGCATACCGCCTGACCGGCAACTATATCGGCCGGATTCTCAAGGGCGAGAAGCACACAGACCTACCGGTCCAGCGGGCCACAAAAGTCGAGCTGATCATCAATCTCAAAACGGCAAAGGTGCTCGGCCTCAATGTCCCCAACACGCTAATCGGTCGCGCCGACGAGGTGATCGAATAGGTAGGCCCCGAATGTCCGCTATTGACCCAAAGCGGACATCGGCTAGTGCACTTCTGCTTTCGGGGGGAAAGCGGACATGACTTATTGCGGCGCACATGTCTGCTTATGACCCAAAGCGGACATTGGCACCCTTCAAGAGCGTAGGTTGAGGCGATACGATGCTCTGAGCGAAGCGTCGGAGGCCAGATGAGACGGCGCGATTTTACGGTCCTTTTTGTCGTCGGCATGACGACGTGGCCGTTGCAAATTCAAGCGCAACAATCACGAAAAATACCTCGGATTGGCGTCCTCCTTCCGGGCGCACCGGCATCGTCGTCACCCCGCACAAAGGCACTCCTCGATGGGTTAAGAGAACTCGGGTATGTGGAGGGGAGGACGATTGCGATTGAATGGAAATGGGGACACGACCAAGTCGATACACTGCCCGGGCTTGCTGCTGATCTTGTACGCGGCAACGTTGATGTCATCGTTA
>JBARNC010000639.1:0-6539 GCA_049802775.1 Pseudolabrys sp. | reverse complement strand
AATAGGCGCAGCCGATGCACAGATCGTAGTCGACCGTCACGATGCCGTCCGCGCGCTGGCGCGTCGCCGTCGTCGGACAGACATGCATGCAGGGCGGATCGGCGCAGTGCTGACAACCGACCGGAACAAAAATGCGGCTGACGTTCGGGTAGGTGCCGGCTTCGATATCGAGCACCTTGCGCCACTGCACGGCCGGCGAGGTGGCGTTGGCGTGCCGGCAGGCCGCCGTGCACGTCTGACAGCCGACGCAGCGCTCGAGATCGGCCACCATGGTCCAGCGCGTCATGCCGCAGCCTCCAATCGCGTGATTTTAACCTTGACGAGGTCGGCGCTCGATCCGGTCGCGTCGGTCAGATCGAGCAGCATGGGCACCAACGCATTCATGCTGGGGGCGTGGAAATCCTTGGCGTAGGGCGTTGCCCAGTGATCGAACTGGCCGATCATCAGCAGCGTGTCGGGACGAATACCTTCGCACACCATGACCCGTCCCTTGGTTTCGTTGAGCGGCGAGCGCACCTCCACGAGATCGCCGTCGGCGATACCCAGGCGCTCCGCCGCTCCGTGATTCATAACAATATTGCCGTGGCCGGCGACGTTATCCGCCACTTCCTTGATGAGCTGGATGCCAACGTTGCCGCCCCAGGAGTACTGCATGCTGCGCGCGGTGATCAGCCAAAATGGATAGTCGGCAATGCGCACCGAGAAGTGTTTTGCGAGTGCAACTTCCCATAATGCGTTGAGATCATGCCACTTCGGCAGCGGCTCGTATTCGTTGAGCTGCTTGTCCCACCAATTGATGCCCTGCTCGTGCAAACGGCGGCCGAGTTCCTTGCCAACGCGGAACAACTGTTCCTGGTAAGGCTGCTCGAAACGCAATCCCTCCTGGACGAGTTTCGGATAGAGGTACCACTGCAGTCGCGGAAACGGCTTCACGCGGAAGCCGTGCTCATGGAACCACGTCAACCCTTGCGATTCGGCGCCATCGGTGATTTCCGCGCTCGCGGCGCGGCAACTCGCATCCCAGATCGTCTCGACGTCGTGTTTTTTTTCCGGAGCGAGCGAGAAGTCGTAGTTTTTTCCAGAAAGCTTGACGCCCGCGGCGCCGCGGTTGATGGAAGAATTATAGGCTTCGATCAGTCCAGTGCGGTAGGCGAGCTCGGTTGCTATCCAGGTAAAATCCTTGGCCTCCCCTTGCGGAGGCACCGCCGGAGCACGCAACGCAAATCCCTGGTAGTCCCAGAATTGCTCAACATATTTCGTGCCGCCGATGCGCAATAGCTGCAAGCTCTCAAGGTCCGTGCAATCCGGCAACAGCACGTCGGCCATGTGGTTTGTCTCATCTAGCGTATAGGCGAAGCAGACAGTGAACGGAAACTTTGCCATCGCGTTTCCGACGGCCTTGGTGTCCCAAAACGAAATTGCCGGATTGATGCGATAGACGAACCAAACGTCGGGCGGCGTTGCCACCGGAAGCTTGTCGAAGTCCTCGCTTTGCATCATCCAGGCGAGATGGGTCGGGCCGAGCGCCTGGCTCCAGGCTGAATCGGCCACCAGCGGCACCAGCGTGCGGTGTGCGCTGCGCACCGGCGGACGCGAAATCCATTCGCTTTTGCTGGTCGGATTCATAGGATATTTCATGAATCCATCCGGTCCCGGCTTGACGCTTGACCAGCGATTGTCGGCCGGCCGATTGAGTCTGACCGTTGTGCCAAGTGTGCTACCGGGCACCTCAAGCGCGCCGAACAGACAGCCGATCAGCGTCCGCGCCCAGCAGCATTCATAGCCGCCCCAGCCATTGTTCACGGTCTTGCCAAGCGAAATTGAAACCGGCCGCAACGGCAGCGTCACGCCCTCAATCTCGATCGTTTCACCAACGCGCGCGTGGCCGAGAAACTCGTTGGCGATACGACGGATTGTAGCGGCCGGCACGTCACAGATCGGCTCCGCCCATTCCGGTAAATAGTCCTTCACGTGGGCCACGAGTCGCGCGAATGCCGGACTGACCGTGACCGCCTTGTGCGAGATCAGTTCCTCGTCGGCGTCGACCTCGACGCCGTCGATGACAAATGAGCCCTCCAGCTTTGGATCGATGCCGGGCGTGTCGAACGGCACCGCCCGACCAGTCGCGCCGTCCATCATCAGCGGCTTGCGCGTCAGCGGATCGCGCATGAATAAGCCATTCGGCCCGACGAGATAGGGCGAAGACGTGCGATGCTTGAGGAAAGGCAGATCGAGCCGTTCGTGCGGATGCTCGTGCAGAAACACGTGAATCATCGCGAACAGAAACGCCGAGTCGGTCTTCGGCTTGATCGGAATCCATTCCGCCGAACATGCGCCGGTCACAGAGAGATGAGGTTCGATTTGCACACGCTTCATGCCGCGCTTGCGGGCATCGGCGTGGCGCTTAACGCCGCACACCCCACCTGAGGCCTCGACATTGGCGCCGAAGGAAACGAGGTACTCGCAGAGCGGCGTGTCGGGCGACACTGTGAAGCCGCGATGCCACAGTTCGCCATAGAGATGCTCGGAGTGATAGCACTTCACGCCCTGCCCTGAGCCAAAACTCATGTCGATCGGGCCCCACGCCGCCAAGAACGCGGGAAGCGTTCCCATGTAGGCGGTCGGCGTGCCGCCGCCGCCAAAGCTCGCGGCGACGCGTGGGTATCCCGTTTCATCGGTGAGGCCGGCCGCGCGCACTGCATTGAGCTTGTCGGCGACGAGCGATAGCGCCTCTTCCCAGGAGATGCGAACAAAGCCGGGATCTTCGCCACGACCCTTGTTGGGATTCGTCCGCTTCATCGGATAGAGAATCCGATTCGGGTTATAGGCCTTCTGCACCAGCCCAAACGCCTTCACGCATGCCTTGCCGCCAGCCGGATGGATGGTCGCCGCGTCGAAGTTTGGGGTCACTTCAGTAGCGATGCCGTCCTCGACCCGCACTTTCAATAGATCGGGTCCAGCGACGCACTGGTAGCAATACGTCGAGACCGTTCGTTCGTTGTGCGCGGGTTTGGTTGGCATGTTGATCATCCCGATCCGGCGCCAGCGCGCTTGGCTGCTTTCGCTTTCAAGCGTTCAATAGTCTTGTTGACGTCTACCACGAAACGGCCGTGCGTTCCGGTGCTGATCCGTTCGATGTCGTCCTTGGCCGATATCTCGAATACGACCCTGCGCCCTTCCACTGCGGTCACGCTGGCCGTGATCTCGACCGACATCCCGAGTAATGTCGGGGCAAGGTGCTTGATTGCGATGTCGGTACCGACCGAGTCTTCGCCGGCATCACCATGATCGAGTAGTAGCTGTCGGCAAGTCTGTTCAATATCGCGCACAAGATAAGGGGTGCCGTAAACACGGCCTTCCTCACCCATGAATCCGATTGTTCGATCGTGATCAACCTCAAAACGGCTGACCCGCAACACCCCCGGACGAAGGCTCTCCTTCATCGCCATTCTCCGCAAATCGATCGCAATCAAGTTACAATTAAATTCATTTGCCGACCGGTTAACTTGACCAACATCAATTCCCGAGCGTTTTTTAGATGCCCAAATAGGCTTCCCTGACCCGGCGATCGGCCTGGATTTCAGCGGCAGTTCCGCTCAGCGTCACTCTGCCCGTCTCCAACACATAGCCGCGGTCGGCGATCGAGAGCGCCGCGCTGGCATTCTGTTCGACCAGCAAAACGGTCAGGCCGTGACGCCGCAAGCCCTGAACGGCCTTGAGAATCTGATCGACCAGGATCGGCGCAAGACCCATCGACGGTTCATCGAGCAGCAAAAGCCGCGGTTTGGCCATCAACGCACGGCCGATAGCGAGCATCTGTTGTTGACCGCCGGACAGCGTGCCGGCGGCGGCGCGGTGCAGCTCGGCAAGCATGGGGAAAAGCCCGTAGACGTAGGCTAGCTCGGGCGCGAAGTCGCTGCTGCGCCGTGACCAAGCGCCGAGCTTCAGGTTATCTTCGACGGTGAGCGGGGCGAACAATTGGCGGCCTTCGGGTACCTGTGCGATGCCGAGGGCGACCCGCGCATGATCGGGCAGGCAGTCGACCCGCCGATCCTCAAAACGGATGCTGCCGGCACTGATCGGCTGCACGCCGGAGATGGCGCGCAATAGCGTTGTCTTGCCGGCGCCATTGGCGCCGAGCAAAGTGACAATCTCGCCGGCCGCGACCACGATCGAGACGCCATGCAGCGCCACGATACGGCCATAGCTGCTGCGCAAGTTCTCAACCGACAGCACGGCCAACCTCCTGCGCGCCAAGATAGGCCTGGATAACCGCCGGATCGACGCGCACCTCGGCCGCCGTCCCCTCAGCAAGCGTGCGGCCATTGGCAAGGACATGAATGCGGTCGGAAACGTTCATCACCAGGCGCATGTCGTGTTCCACCAGGACGACGGTGACGCCATCCTTGGCGATGCCGCGGATCATACCTTCAAGCTCAGCCGTCTCCACCGCGTTGCAGCCAGCCGCCGGCTCATCGAGCAGCAGCACAGATGGCTCGGTCGCGAGCGCGCGGGCGATTTCGAGGCGCTTGAGATCGCCATAGGCAAGACTGCCCGCCGGCCGGTCTGCCATCGTCTGCAGGCCGATGCGGGCGAGCGCCACCATTGCTTGTTCGCGCGTTGCGCGGTTCTGCCGCTCGACCGCCGGCAGACGCAAGAGATCGGTGAAAATCCCGGTGCGCTCGTGACGGTGGCGGCCAACCATGACGTTTTCGAGCGTGGTCAAGCGGAAGAAGATCTGCAGGTTCTGGAAGGTTCGCGACAGCCCGCGGCGGGCAAGCTGTTCCGGCGTCCATCCACTCACGTCTTCCCCGGCCAGCAGCACGCGTCCGCCCTGCGGTACGTAAAGGCCTGAAATCAGGTTGAACAACGTGGTCTTGCCGGCGCCGTTCGGGCCGATGATCGAGAACACAAGGCCCTCGGCGATATCGAAACTCACGCCATCGACCGCGCACACGCCGCCGAAAGTGATCGACAGATCGTCAACGGACAGTATGCTCACGCCCGCCTCCCGGCAAACAGGGCGGTGAGACTCGGCACGATGCCGCCGCGCAGGAAGATCATGACGCCCATGACGATGAGGCCGAGCACCATGTGTTCGTAATCATGCAGGAAGCTCAGCACCTGCGGCAGCACGACGATGACCGCGGAGCCGACCAGCGAACCAACGATCGATCCCATGCCGCCCAGTACCACCATGGCAACAAGTTCGATCGACCGCAGGAAGCCGGATACCTCGGGCGTAATGTGGCCGTTGAACATCGCCAAATATGACCCGGCGACCGAGGCGTAAACCGCCGAGACGACGAACACCGTCAGCTTTTTTTGTGCCACGTCGATGCCGAGCACGCGTGCGGCCACCTCGCTGTCATGGATCGCCCTGAGCGCGCGTCCGGTTGGACTGTCGATCAAATTGAGCGCAAGCGCGGCGCCGATCACAAAGCTGGCCGCGCTGATCCAATACCAGGTTTCCGATCCGCGCGCCGCCCAGCTGAACAGAACCAGGCGTGGAACCGACATGCCATCAGGGCCGCCGGTGAGATTCGCCTCGTTGGTGAACACGATGGACAACAGGATGCCAAAGCCGAGCGTGGCGATAGCGAGATAGTGCCCTTTCAGGCGCAGGATCGGCCGGCCGACGAGAAAGGCGACGATGGCCGAGAGCGCGGCGCCGGCGAAAAGCGACAGCCACGTTGGCAGGCCGAGGTGGGTCGGGCCGATGGAGACTGCATAGGCCCCGATGCCAATAAATCCTGCATGGCCCAGACTGACCTGGCCGGCAAAGCCCATCAGCAGGTTCAGTCCGATCCCGGCAAGCGCGAACACGAAAACTAGCGCGGCGACGCGATAGTAGTAGGCGGAGGGGAAGTACGCTGGCACTACCGCGGCAATCACCGCCACTGCGACAATCGGCATCAGCCGGGAATAGAGCAGCGCGCGCATGCTCAGACCCGATCGACCTTGGCGCGGCCGAATAGGCCCTGCGGCATGGCGAATAGCACGGCCAGGATGACGAGGAAGGCAACCGCGTCCTTGTATTGCGAGGACAAATAGCCGGCAGCGAATGCTTCGAGTAGCCCCAGCAGGATGCCGCCGACGACGGCGCCGATCGCACTACCCATGCCGCCGAGCATGGCCGCGGCAAATCCCTTGAGCGCGAGCAGAGTGCCGACCTCGTAGCTGGTCAGTGTAATCGGAGTGACGAGAATACCGGCGACCGCGCCGATCGCTGCCGACACCGCGAAGGAAAAGCCAACGATGCGGCGGGTGTCGATGCCGACGAGACGCGCGGCCAGCCGGTTTGCCGCCGTGGCGATCACCGCCTTGCCGAGCAGGGTGCGTTCGATGAACACCCAGAGCAGTACGACGATGACACCGGCGCCGAACAGCACAACCAGGCTCTGCGGCAGGATGGTCGCGCCGCCGACGCGGATCGGATCGCTACCAAACAGCGGCGGCAGGCTGTGGAAGCGCTTGTCGAATATAACCTGGGCGATACCGCGCAGGAAAATCGAGGCGCCGATGGTAATCATAATCAG
>JBARNC010000638.1:0-4422 GCA_049802775.1 Pseudolabrys sp. | reverse complement strand
GCATAAAGATGCCGGGCGATAGCATCAGATGTCATGTTTTCTATGACGTCAGACAATGATGCTCCTTGCTTCGCTTGCGCTTTAAGAAAGTTGCAGACAGCATCGACGATCTCCTCCCGGCCTCCGTAAGCGGCTGCAATCGTCAAGGTCGTTGAATCGTACTGTGCGGTTGCCGCCTCCGCTGCACGTATCGCAGTAACGACTGATTCCGGTAAAATATCGAGCCGACCGATGGCCTGTACGCGGATACGTTTTTCATGCATGAACGGGTCGTGAGCTAGCGCCGCAATCTTGGCTTCGATTGCAGCGAGGATTCCGGTAACCTCACTGGGTGATCGCTTAAGGTTCTCCGTTGAGAATACCCAGAGTGTAACTGCGGGGATGTCCAGCTCAGCACACCAGTCCAGGACGTCGTTGAGCTTGTCGGCCCCACGTTGATAGATTTCACGCGGGTCGCCGAGGCCTCGACGCCGAGCGTGGCGGCGGTTTCCATCCAGGATGATGCCAACGTGGCGAGGCAGCGGTCCCTGTTCGAGCTGATGCAGGAGTCGGCGCTCGTAAATCCAGTAGAGAAACCGCAGCAGTTGCGGGGCAACGCGTTTGTCGCGGAGCCCTCGCTTCACAGCGGGCTGGTCGATATCGACCAAGGCGGAGCGGGTGGCTGGGTCGAGGCCAATCGCAGCGGCGCCTGGTTGGACTGGTTTCAGACCCGAACTCATTCTTCTCCCCCTCTTTTCTTCCCCCGCCGGCGCCGGCGTCGCGATCCTCTGTGAAAGATTATTTAATTTGCTCCGTACTGCCAAAATTTTTCTTCCTCACCGTGCGTGCAAACGCGCCTTTCGGGACAATAAAGTGTCTCTCTTCCATGAGATGCTTCCTGTGGCCCTTACCGTCTTAGCCAATTTAGGTAAACGGCCTCTATGAAGCGGTCGTAGACCGTGGACAAGCAAGCGAAGCGGCCTAAGCTATCGCCGATTAAAGGTGGCGCAGGAAGCACAGCATTGGCCATCACCGACATTTCAGCACTTTACCGCGAGTTCACAGACGCGTTGACGGAAGTGCTCGCGGAAAATGCCGTTGGCCCAGCACGCCGTGGCCGACTGGCTCGGGCTCGCGCTGCCGTCAAAAAGCACCCTGACTATAGCGAACATGCATATTTTTTGGCGGTGGAGACCGCATTCACACAGTGGGAGACCATGCAAAACGCCGGTCGGTAGGGAAAGTCTTGAAACCTACAATACGACCGCTTTTAAGAAACCAAAAGTTAGACGTACCAGTGATCTCTCACCTCAATGCTCTACGCCACCCTGCAGCCTCGGCTTCCTCAGTTGTGCAGAACCATCGTTTGCCGCCTTTATCCATTTTAATTCTCGCGTAAGAGTTTTGGTTCTGCATGTGATAAATCCGCCGACGGGCGCGGGTGATATCTCCCTTAATCGTACATTCAGGCGATGGCGCGTTTGCGGTCGCGGTGGGGCCCAACAGTATTGCCTGCGCATTCGGTGCTTTCGGCGTACCCATGATGGTCGTCGTTTTGTTGCGATGACGCCAATCCGACGGCGCAATGAATGCGCCCTGCCACAGTCCGCGCTGTTGGGTCCGAGCCTCGTTTTGAGCGTCAACGTATACGAACGATTGCCGAAAATAAGGGAGTGCCCAACCCTGCTGGACCATCCAACCGTTCAGGTCTTCGCCAGCAAGGTAACATGTGGCAAGTGTTCTGCGGTAAGCATCGATGCCGTTTGAAGTACACTTGATTTCTCGGGCCGCGACATGCGCTGCGAGTTGGTCACGAGCCTCGATGCCGCAGTTCCAGCGTATAGCTTTCGCATTGAGGCAGACCTGATCGGTCTCCGGGGCGTCTATGCGTTCAAGGCGAATCTTTGTTGCGTCGATAACAAGCGTGTTACCATCAATGACTCTGGCAACGCCCGTGAAATCGGCGGCCTGTGCGGCCGCACCCACTAGCATCATTGCTGCGAGTATCGCGACACGCATTCGCATTGCCAGCCCCCATCCGTTGCAAAGTGTTATTTCACATAAAAGATCAGTCCCATTCGAGCCACTGCACGATACGCTTGACTAACTGACGCGATCAAGCCGGCCAGCTGGGTCCGTGCAAATGGGTCCGAAAGTGCTCGTCAGCACCGTATGCGTGGCGCGAGCGACATCGCGGTGGACAGCAAATTCTGTTTCGAAGAATGCCGCCGAGTCCACAGTCGCCCCCTCAAGCCGCCTCGCCCCGAAATTCCGGGACCGCATCGCGCAGCACCTTGTCGATGGCGGTACGCTCGTTGCGGCTGAGCGCTTGCTCCAGCATCGCGACCCAGGCGCGGATGGCTTCGAGCGACGGCTGCACCGGCTTGGCGGCTACGATGCCGGGAATTCCGATTTCGGTCGTTTCCTCCTCGCGCGCGAACAGAATCTCGTGCAACCGCTCGCCTGGTCGAACACCGGTGTACTTGATCTCGATATCGCGACCCGGCTGGAGGCCGCTGAGGCGAATGATGAGTTCGGCAAGATCGACAATCTTAACCGGCTGACCCATGTTCAGGACATATACCGATAGGTCGGTCCGCTTTGGCCCGAGCGAGTGGCTCGCCGCAGTGATGACCAGGTCGCAGGCCTCGCGGATGGTCATGAAAAAGCGAACCATGTCCGGATGCGTGACAGTGACCGGACCGCCGGCTTCGATCTGAGCCTTGAATTTAGGTACGACCGAGCCATTGGACGCGAGCACGTTACCGAAGCGCACCGAGATAAGCCGCATGGCCGCGCGCCCATCGCCGGCACGCCGCGCGAAATCGCCGTCAAGTGCTTGGCAATACATTTCTGCAAGCCGCTTGGTGGCGCCGAGCACCGATACCGGCTCGATCGCCTTGTCAGTGGAGATCATGACCATGGCGGTGGCGCCAGCACTGGCGGCGGCATCAGCGACATTGATCGATCCGAAAACGTTAGTCTTAATGGCCTCACCCCAATCCCGCTCGAGCAGTGGCACATGTTTGAGCGCGGCGGCATGAAACACGATATCCGGCTTGAATTGCGAGATCAGATGCATGATCCGGTCGTGGTCACGAATATCGGCAATGCGGCCTTCGATCTCGGCCTGGCTCTCCATTGTCGCCAGGCTCTCAAGAACTGCGTGCAGTGCCGGCTCGGAATTTTCGATGACCAGCAGCCGGGCCGCGCCGAAGGTCACGATGCGTTCGCAGATTTCCGATCCGATCGAGCCGCCGCCGCCGGTGACCACCACCGCCTTGCCATCGACGAATTGTTCGAGCCGCCGGTAATCGATTTTCACGCTCGGGCGCAATAGCAGGTCCTCGACCGCAACGGGCGCGAGCTGCACCTGGGCGCCACCATCCAGCGACGGCAGCTGACTCATGTTCAGCCCCAGCCGCCGCGCACGCATCAGCAGCGCCTCCGGATGCGCCTCCGGCGACAGTGCCGAGGGCACCAACACCAGGCGGGTGACCCGATTGCCGCGGCCGGTAAGATCGTCGACCACCCCCTCGAGATCATCGACATCGCCAAGCACGGGAATGCCGCGAATCGCATGGTTCCGGTCAGCCGGCGACGGGGAGAGAATGCCGACCGGCCAGATCTTCTTCACTGCGCCGCTCTCGATCGAGCGCAGCAGCACTTCGGCATCGGCAGCGCGGCCGACGATCAATGTGGGCGTTGCATCCGCGACTCTTACCCGCTGGAGCGTCCGCGTATACTGGAAGTAGCGATAAGCGACACGCAATCCACCCAGGAAGCACATTTGCACGAGCCAATAGAGTACGATCGTGATCTTGCCGAAAAAGAAATTGCCATAGATGTAGGGCGTTAACAGAACATAATCGAGCGCGAGCAGTGAAACCGCGAGTACCGTCGTCGCACGAAAGATATTGTAGAGGTCGGGAAGCGACGTGAACCGCCACTTGTTCGAATGCAGCTTGAATATGAAGTAGATTACGCCGGCATAGATCACGAAAATCGGCAAAAACATTTCGAGGCCGGTGAGCTTGGCCTGCAAGACATCGCCCTCGAAGCGAATATAGAATGTGAAAATAATAGCAGCCGCTGTGGCGACGAGGTCGTGCAACACGATCAAAATCTGGCGCGAGGTGAATTTCGGCACTCGTATCATTTTTTGATCTTCCAATCCGAGCGCAGCTTTACGCTATTTGCCAGCATGCGCAAAAGGGTTGTTGCGAAGGCGTGGTCGGATTCCAGGCGCCGACGGCTCACCGCTCGACGTCTGATGGCAGGCCATCAGCTCCCGAATGCGTCAGCACAGCTAGATACGGCTTGGTAATTGCGGTCGTTGGCTTAGTTACGTGATAGCTCATATGGCTAGATCGCTTCAACCAGAGTCATAGTAGGGGCTTCGCGAATGCGAGCGGCGAGAGGTTGCTTGCTGGACATATTCGA
>JBARNC010000637.1:0-3077 GCA_049802775.1 Pseudolabrys sp. | reverse complement strand
TTACCGAATGCTCGCCCGATCGCCTTCAGCGACTCCCCTTTCTGCCAGCGATCCCACAACTCCGTCTTCTCTGTCGCAGTGAAACCACGACGAAATTTATGACCCATCGCCATACACCCCATCTTTCCATTTCAGGATAGAGTGTTGCGTCGACCGGTTGAGACCACCGCCAATAGCGGACATAGGTCGCTACGTGCGGTATGGCTACGGACGAGAAGAGTCAGCTGGGCCTATTCGTCCTCGGATTTACCGGCCTGGCAAAGTAAACCGAAAAACTGCCCCTTGGGAGTGACCCGGCGAAGCCCACAAACGTCCGCCATGCGATTCGATGATTGAACGGCAAATCGATAGACCCATTCCCATGCCCTCGATCTTGGTTGTGAAGAATGAACTAAAGATTTTATCGATATCTTTCGGGTCGATGCCGCTGCCGGAATCCTCAACAGTGACCTGAACTTCGCCGCCGCTTTCGAGTTCGGATTTGATGAGCATCTTACGGTCGGCGGCTGATTGCATCGCTTCGATGGCATTGCTTACAAGATTGAAGAGTACCTGTTGCAGCTGCACCCGATTGCCTGTCACAGGAATAAGCATTTTATCCAATTCAGTGCGCACGATAATCCCGTGCTTTTGAAGGGTAGGCTGAACAAGCGCAAGCACCTCGTGGATGAGCTGATTCAAATCGACGGAGATGTGTGCCGATTCCTTGGATTTGAAGATCGAGCGCAGACCCTCAATCACTTCGGCAGCATGTCGTCCCTCACGAACAATCTGCTCAAAATTTTTCTGCGCCTCAGAGAGATCGGGCGGTGTCCTTGCTAGCCAGCGCAGCCCGGCACTGGCATTTGCCACGATGGCACCTAGGGGCTGATTGATCTCGTGGGCGATCGAGGCGGTCATGGCACCCATTCGGCTCACCTGTGCAGAACGCGCAAGCTCCGCATGGGCGACCTGCAGAGCGTCCTGTGCTTGCATTTTCTCCGTGATGTCAAAACTCATGCCAAATGTGTGCTGGCCAACCAATTCCCGATCCGGAATTCCAAAGACATAAAGCTGTATCCAGATCAGTTTGCCGTCTTTGCGCTGCAGCCGTTTGACCAGTTCGAAGTGTTGGCGCTTGCCCTCCTGTAGTTCCTTGAAAAGAGTCCTGTTGATCTCGCGTTCGCCTACGGGGGTGATTTCCAGCGGCGTGAGCTTTTTGAGCTCATCGTTGGTGTAACCGACCATTTCTTGAAAGGTCGAATTGGCCATTAAGAAGTATTGATTTCGATCAAGAACCGTGATGCCCATGAACGGGTTTGCCATTACCGCGCGCCACCGCTCCTCGTTCGCGCGCAACTCACCTTCCAGCTGAGAGAAACGCTTATCGGTTTCGCGATCGGCGGCGTCTTGTTCCATTATCCAATACTCTAGCTCTTAGTTCTCAATAACCGTGCGCTAGGTTTGGTCGCTTGAAGAGCTTGTGCATGAGTTGAGGAATAGGATGTTACATTGCAATGAATGGCCGCCAACTTTCGGTCAAATGCCGTACTCAACGCGACGCGGGATCGTATGATGCTTGATCCATGTCAAAGGTAGTTTAGTAGGGTGCGCTCCCCGAAAGAAGATCATTTCGCGAGCGTGGGATGTCCGCTTTGGGTCATAAGCAGACATGAGGCCGTTTAAACGTGATGTCCGCTTTACCCCCCAAAAGCGGTCGGGCGGAAAAAATTCATGTCTTACCTTCCATAGCGGATAGCCTAGGCGTAACCTTGCAATAATCTGCCTCGACCATCGACGGTGGAGCGATGTAATGCGTGGCGTCGCTGTCGTGATTTTTTATTTGCTCGGACTTGGGGCGATAATTAGCTTCGGCATCGCCGGTCTGATGGCAATACAGTCGCCTACTATACCGACGCCATCCGCACCAGTAGCTGCGACCGCACCGCATAAAGAGCGAGTTGCAAGGCCGGTCAAGCAAACAACGCAAAAGGATGCGCAGTCCAATCAGAAGCGCAAGAACGCAACTCGCAAGCGCATGGAAGAAGCACCGACTTCTTCATCGGGTTTTGATGCCTACGGATCCGCAGACGAACCGCGCCGCTTCTTCTATCAGTATCCATTTCGCTTCTTCGGCCGCTAGCTGCCATCTGACAGGGCGCAGGATTCAGCGAAACATGCAGCTTCCTTTTGGATTGGGCACGTAGGACACTACATCCACACGCGTGCCCGCGCAGAGTCCGACATTGCTGGTCTTCCGGGCGAGCACCGTGATTGGAGTGCTCCACGGAACGTACCCGTACAGTGAATAGGTGTTGGGGCCTGAGCCCATGAAGGTGCAGAGCGGCGACCAGTAGGCGCAACCGTCGAGCACGATGTGGCCTGGGGGTATCCGCTTGGCGGTCCGCTTGGCGGCCTCAGCTTGCATAGTCATGCCCATCGCGGCGCAGACCACCGCTGTAATCGCAATTATTCGAGCCATTGTGTTGTCCCCCCGTGGTTGGGCCCGCTTCCGGCGGCGGGCTCACAAGTAAAACAAGCAAGATCGATGTTGCGCAACCAGTTCCAGGTTACCGCTGGCTTCGCTGCCCGCACACTGCGCTGCGCCTACGCTTTGTCGGTCGCATGTCCGCTTTGGGTCGTAAGCGGACATTTTGCGATGCGGGAGTGATGTCTGCTTTACCCGCCAAAAGCGGACATTGAGAGCCTCGGTCAGATTGTCCGCTAAGTGCCAAAAGCAGACATCGTCATCCGATAACCTTATCCCGCGGGGTGAGTAGCGACGCTGGCGCGATAGACCCAGTGCCTTGCCAGAACGCGGACTGAGTGCGCTGGACTGAGTGCGCTTCAGCGAGAATTTTCAGCGCCTCTTCAGGCGTCTTCGGCACATGACGGACGAAGGGCGCGGGTTTCATGCGTCAAAGCTTTCGGCAGCGTTAAGCCAACTATTTGAATACAAATGATAAAGCGCGTTCCCGGATTATTAAAACGCCTATACAGAGATCCGTTGCCATGACCCGGCGCTGCGTCTGTCCTTTCATTGCAAGCGTCACATTCGTATCCTATTTGCCGAATAACGGGGCACAGGGAGGGGAATC
>JBARNC010000636.1:0-1785 GCA_049802775.1 Pseudolabrys sp. | reverse complement strand
GAAGAATCTCCTGCAGCCGAATCTCCCACATTCGCCCGAGTACAAAGCCTAGCCCGAGTACTGCCAACATAGTTATCAGTTCGAATACAATCGGCATCATCGGTGCATCCCTCAGAGCAGGCCGGCGACCGGCGCCGATTAGCTTCCGGTGGAAACTCCTAACGAACGGTTTACGCCCGCCGCAGCGCGGCCCGCGATGATCGTTCACTGGCCGATCCCGATCGTTCACTGACCGATGCGGCCAATGGCCGACACCGCGGCTTGCGGACACACTGGACACCTGTCGGTCCCGACAGTTCGCAACGGTTTGCTAACGAATTGGCCGCCATGATTTCGCGGCTCAGTCCGGTTTCAGTGGTCCCCAGCCAACACCGGACCAAGGCGACCACTGCCGAACCTTCGTCGGGTGGGACGGCGGAAAAGGCTCAGACAGTGGTCGCCAACCAACGGGCCTTAAAATCCGCCATCGCAGCGTGAGCGCAACGCCGCGTTGACAAAGTAATCGAGCGAAGGGAGTGGCTTGCACACCTTTGGATTGAGGGAGGTTTGAGTGGATTAACGAAGCAATAACCGATTGGGGCTTCAACTAGCAGCTCTCTGAAAGGACATCCCATGCAAACTCACAGTGCGGCACGGTCACCGTCCCCGCGCCGGTCCAAAATCGAGGTCGATCCCGTGAAGCTCGGTCGCGAACTTGCTGGGTTAACGGGTCGCGCCGAACTTACCGATGAAGAGTACGCAACACTCGCATCCGAGTGGGCGGAGACGGTCTTCGGAAAAATCGCGACCTAGCCACGTAATGATGCAATCACCCAACTGGCCCGCCCACACTGGCGGGCTTCCTTTTATTCCATAACCATGAAATTGACCCATGCTGAGATATACCCGGCAAGCGCGATTAACACACCAGCGGCCACGGCTAGGGCAGGGTTACCGCCTCTTCGCCTTTTTGGCATCCGCGACGATCAGCCGCTCGACGTAGTTGGCTAGGCTCCGGTCCTCGGTCTTCGCTCGCTTCACGGCGGCCGCTTTCACGCTGGGGCGGATACGCAGCGCTAGCGCGACCGTTTTCCCCTCTGGTTTGGTTGCCATTATTGGTTTGCCTCTTCAAATGTATGCAAACTGCCATACATTAAAGCATTACATGCGCCGGGGACCGATTTCAATGACAGGGAAATAGGTTTTGATATGGTTCTTTCACTGATCGGTTCAATGATAGGGAAAGATATGGTTCTTTCACTGCACTTCGCGTAACGCGGAAATCTTTCGCGAAAAAATATGCGGGCGCCGGGCGTTTAACGTGGAAATCGATTTTAAAAGCGCGGCATTGAATGTCTGAGATCGTACTGCGCCGAATGGGATGAGCAGCTAAGGACATTCCGCAAAACACCCAAACACGATTGGGCCAGCCACGGAGCAGACGCGTTCCGATATCTCAGCATGTCGTGGCGCGAGCCGATTGCGAATGATGATGAGCCGGACCCGATCAAAGAACTTCTGCGCCCCAAGACATTAAACGACCACTGGCAGGATTTCGTGGACACGCAGATCGAACAAGGGGCCGATCCCGAAGGCGGTGCAGACCTAACATTCACATAGAGGAACGCATGAGCAAATATTCCAACGGCCCCTGCGCACTTGTACCGGTGCTTGGGCAAGCGGGTTGTGCCGGCCACCTATTGCGGACCAGCTAAAGATTCGCGGCTTCGACCGCGACGGAAAACTAATCGGCACTTTCACGAATATCGACCAAGGCACACAGGCATTGCTCGAACTGGCAACTAA
>JBARNC010000635.1:0-18615 GCA_049802775.1 Pseudolabrys sp. | reverse complement strand
CTTCTAGGGCCGTGCGCTGCGCCAGAAACAGCGTGAGCCCCTGCAAGCCGGCCTTACTGATCTCGTCGACGGCGGCATCGCCGGTGATGACGTAGGCAAGGTGCGTCTGCAGCGTCGCTTTCATGGCGAAGTCTTCCTGCTGCGCCGTTAGTGGCGGCGTCTGCTGCGGCTGAGGCGCGGGCTGCGCGTGCCCCGCATCGGGCAGGGTCAGGGAAGCGAACAGGCCAGCCGCCAGCAGCGCCACTGCCGTGCCCCGGCGCGGCCATAAGGCACTCAGCGCGCCGGACAGCATGACCACGATCAGCGCGTCAAGCATAAGCAAGGCCAGCGCGGCGAGGAAAATCGGCCCACGCAGGTCGAGGGGCTCACCGTGCCGGTAAACGTCGAGCCCTGCGTTGAGGGGCGAGACATCGAGCGCCACGGGGCGGTCGGCAGGAGCGAGCGTATTGACAGCGACTAGGCCTTCAGGTGGTCCGTAGAATCCGGGCGGATGATCGAGGCTGGCGCGCCCGGTATAGTTGCTCGGAATGGGGCGGGCGGTCGGCGGCGGGGTTGAAAACGCGCCAAAGCCGTCGAGCACGCGTGTTGGCGGCACGACCTGCGTCGCGCGGCGACCGGCGTTCTCGACCGCGCTGTTTTCACCTTCGGCCGTCGCACTGGAGCCGGCGAGCGCCACCAGGCGCCGCAGCATGTCGACAAAGGTGCCCGACAGAGGCAGATCGGACCAGCGGCTATCAGCGGTGACATGAAACAGCACGATCAATCCCTTGCCACGGCGTTCGGCGGTGACCAGCGGCGTGCCGTCGGCCAGCGTCGCCCAGGTGCGGTCGGTGAGTTGGGAGTCCGGCTCGGCCAGCACCTGACGCGTGACCGTCACGTCAGTTGGAACAGGCATTCC
The DNA here is from genome assembly GCA_049802775.1 of Pseudolabrys sp. Lineage (GTDB taxonomy): Bacteria > Pseudomonadota > Alphaproteobacteria > Rhizobiales > Xanthobacteraceae > Pseudolabrys. The sequence continues at coordinate 17,717 of JBARNC010000635.1, read as the reverse complement.
GTTGAACGGGCTTTCGCGCGAGAATCCGGCGAGCTGCTGTGGCTTGTCCCAGCTCATACTGCCGCCCAGGATGCGGCCACCGCGCCGCAATTTCACTGGCACGAGATTATCGTCGCCGCGCGCAAGATGCGGGCCCGCGAAGCGCACGAGCACGCCACCATTGTCGATCCACTTGCTCAGGCTATGCATCGCCTCGGTGACATTGCCAACATCGGCGAGGATCACCATTGGCAGATGCCGGTCGAGAAACCGCGCTATGGCTTCTGCCGGCGCGACGCCTTCGGTGAGGCTGACGTCGGCGAATGGATTGAGCGCACGGGAGAGATAGTAGGTTGCACCGATCAATGGCTGCGAGCGGTCGGCGGTTGATCCGGACACGACACCGACCGTTCTTCGGCGCCAGCGCTTGTCGAGCAGCTGCACGGCGCCCGCCGATCGCTCGCCGACGATTTCAAGCCGGGCGACGTCGTTGCGGATTTCGACCGGCAGGTCAATCACGGCGTCGGCCTCGCGTTCGCCGGACTTGAAGCCGAAAGGCGCCTCGCCCAGCGGCAGACCCTTGAGGTCGATCGCGCCCACCATGCCGGTATCTGCGGGCCCGGGTTGCGCGCGCAGCACTTTCACCGTCAACGCGCCGGCGGCATTGTCAGCGGCAGTGAGCGCGTGTGATGTCGGCAACCCGCCCTCGACGATTGTGAGCGGGTGGCTGCCGATAATCCGCTTCAGGCCTTCGACAAAGTCGGGTCCTTTGCCGAGATCGACACCATCCGAAAGCCAGACAATTTCGGCGTTCGGGGCGCCAGCAAGGAAGCGCTCGATCATTGGCAACGCCTCTGAACGGTCAACCCCATAAGGCTTCGGTGTGATTTGTTTAATCTGTACGCGAGCGGCGCCGGCAATTTGCAAGGAGATATCGCGTTCGGTTTCCGACAGCGGCAGCACCGCGACGCCGCGATTGTCCGCTTCGGCGCGCACGATCATCTCGTCCGCTGTGCGCAGCCGCGCGTCCCAGGTCGACGCCGCAGGCCAGGCGTCATCGAGCAAGATCAGCAGCGCCCCCGCCCGATCTGCTGTCGCGAGCGGAGGATTCCACATCGGTCCGGCAGCGGCGATGATCACCAGGGCCGCCAGCGTGAGCCGCAGCAGTGTGAGCCACCAGGGCGTGCGCGCGGGCGTTTCGTCCTTGGGCGCGATCTCGAATAGCAGCCGCGTCGGCGGAAAGTCGATGCGCCGCGGACGAGGCGGCACCAGCCGCAATAGCCACCAGAGGACCGGAAGGCTGAGCAGGCCGAGCAGCACCAGTGGCTGGGCAAAGCCAAGCGGCAGGGAACCGATCATGCAGCGCTCGTAGGGCTTGCCGGTTCGTGCCGGCTATTGCTGACGACCGGTTGCGCGTTGTCGCCCATGCGTGAATGCAGCACCAACAAGAGCTCGCTTGCCGGCCTGTCGGTGCGATGGATGGCGAAACTCCAACCGCGCAAATCCGTTTCGCCGCGGATTGCGGTGCGATGGCGCGCGACGATGCCTTGATAGTCGTTCCGCCAGGTTTCGGCGCGGCCGGCAGTAACGCTGCCGGCGCCTTCCGGCTCGATGAATTCGACGCGGCCGGAGTAGGGAAAGCTTTCTTCGGCCAGGTCGACGATCTGCACAACGTGGCCGTGGGCGCCCGACGCCGAGAGCTGGCCGATTTTGCCCCGCACCTCGCCGATCGGGGCCCATAGATCGGACAACATCACGACCTCGGACAGAGGAGACGGAGCGAACGATGGCGGCAGGCTAGCGCGATCGGTAGGATCGTGCAGAATAACTTCTGCCATCTTCTCGATCACGTTGCGGCTCGCGGTCGGGCGCATAAGGCCGGGGATTCCGACTCGTTCCCCGCCCTGTACTAGTACTTCGGCAAGCGCAAAAGCGATCACTAGTGCACGCTCGAGTTTGGTGTCGGTCGACAAGGCAGATGCAAAGGTCATCGACAACGATCGGTCCGGCCAGATCCAGACCGTATGCGAGGCTTCCCATTCTCGCTCGCGCACATAGAGATGGTCGTCGCGTGCGGAGCGCCGCCAATCGACATTCTGTGCCGGCTCGCCCGACATGAAGCGGCGGTATTGCCAGAAGTTCTCACCCGGTCCGGCGCGGCGGCGGCCGTGCAGGCCATGAATGACAGTCGACGCGACACGGCGTGCCTCGAGGATGAGGCGCGGCATGGCGTCGGCCAGCTTGCGGGCGCCGACAGTTGCCTGCCGTATCGCACGTGTCTCGATGTTGTTCGGATTTGCCTCCACCATCACGACTATCCGATGCGCGCCTTGAGCCGCCGGATCACGTTGGGGATGGTTTCGCCTTCTGCGCGCGCGGCAAAAGTCAACGCCATACGGTGCTTAAGCACAGGTTCCGCCAGTTCGAGCACGTCGTCGACCGACGGTGCGAAGCGGCCATCGAGCAACGCGCGCGCGCGAACCGCCAGCATCAGCGCCTGACTAGCGCGCGGCCCGGGGCCCCACGAAATCAGCTTGCCGATGTCGCCCGCTTCGGCGCCGGGCCGCGCCGAACGAACCAGCGCCAGGATCGCTTCGACCACGGACTCTCCAACCGGCAGGCGGCGAACCAGGCGTTGCGCCGATAGCAAGTCTTCGGCGGTCATGGCCGGCTTGGCGCGCGACTCTTCTGCGCCGGTCGTATCGAACAGAATTTTGCGCTCGGCTTCCTGATCGGGATAGTCGACGTCGACCTCCATCAGGAAGCGGTCGAGTTGCGCCTCGGGCAGCGGATAAGTGCCTTCCTGTTCGAGCGGATTCTGCGTTGCGAGCACATGGAATGGCTTGGGCAGATCGTGACGGGCTCCTGCGACGGTCACGTGCTGCTCCTGCATCGCTTGCAGGAGCGCCGACTGGGTCCGCGGCGAGGCGCGGTTGATTTCGTCGGCCATCAGCAATTGCGCGAACACTGGGCCCGCGATGAAACGGAAGCTTCGCTTTCCGCCCGGGCTTTCTTCCAGCACCTCGGTGCCGAGAATGTCGGACGGCATCAGATCGGGAGTGAACTGGATGCGGCGGGCATCAAGGCCAAGCGCGATGCCCATGGTCTCAACCAGTTTGGTTTTCGCGAGGCCAGGTACGCCCACCAGCAGCGCGTGGCCGCCGGAGAGCACGGTAACCAGCGCGTGCCCCACCACCACATCCTGACCAAAGATCACCGTGCCGATTGCGGCCTTTGCGGCGCGCACGTGCGCGGCCGTGGATTCCGCCGCCCGCACGATCATGTCTTCCAGTTTTTCCAGGCTTTCGCCGCCAGCCTTCGCCATGATGTCGAATCCTTTCATCGCCCGCATGGAGCCTCGCTGGGTGCTATGCAACAAACACACCAGCGTCGATTTTGACGCGACCATTCGGGCCGAATCTGCCTCAATCTCTGGCCAAGCTTACGCTATCTTCCGCCGCCAGACCGGGTAATCACAAAGATGCGAACAGGCGCTCAGCCACCTGATTATCGAAGGAAAACAATGGCGAAGGCAGGGCAGGGCGGACTGGAAGCGATTGCGGCAGGGCTGCCACGCGAAAACCAGGATCCGCCGCCCGTGGAGCGCTGGAATCCGCCATTTTGCGGCGACATCGACATGAGGATCGGGTCGGACGGTGGCTGGTTCTACCAGAAGACGCCGATCGGAAGGCCGGCTTTGGTCAAATTGTTCGCATCGGTGCTGAAACGGGAGGGCGACAGGTATTTCCTGGTCACGCCAGTCGAAAAGGTAGGAATTGTTGTCGACGATGCACCGTTTCTCGCTGTGGAAATGAAGACGTCTGCCAGCGAGGAGGGCCGAGTTCTTCAATTCCGCACCAATGTGGACGACTGGGTGGCCGCTGGGCCAGGCCATGCGCTGCGCTTCGAGCAGCAGGCGGCGAACGGCGGAATCAAACCGTACCTTCACGTGCGCCGCGAGCTGTGGGCAAAGGTCACACGCGCATTGTTCTATGATCTGGTCGCGCTTGGAGAAGAACGCGAGGTCAGCGGCAAAGCGATGTTTGGCGTCATGTCCAGTGGCGAGTTCTTCGCCATGGCGGAAGCAAGCGCGCTGCGAGAGTTCGCGTGATGCAGGAGACGGTGGTGGCCGGCCTCACGGCATCGGAATTTTTCACACGCGTGCGCGAGCGTTTAACGCTCGACGTGCCCGCGGGATTGACCGACCCGAGCGTGACGCCAGCGCGCGGTGACCACGACGCCGATCCGGTGATGCGCAAGATCGCCGAGGTGCGCCCGATCCGTCCGGCGGCAGTGCTGGTATCTATCGTTGATCATCCCGAGCCGACGGTGCTGCTCACCCAGCGCGCCCAGCATCTGCCGGACCATGCCGGACAGGTGTCTTTCCCGGGTGGCAAGATCGACACAGGCGACGCCGACCCGTGCGCTGCGGCCCTGCGCGAGGCGAAGGAGGAAATTGGCCTCGACCGCGCTCATGTCGAGCCGCTCGGCTATCTCGATCTCTACATGACGACACTCGGTTATCGCATCGTGCCCGTGATTGCGCGCGTGAAGCCCGGGTTTGCGCTCAAACTCAATGTCAGCGAGGTCGACGCGACGTTCGAAGTGTCGCTCGCTTTCCTCATGGACCAGAACAATGTGCAACGCCATTCGCGCGACTGGCAGGGCATGACCCGGCACTACTACGCGATCACCTTTGGCGAACGCTACATTTGGGGCGTGACGGCTGGTATCCTGCGGAATCTTCACGATCGGATTTACCGATGATCCGCCCGGTCTTTACTGAGATCGCCCTGTTCCTGGCGCCGTTCGTGCTCTACGCGGTGTTCCTATGGGCGACCAAAGCCGGGGTGTTGGATCTCAAATCCTGGCCACTGGTGCGCGTGGCTACGCTCGCCATCGCCGCGCTGGCGCTGATGCTCGGCAGCTTCATCTATTTTGCGCACTTTTCCGGTGCGCCGCCCGGCTCGACCTACGTGCCGGCGCACATGGAAAACGGCAAGTTTGTGCCAGGGACCGCGAAGTAATGCCAGCGCAAGCCGGCCGCACCGATCACCAGCTGAGTGATGCCGTCTGGTTCACGACGGGCGTGCTGCCGCGCCTGCTTGACGTGCTCGATTGCGATGGCGAGGAGGCACGTGTCGTCGGTGGCGCGGTGCGCAACGCGCTGCTCGGGGTACCGATCGCGGAAATTGACGTCGCGACCACCGCCGTACCGGAAGAAGTCGTGAAGCGCGTCACTGCCGCCGGCTTCAAGCCGGTTCCGACCGGTATCGAGCACGGCACAGTCACCGTCGTCATCGACAAGCATCCCTTCGAGGTGACCACGCTGCGCCAGGATGTCGAGACCTACGGGCGCCACGCCAAGGTCGAGTTCGGCCGCGACTGGGCGGGCGACGCGCACCGGCGCGACTTCACGATTAACGCCTTGTCGGCAACGCGCGACGGCACCGTCTACGACTATGCCGGCGGGCTTGATGATCTTAGCGCCCGCCGCGTGCGTTTCATCGGCGATCCTGCCAGGCGCATTGCCGAAGATTACCTGCGCATTTTGCGGTTTTTCCGCTTCCACGCAGCTTATGGCAGGGGGCGTCCCGATGCGGACGGACTTGCCGCCTGCATCGTTGCGCGCGACGGGCTCGACCAGCTTTCGCGTGAGCGCGTACGCATAGAGCTGTTGAAATTGCTGGTCGCGCCGTGTGCGGCCCCAACGCTTGCTGTCATGGCGCATGCAGGGTTACTCCTGCGCGTACTCGGTGGCGTGCCTTATCTCGCCGCTTTCGAAAACATGGCGAAGGCGGAGGCGGCGATTGGAGCGGATCCCAACGCGGTGAGGCGGCTGGGCGCGCTTGGCGTCGCCGTCGCCGAAGACGCCGAACGGCTCTGGCAGAAACTGCGGCTTGCCAACAGCGAGCACGAGCGCCTTGCCTCAATGGCGGAAGGCTGGCGGCGCATTTCACCGCTGTACGGCGAGAAGGCGGCGAGGGCGCTGCTGTACCGGCTCAGGCCCCAGCAGTTCACGGATCACGCGCTGCTTGGCTGGGCACGATCGAATGCCACATCGAACGATGCGGGCTGGCGCGCGCTCGCAACCTTGCCGCAGCGCTGGACCGCGCCGATGTTTCCGCTGAAAGCAGCCGACTTCATGAAGCGCGGCGTGCCGCAAGGGCCCGGGCTCGGTGCCGCGATTGCTGCGGCGGAGCAGGCATGGATTGCGGCGGGATTTCCGGAAGAACGTGGCGCGCTGGAAACGATTGCCGACGCCGCTTCGGCGAATGTGGGTCGGTAGCCTTAAAGCACGCGATCAGGTCATGAATCTCTTTGCCGGCTTCCACGACATTTCATTCTGGCAGCTAATCCCGGTTGCGGCGGTGGCGCTGTTCGCCTCGGTCGTCGGTGGGGTGTCGGGCTACGGCACCGGTGCGCTCATGCCATTGGTCCTGGTGCCACTGGTGGGCGCCGAGCCGGTCGTGCCGATCATCGCCGTCTCGGCGATGTTCACTAATTCGAGCCGGGTCTTTGCGTTTCTCAATTATGCCGACTGGCGGCGCACGGCGATCGTGCTCGTTACAGCCGTGCCGACCTGTGTGCTCGGCGCCTGGGGTTACACGAAGCTCAGCAGCGCCGGCGCCGCGATGGTGATCGGCGGCATGCTGATCCTGAGCGTGCCGCTGCGCCGCCTGCTTCGCTACCATGGCGTCAAGATCGGTGACGGGGGATTGGCGCTCGGGTCGTTCGGCTACGGCGTGGTGGTCGGTGGCACCGCAGGCTCGGGCGTGATTCTGTTATCGCTCCTGATGGCGGCCGGCGTTGAAGGCGCCGGCGTGATCGCCACCGATGCCGCCATTTCGATCGTGATCGGCGTGGTGAAGATTTCAGTGTTCGGAATTGCCGGCGTGATCACTACGCAGGTGATCGCCTTCGCACTGTTGACGGGGCTGGTGGCGCTGCCCGGCGCTTTCCTCGCCAAGGCTTTCGTCGAACGCATGCCGGTGCATGTGCACACGGCGATCCTCGACGCAGTGGTCTTGCTGGGCGGGATGTTTCTGGTATGGGGCGCGCTGCGCTGAACTTGCGCCGCGTGTGAAGGAATAGTTTAGCGCAGCGGTCCGTTCAACTTACCAAAATTGCGGATCAGGTTGAATGGCTGGCGTGTGCATTGCCGACGTCACGGCCATTTCACAACAGGCGGCATGGAGGAGAGGATTGATTCCACATTGCCACCTGTCTTGAGGCCGAAAATAGTACCGCGGTCATAAAGCAGGTTGAATTCGACGTAACGGCCGCGGCGGATCAATTGTTCTTCGCGCTCAGCTTCGTCCCAGGGCGCCGTGAAATTCTTTCGTACCAATCCCGGATAAACACGAAGGAAAGCGCGGCCGACGTCTTGTGTGAATGCAAAGGTCTCGTCCCAATCGGTTTCGAGATAGTCGTAAAAAATGCCGCCGATGCCGCGCGATTCGTTACGGTGCTTCAGAAAGAAATAGTCGTCGCACCATTTCTTGTATTTGTCATAAGGCGCGATTTCGGCGTGCGCGTCGCAGGCCGTTTTCATCGCGGCATGGAAGGCGATGCTGTCGGGGTCGTTCTGAGTGCGGCGCTTGTCCAGCACGGGCGTAAGGTCGGCGCCGCCGCCGAACCAGGATTTGGTGGTGACGACGAAGCGGGTGTTCAAGTGCACCGCCGGAACGTGCGGATTGTGCAGGTGTGCGATGAGTGAAATGCCGGAAGCCCAGAACCGCGGGTCTTTGTCGGCGCCCGGTATCTCCTTACGGAATTCCGGCGCGAATTCGCCGTGCACGGTCGAGCAGTGCACCCCGACCTTTTCGAACACGCGCCCCCGCATTAATGCCATCACGCCGCCACCACCCGGCGCGCCGCTATGGCCGGTGCGCTGCCATGGCGTGCGAACGAATCGGCCCGCCGCACGGTCGGCGAGGAGTGCCTCCGCCGGTAGCGCGTCCTCCACTGCCTCGAAGGTCGCGCAAATATCGTCACGCAGTGCTTCGAACCAGGTTCGCGCGCGCGTCTTGCGGGCTTCCAGTTGTCCTGCGTCCATGACCGGCTCCGATTTGGAATTATATCGTGATGCAGGCCATAGCGCACGGTCGGCCCGGACAATTGATCTGGATCAGACTGGCAGCAGTTGCGCTATTTGAGGTGGAGTTTGCTCTTGATTGCTTCGAGATCGCCGGGGCGAATGCGGCTCGCGCAAATGTGCTCGAATTCGACGACGGCGGCATCGTCGCCACCAGAACCCATCGGGCCATAGCTCATCTGATCACCGTGGCAAGCCACCCGTCTGGCGCAGCGCTTCGCCGACGACCATGGCGGCCACAATCGCTACGTTGAGCGAGCGCATGCCTGGCTGCATCGGCACCCGCAGCCGCGCGTCGGCAGTCTTGTGTACGTGCTCCGGTACGCCGGCGCTCTCGCGCCCGAACAGCAGCACCTGGTCGGCGCTGAAGGCGTGGTCGAGATACGATCGCTGGGCGGTGGTGGTAAGCAGTATCAACGACAGACGCTGACGCTGCCGCCATTCCTCAAAGGCCGCAAACGATCCATGACGGGTCAGGGCAACCTGGTCGAGATAATCCATGCCGGCCCGGCGGAAGGCACGATCGGTGACCGGGAAGCCAGCCGGCTCGATGATGTGCGCTTCAATTCCCAAGCAGACGCAAAGCCGAAGAATCGTGCCGGTATTCTGGGGAATATCAGGCTCGTAAAGGGCGATCCGCATGACGGGTCTGCAATTTCCCGCTGTCCGGGATTAGGCCGCTCTAGACGAATGATTTATGCGACGAATCCTCGCGGGCGCGATAGCGGGCTTGCGCTTGCACCGCAAGGGTGCCAATAGAACGCACCGACGCGCTGTCCTGCCTTTTTCAGGGCTGCCGCAACCGGTCCGCCCCGCCGCCCATGGGATTTCGGTCCCGGGCTCCAGCCGCGGGTGGATGAACAAGCCAGCCGGGGGAGAGGGCCCAAGACGTGACGACCGTGTCTTCGGCGGAGCACACGCGCCGCGACTTTCTCTATATAGCGACTGGCGCCGTCGGCGCCGTGGGCGCCGCGGCGACCCTGGTGCCGTTGATCGCACAGATGAACCCGGATGCCTCGACCATAGCGGCGGGCGCACCGATCGAGGTGGATCTCGCTCCCATTGCCGACGGGCAGATCATCAAGGTGTTCTGGCGCTCGAAGCCGATCTTTATCTTCCATCGCACCAAAAAGGAGATCGAGGAGGCGCAGAAGGTCAATGTCGCCGACCTGCCCGATCCCGAGCCGGACAGTGCGCGCGTCAAGCAGGGTCACGATCAGTGGCTCGTCATCATCGGCATCTGCACACATCTCGGCTGCATCCCGCTCGCCCATCAGGGCGAATATGACGGCTGGTTCTGCCCGTGCCACGGTTCGCAGTACGACACTTCGGGTCGTATCCGCAGAGGTCCGGCCCCGAAGAATCTGGCGTTGCCGCCCTACAAGTTCGTATCCGATACCAAGATTCAGATCGGCTGAACGAAACGTCGCATTCAAGGTTCAATCATGAGCGGACACTCGACCTACCAGCCGCAGGGCAAATTTCTGCAATGGTTAGAGAAGCGCTTGCCGGTCGGTGGTCTGATTCATTCCTCCTTCGTCGCCTATCCGACGCCGCGTAACCTGAACTACTGGTGGACGTTCGGCGGCATCCTGTCTTTCATGCTTGGCGTTCAGATCGTCACCGGCATCGTCCTGGCGATGCACTACACACCGCATGTCGATTTCGCCTTCAGGTCGATCGAAATCGTCATGCGCGATGTCAATTTCGGTTGGCTGCTGCGCTATCTTCATGCCAACGGCGCCGCGATGTTCTTCCTCGCCGTCTACATCCACATGTTCCGGGGCATCTATTACGGGTCCTACAAGGAGCCGCGCGAGGTGCTCTGGATCCTCGGAGTCATCATCTATCTGCTGATGATGGCCACCGGCTTTATGGGCTACGTGCTGGTCTGGGGCCAGATGAGCTTCTGGGCCGCGACCGTTATAACCAACCTGTTCTCTGCCATTCCTGGCGTCGGCGACGCCATCGTCACCTGGCTGTGGGGCGGCTATGCGGTCGGCAATCCCACGCTCAACCGGTTCTATTCGCTGCATTACCTGCTGCCGTTCGCGATCGCGGGCGTGGTGGTGCTGCATATATGGGCGCTGCACGTGGTCGGTCAGAATAATCCGACCGGCATAGAGCCGAAATCCGAAACGGACACAGTCGCGTTCACACCCTACGCGACCGTGAAGGACGGCTTCTTCATGGCGTGCTTCTGCATCCTCTTTGCATGGTTCGTCTTCTACATCCCGAACTTTCTTGGCCACGCCGACAATTACGTTCCGGCCAATCCAGCGGTGACGCCGAGCCATATCGTGCCTGAGTGGTACTACCTGCCGTTCTACGCGATCCTGCGCGCGATCCCCGACAAGCTGATGGGCGTGATTGCGCTGGGCGCCTCGATCGTGATTCTGGCGTTCCTGCCGTGGCTGGACACCTCGAAAGTGCGCTCGGCGCGCTACCGGCCGCTGTTCAGGCAGTTTTTCTGGCTGTTCGTGATCGTGTGCGTCGGGCTCGGCTGGCTCGGCTCCAAGCCGCCGGAGGGCATCTACGTTATTCTCGCGCGCATCTTCACCGTCTACTACTTCGCCTTTTTCCTGGTCATCCTGCCGCTGCTAGGCATCTTCGAAAAGACCAAGCCGTTGCCGAATTCGATTTCGGAATCGGTGCTGGGCGCGAAAGCGTGCGCAGGAGAACGATCATGACGATGAAGCGCACCATCATCGCTCTCACGCTCGCAGGCGCGCTCGGCGCGGCGGCCGCGCCCGCGATCGCGCAGGAGCACGACGCGCCGGCTCCGCCGAAGCTGAAATGGTCGTTCGCTGGTCCGTTCGGCAAATATGACGAGGCGCAGCTTCAGCGCGGCTTCAAGATATACAAGGAAGTCTGCGCGGCATGTCACTCGCTCCAGCTGCTGGCGTTCCGCAACCTGGCCGATCCGGGCGGGCCCGGCTTCTCGGAAGCGCAGGCCGCGGCGGTGGCGGCCGACTACAAGATCAAGGATTTCGACGACAAAGGCGAGGCGGTCGAACGCGGCGGCCGGCTGGCTGATAATTTCCCATCTCCATTTGCGAACGAGCTCGCTGCCAAGGCGGCCAACGGCGGCGTCGCGCCGCCCGACCTGTCGACGCTAGCCAAGGCGCGCACCTATGAGCGCGGCTTTCCCTGGTTCGTGTTCGACGCGATCACGCAATATCAGGAGCAGGGCCCCGACTACATCGCGGCTCTCCTGAAGGGTTACGAGGAGCCGCCGGGAGGTTTCCAGCTGCCGTCCGGCGGGTACTACAACAGGTATTTCCCGGGCCACACCATCGCGATGCCGCTGCCGCTGCAGGCAAACCAGGTCACTTACGATGATGGTACCGCGCAGACCATGGATCAGTATTCCAGGGACATCTCTGCCTTCTTGATGTGGGCCGCCGAGCCGCACCTGGTCGCGCGCAAGCGCATGGGCTTCCAGGTCATGATCTTTCTGATCGTGCTTGCAGGCCTCATGTATTTCACCAAGAAGAAGGTTTGGTCGGCAGCGCACTGAAGGCGTTTTGACCGAACACCTGATGTGAAATCGTTATGCCCGGCCTTGTGCCGGGCATCCACGTCTTTAAAGCTTAGGGTTAGCAAGGCGCGTGGATGGTCCCGGACGTCGGGCTTGCCCGATTTGTGATGATGAGCCCGGCCATGACGGAGTTGGCATGACCAAAGCGGTCCTTGGCATTATCGGCGGGTCCGGCATTTACGACCTGCCGGGGCTTACCAATGTGCATGAGCAGCGCATCAAGAGCCCGTGGGGCGAGCCATCCGGCCCTCTGCGCATTGGCGAGATCGCGGGCCTGCCGGTCGTGTTTCTGTCACGCCACGATACGGGCCACCGCCTGTCGCCGTCCGACATCAACTATCGGGCCAATATCGATGTGCTCAAGCGTGCCGGCGTCACCGATCTGATTTCGCTGTCAGCCTGCGGCTCGTTTAGGGAGGAATTGCCGCCCGGCACTTTCGTTCTGGTGGACCAGTTCGTCGATCGCACCCATAAGCGGGAGAGCTCGTTCTTCGGCAAGGGACTGGTGGCGCACGTTTCGATGGCACATCCAGTTTCGCCCATTCTGCGTGCGCACTTGCGCAACGCGGCGACGGCAGAAGGCATCAAGCCGCACTGGGGCGGCACTTATGTTTGCATGGAGGGCCCGCAGTTCTCTACTTACGCCGAGAGCATGACCTACAAGCAGCTCGGCTATTCGGTGATCGGCATGACCAACATGCCGGAAGCCAAGCTCGCGCGCGAAGCCGAGATTTGTTACGCCACCGCCGCCATGGTGACCGATTTCGATTGCTGGCACCCAGACCACGATGCGGTCACCGTGCAGGACATCATCAGGGTGCTGCTGGTGAATGCCGAAAAAGCCAAACGTCTGGTGGCGCGGCTGGCGCGCGATTTTCCGCGCGAGCACGAGCCTTGTCCCATCGGTTCGGATCGCGCGCTCGACACCGCACTGATCACCGCCCCCGAGGTGCGCGACCCGGAGCTGATCAAGAAGCTCGATGCCGTTGCGGGCAGGGTGCTTCGCGGCTGATCTTGCTCGACGCTTTCCATCCCGCTTGTGCACGCCGACATTGTTGGCCAGACTGTCGAAGCTTTCGACCTTTTTATGCGCCGTGAAATTTTGGAGATCCGATGCGCATTGTCAATCTGAAGCAGCAGCCGCGCGAGGAATGGCGGGCGGGCGTTATGACGCGCATGAAAGCGTCGGCGGCCAATAGTGCGACGCAACTCTGCATGTTCGAGCAATGGTGCGAGCCGGCACATGGCGCGCCAGCCCATCTGCATGCCGTCGAGGAGGTCCTGTGCGTCCGCGACGGTCAGGCCGACGTATGGGTTGATGACACGCATGCCACGCTGACCAGCGGACAAATGGTCATCGTGCCGGCCGGCCGCAGGCATGGCTTTTCAAACAACGGAAAAACCATCCTGCACATCGAGTCGACACTGGCCGCGCCGGTGTTCGAGGCAGTTTATGACGACAAACGCGAGTCGCCGCGGCGCTAGTTGCCGGGTCAGTGAGTGGGCGTAACTAATGACCTCTCCCAGCCTTGAACACGATCTGCGCGCAGCGATCCGCTCGATCCCGGACTATCCCAAACCCGGCATCAAGTTTCGCGACATCACGACGCTGCTCGGCGATGCTCGGGCGTTTCGTCGCGCGGTCGATGAACTGGTGCAGCCTTGGGCCGGCATGAAGATCGACAAGGTCGCCGGCATCGAGGCACGCGGCTTTATCCTTGGTGGAGCGGTGGCGCATCAGGTTTCGGCGGGTTTCATTCCGATCCGCAAGAAAGGCAAGCTGCCGCACAAGCGCGTAAGCATCGCCTATTCGTTGGAGTATGGCCTCGACGAGATGGAAGTGCACGAAGATGCGGTGTCGAAAGGCGAGCGTGTCATTCTAATCGACGATCTCATTGCGACAGGCGGCACCGCGGAGGGCGCAGTGAAGTTGCTGCGGCAACTGGGCGCCGATGTACTTGCCGCATGCTTCGTGATTGACCTGCCCGACCTCGGCGGCGCCGATAAGCTGCGCAAGATGGACGTGCCGGTGCGCACGCTGATTTCATTCGAGGGGCATTAGTCGGCTCGCCCGAGACGGCAGCCGACGCGCTTAATTCTGCTTTGGGCCCCACGGTCCCGGTGGCGCGCCCGGCTCCGGGCCCCACGGGCCCGCTTGCGGCGCAGATTGCGGCGCGTCGCCCCACGGACCGGCATCAGCGTTTTCCGTACCCGACTGATCGTCAATTTGTGCCTGTGGCTCCGGGGCTTCCAACACCAGCGGACCGGGATCGTGACCGCCGGCGAATTTCACCAGCGCTTCGACACGTGCGTCGACTGGCGGATGGGTGTCGAAAATATTGGAAAAGCCCACGCGCGGATTGTCGATGCACATCTCCATCAGGGCCGAATTAGCGCCGGGAATTTCGCCGCGTCCTTCGATCTTGCGCAGGGCCAAGATCATGGCGTCAGGATTTTTCGTGAGCTCCACGGAGCCGGCATCGGCCAGGTATTCGCGCTGGCGCGACAGCGCAAAGCGGATCACGATGGATAAAATCCAGACCACCGCGATAATGACGAGCGCGATAATGATGGCGAGGCCCGCGCCGCCCTTGCGATCGTCGCCGCTCGACCGCCGGCCGCCGCCCCACATGACGTTCTGGAAGAAAATGCGGAAGACGAGTTCGCCGAAAAATGAGATCACGCCCGCGATCACCACGGCAATGACCAGCATGCGCACGTCGCCATTGCGGATATGGGTGAGCTCGTGGCCGAGCACAGCTTCGACCTCGGCGTCGTTCAGCGCATTCATCAGTCCGCGTGTGACCGTGATGGAATATTGCTTCTTGTTGAGGCCCGTGGCGAAAGCATTGAGCGCGTCATCGTCGGCGATGCGCAAGGTCGGCATGGTGATACCGCGCGAGATGCACAAATTTTCCAACAGATTGTAAAGGCGTGGCTCTTCCTGGCGGGTGACCAGTTGCGCGCCGGTGACGGCATCGATCATCTGCTGGTGGAATTTGTAAGCGATCGCGATCCAGACCATGGTGCCGATGGTGGCGAAGGGCAATGCCTTGACGAGATCGTAGGTCGCGGCTTGCACCAGATAGTCGAGTGGCGCATCAACGGTGAGCGCTTCGGCCAGAAGCGCGCCGGCGAACACCATCACATAGACCAGAAAGAACAGACCGATCAGCAGCGCGACCGAGCGGCGCTTGTTCGATTGGATATGCGTATAGAGTCCGTAGGCGGCCATGGTGCTTCTACTTGTCCCGGACGCGGCGCAACGCGTGAGCGGTGCGCCGCAGATCCGGGACCGTTATGGAAACCTAACTTGGCGATCCTGGGTCGGCAGCACACCACTTCGTACTGCGCTGCGCCCGGGAAACGATCTAAAACTTCACGCTCGGCGCCTGCTCGAGCTCGGACCGGGTTTCTCCGAGATCGAAAAACGTGCGCTGCGTGAAGCCGAAAGCTCCGGCGAAAAGCGACGCGGGGAACTGCTGGATGCCAGTGTTGTATTCCTGCACAGCGTTGTTGAAGAAGCGGCGAGAGGCCGCGAGCTTGTTCTCGATGTCGGATAGGTCAGTCTGCAATTGCTGGAAATTCGCGTTGGCCTTCAGGTTCGGATAGTTCTCGGACAGCGCGAACAACTGGCGCAATGCGCCACTGAGCACATTTTCCGCCGCAACTTTCTGCTCGACCCCGGGCGCCGCGATTGCGGCGTTGCGCGCCTGGACCACCGCATCCAGCGTTCCGCGCTCGTGCGCGGCATAGCCTTTGACCGTCTCGATCAGATTGGGAATGAGGTCGTGGCGTTGCTTGAGCTGGACGTCGATATCCGCGAACGCCTGATTGGTCCTCTGCCGCATCGCGACCAGGCCGTTGTAGATGCTGATCGCCCAGATCACGAATACGACAACGATACCAAGAACAACCCAGCCGGTGGTGGACATGGAAACGGCTCCGAATTGGAACGCGGTGAGATCGAACGAAATTAGTATCTCAGGTAGGACCGCAGCCGCCAACGGCAACCGGGTAGGGTGCCGCTAACAAACCCCCGGTCGACAGATCCGCTCACTCCCGCGTAAGCAAGAATCCAGCTCAAGAAGGTTGGGTCCCCGCTTCCGCGAGGACCAGCGCCAAAAGAACGCGCCGGAACAAAAAAAAGACCCCGAGCCTGAACCCGGGGTCTCTTCGCCAGACGGCTATTCGGGGGGTAAGGGGGGAGCCGCCCGGCTGAAATACACGGGGTACTAACGCCGCGCTCCGGGATTGGTTCCCGGAGGCAAACTGATGACGGAACGTTTATCCACAGGAGGTGGCGCGAACTTGAGACGGTCACGATCGACCAAGTTCCATCGCTGCCGGGTAACCCCATGAGCGCGGTGATGATTCAGTGTCCCGTCACAAGCCGTGCAGTCTCGACCACGATCGAGATAGAGCCGAGCGTGTTCCACAATTGCCAAAAATCACCGCCTACATGCACTGCCGGCCTGCGGACAGGATCATGCATCGACTGTTAGTTCCGCCTGGCTCGCGGGCGAGCCGCGGCTGGTGGAACAGGCGCAGCCAAAGACAACAGTCGCGGCGTAGTGCTAGCTCGCCTCGCGGAACCGCACCGCGGCTTCCAGATCGACCGACACAAGCTGCGAAACACCGCGTTCGGCCATCGTGACGCCGTACAAGCGGTTCATGCGCGCCATGGTGATCGGATTGTGCGTGATAATCACGAAACGCGTGTCGGTTGACTTGGTCATTTCGTCGAGCAAGTCGCAGAAACGCTCCACGTTATGATCGTCGAGCGGCGCGTCCACTTCGTCGAGGACGCAGATCGGCGCCGGATTAGTCAGGAATACAGCGAAGATCAGCGCCAGCGCCGTCAGCGCCTGTTCGCCGCCTGAAAGCAGCGACAGCGTTGCCGGTTTTTTGCCGGGCGGCTTGGCCAGAATTTCAAGGCCGGCCTCCAGCGGGTCCTCGCTTTCGATCAGCTGCAGCTCGGCGGTTCCACCGCCGAACAGCTGGACGAAGAGATGCTGGAAGTGCTTGTTGACCTGTTCGAACGAGGTGAGCAGCCGCTCGCGGGCCTCACGGTTGAGGCTCTGGATGCCAAGCCGCAGCTTCTTGATCGCCTCGACCAGATCGTCGCGCTCGGTGGTCAGCGAAGAGTGCTGCGTCTCCACCTCGCGCAATTCTTCCTCGGCGCGGAGATTGACCGCGCCAAGTCGCTCACGCTCGCGGCGCAGACGCTCAAGTCTTTCTTCGATCTCGACGAGGTCCGGCAGCGGATCGGTCGGCCCGATTTCCGCAAGCTCTGCCACTGCCGCAGGCTCGATCTCGAGCATATCATGGATCTCGCGGCCGATATCCGCGAGACGCTGCTTGGCGCCCTCGAAACGTTCCTCTGCGCGGGCAAGATCTTCGCGTGCCGCGCTCGCTGCTTCCAGTGCCGCGCGAGCGTCACGGTCGGCTTCAGCCAGGGCGTTTTCGGCCTCCTGCAAGCGGTCGGCGCAGGCACGCCGCGCAGTCTCTGCGGTCTGGACTTCCGTGATCAGTGCGCCGCGCTTCTCCGCGAAAACTTGCGGCGCATTCTCCAGCTCCGTGCGATCACGCTTGGCCTCGACAATGCGCTTTTCGAGCGTACCGATCTGGTTGCGCGCGCCCTGCTGGCGTTCAACCCAACCGGTCTTGTCGGAGGCAAGTGTTGCTAGCCGGCGGTCGGCAAGCTCAGCTTCACGCACAATCGCCTGCTGTTCGGCTTGCACCTCGGCGAGCCTAACGCGCTTGGACGCGATATCGTCGCGCACGTGTGCGAGCTTCGTTTCGAGGTCTGCGGCCGGAGCGAGTCCGCCGAGCGCGCTCTGGGCTTGCGTCCTGGCGGCAGTCGCTTCATCGCGGCTCACGTTCAGCCGCGCCCGCGCTTCGGTCAGTGCTGAAAGCCGTGCGGCCTGGCGATTGAGATCGCGCTCGCGCGCCCGTTTTTCAGTTTCCGCGCTGCTGGCTGACTCGAATGCTGATTGCGCCGCTTCAAGTGTGCGGCGCTTGGCCTCGACATCGCTGCGCGCGCTCTCAAGCTCGCCGTCGATCTCGGCAAAGCGGCTGCGCTGGGCCAGCCGGCGG
>JBARNC010000634.1:0-7214 GCA_049802775.1 Pseudolabrys sp. | reverse complement strand
CGCATGCAGTTCCACCGCTGCCGGGTCCCCGACCAGCAGCGGCCGACACAACTTAAGTACGCGCGCATCGAGCGCAGCCTTGAGCGCGATCTCAGGCCCAATTCCGGCCGGGTCTCCTGTTGCAATGGCGATGCGCGGCAAAAGCATGACGCTTGGTTTCCGTCAGCGGCGTGGCTGCATATAATGGCCGCCGACACCTGCAAGAAACATAGCAAAGACGTGAGGAAGCGTCGCCATGATGTCGCGTGAACAAAACGATCAGCTCAGTCGGGTCGGCCCAGGTACGTTCATGGGCAAATTGCTGCGGCGCTACTGGGCGCCGTACCTGCTGGTGTCAGAAATTCCCGAGCCAGATTGCCCGCCGGTGCGCGTGAAGCTGATGGGCGAGAGCCTAATCTGCTTCCGCGATAGCAAGGGGCGCATCGGCCTGCTCGACGAATTCTGCGCCCATCGCGGCGTTTCACTCTGGTTTGGACAGAACGAGGAGTGCGGGCTGCGCTGCCCCTATCACGGCTGGAAATACGACGTGACCGGGCAATGCGTCGATCTGCCATCGGAGCCCGAAGAAAGCGGCTTCCGCAAGAACATCAAATTGAAGTCTTATCCGTGCATCGAGAAGGCCGGAATCGTCTGGGCCTATCTCGGTCCGCCGGCCTTGCAACCGCCGCCGCCGGCACTGGAGTGGACTGACGTGGAGCCGCCGCAGCGCTTTGTCTCGAAGCGACTACAGGAGTGCAATTACCTGCAAGCGATGGAAGGCGGCATCGATTCAAGCCATGTGTCATGGCTGCACGGCAGCGAACTCAACAAGGATCCACTGTTCAAGGGCTCGAAGGGCAACGTCTATAACGAGCAAGACCGCATGCCGCTGTTCCAAGTGGAGGAATTTCCCGGCGGGCTGTTGATCGGCGCGCGGCGCAACGCCGACGGCGACAAATATTACTGGCGCATCACGCCTTGGATCATGCCCTGGTATTCGATCATACCACCGCGCGCAGGCCACCCGTTGGGCGCGCATGCCTGGGTGCCAATAGACGACGAAACCTGTTGGGCCTGGAGCATCAACTATCACCCCAAGCGCGCACTGACGAAATCGGAGGTCTCGGCCATGCAGGACGGGGAAGGTATTCACGTCAAATATGTGCCCGGCACCTTCATTCCGCTTGCCAATAAGTCCAACAATTACCTCTTGGATCGCGAGTCGCAGCGACACGGCCATTCCTCCACGGGAGTCGACGGCATCGCCATGCAGGACGCCTCTATCCAGGAAAGCATGGGGCCGATCCAGGATCGCACCAAGGAGCACTTGTGCGCGACCGACAGCGGCATCGTCATGACGCGCAAGATATTATTGCGCGCGGCGAAAGTGGCCGCCGAAGGTGGCGCTGTTCCGGCGACCGAGCCGGCAGCGCAGCGTGTGCGTTCAGCCTCGGTCGAGCTCGACAAGGGCGTCTCGTTCACCCAAGGCGCTAAGCATGGTCTCTATGCCACGTTGGGGACGGATCCGTTGTCGGTATGAAAAACTCTATTATACCGAAGTGCGAGCAAAACGAGCGAGCCCGGAATGACAAAGAATATTATTCCGCCGCGGTCTTTGCCGGCTTGCCAATCGCTGCGTTCACGCGCGGGATCACTTTCTCGGCGATGAGCTGCATGGAGCGCCTCGCGAGCGCTGGGTCGACCCAATCCATGCCGGCGTAAACCAGTTCGCCGAAATCGCCGGTCTCTTCGCGCAACTTGAGGATGGCGTCCACTACCTTGTTGACGCTGCCAAACGTCACGCAGTGCCGCATGACGTAATCAAGGGTGATCTCGTCATCTGACTGCTCTTTGTGACTCTTGAACACGTACAGCCGGTTGCCGCGCTTCATCTTCGCGCGCATCTGCTCGAAATAGAAACGGTACGGGCTCTTGGCATCGCCGTGTCCGTAACGCGCCGCCACCTTGTCGTCATCGGCCACGAAAATCGAGCGCGCGACGCGCCAATCGGCAATATCTGCTTTGGCTCCGGCCTCCGCCTTGCCCTTGACGTAGTTGCTCCAGTGCGACTTGAGATGTCTCGACAGAAGGAAGTTTGCCGATAGCGGGTGGAAGTCGCGTTTGCCCATCAGCACCACGCCGGGAGAAAATGGCGCCACGACGGTGCCGACGATTTCCGGGCGTGGTTTTTGAAAGGGCTTTGCCAGGATGCCGACGCCGAGCTCCAGTGCGGCAGTGTGTGCAAAACCGACTTTAAAACGGTTATCCGGGAAATCGATGTCGTAAGGCGGATTGCGCTCCCACACTGCCAGAATGACGTCGATCGCTTCGGCGAAGATCTTGTTGCGGTCCTCGCCCAGAATTCCGATGGCTTCTGAATCGGAGGTGAGCGCGCCAGCGCTGATGCCCATCACGAAGCGACCCTGCGACAGGTGGTCAAACATCGCGGCATTGACCGCGATCAACACCGGATGCATCTGCGCCAGGTTGGTGGTTCCGGTCGCGAGTTTGATGTTCTTTGTGTCGTGGATCAGCGTGGCCTGGAACATCATGCTGTTGGTGATATTCTCGCACGCGTCGGTCAGATGCTCGCCGACGAAGGCGTCATAGAAGCCGAGCTTGTCCGCGAGAATGATTGCTTCGCGATCCTCCTGCAGTGTCTGCGACCAGTCCCGGCCCATCGGGTGCACGGGCATGGTGAAGTAGCCCAACCGCATTGAACGCCTCCGCCTCGAATAGCTTTTGGTGGGGCAAACTAACCGACCCAGCGGGTTGATGCAGCAAATCTTCGGTCGCGGGGGCGAATGACAGGCGTCGCGAAGCTCTTGTTTTCATGATATTAAACTTGCGCATCGCTGCGCACTGGTTGCGCGGGTCGTGGGGGCGATCGATGTTTCCACAGGCGGATTTTGCCTGATTTCTCAACCACACGCCGAACGACTAGTTTCCCTACAGTCGCTCACCGGTCGCCGGGGTTTGCCATGATGCGCTGGTTCCATGCTTTGATGCCGAAGGAGGAGCGTTTCTTCGAGCTGTTCGCTCGCCATTCGCAGGCCGTGCTCACCGGAGCGCAAGCTTTGCGCGCCATGCTGGAGGGCGGCGCAGCGGTTGAGCGCAACTACGAGATCGTCATGGACCGCGAGCACGAGGCGGACGACGTCACCCGTGAAGTGCTGATCGCTGTGCGCCGCACCTTCATCACCCCGTTTGACCGCGGCAATATCCGTGACTTGATCACCTCGATGGATAACAGCATCGACCAGATGCAGAAGACCGCCAAAGGCATTATCCTGTTTGACGTGACCGAATTCACGCCGCAAATGAAAGAAATGGCCGATGCGATCGTGAAATGTGCGGAACTCGCCAAGGAAGCGGTGCCGCTGCTGCGGGCGATCAGTTCGGAAGCGGTACGCATCAGCGACTTGACTGCGCAAATGTCCGCGCTCGAAGGCCGCGCCGACGAATTGCACGACATCGGCCTACGGGCACTTTTTCTGTCCAAATCCAAATCGGACCCGATGGCGTTCTTCGTCGGCAATGAGGTTTACGATCATCTCGAAAAAGTTGTCGACCGCTTTGACGACGTAGCCAATGTTATGCACGGCATCGTGATCGAGCACGTGTAATCGTTTTCGAGGCTGGACGACGATGGACGCTGCCGCGCTGGCTTTGCCGTTTCTCTTCGGCCTGATCGTCGTCGCGCTTGCGTTCGACTTTCTTAACGGCATGAACGATGCGGCAAATTCAATCGCGACCATCGTCTCGACCCGCGTGCTGCGCCCACAATATGCGGTGGCCTGGGCGGCATTTTTTAACTTCGTCGCTTTCCTGGTCTTCGGCCTGCATGTCGCCGAAACAGTCGGCCGCGGTATCGTTGAGGCGGATGTCGTTAACTCCCGCGTGATCTTCGGTGCGTTGGTGGGAGCGATTGTTTGGCAGATTGCCACGCAGCGGCTCGGGATCCCCTCGTCGAGCTCGCACGCACTGATCGGCGGGCTTGTCGGCGCCGGGATCGCAAAAGCGGGTGTGGACGCCGTGGTGTGGTCTGGCGTGGCCAAGACGGCGGCCGCTATTTTCCTGTCGCCTGGCTTGGGCTGTCTGCTCGCATTGTTTCTGATGCTGTTCGTGTCTTGGGCGTTCATCAGGTCGACTCCGCATGGCATCGATCATATTTTCCGCCGCGTACAATTCGTGTCAGCGTCTTTCTACGCGCTCGGCCATGGCGGCAACGATGCGCAAAAGACGATGGGAATCATCGCCGTGCTGCTCTACTCGCAGGGGCATCTCGGCAGCCAGTTCTACGTTCCATTCTGGGTGGTGATCGCTTGTCAGATCGCGATGGCAGCAGGGACGCTGGCGGGCGGCTGGCGGATCGTGCGCACCATGGGATCGCGCATCACGCGGCTAACGCCGATGCAGGGCGTTTGCGCTGAAACCGCCGGCTCTGTCATGCTGTTTGCGGCAACCGAGCTCGGTATTCCGGTATCTACGACGCACACCATCACCGGCTCGATCATCGGTGTTGGTGCGGCCAAAAAGGTATCAGCGGTGCGCTGGGTCGTTGCGCGCGAAATTGTGACGGCGTGGATCATCACGATTCCAGCGGCCGGCGTGCTGGCCGCGCTGTTCTATTGGTTGAGCGGGCTTTTTGGTTAGCTTTGCGAATTCAGAATTAGTGAAGGCCTCGGATCAGCGGCGCACCACTTCGCTGCGCTACGCGAAGCTGATCGCAAAGCTGGTGCTGCCGGCCAGCATAACCATTCGCCAATCGCGCGCGGTTGCGTGTGCGGACGTATGGTCGACCATGCTCGCGTCTCCAGGTAGGTCCGCACGGTATTCCCCAACCCGTTTTTTTTTGCAGTTAATTGGCGCAAATACGGGGTAAACAAAGCTTAATAGTCGGAGCTGGGGGCGGGCCATGGCCAAGTTGCGTGCGGCAGAGTGCCGTGAATTCATCAAGGCGGTGGTGGAAAAAGCCGACGCCATGGGCGTGCCCGTTTCGATCGCGGTGGTCGGGGCCGAAGGTCACCTCATCGCTGTGGAGCGTATGGACGAGGCGGGCTTCATCACGCCGGAAACCGCTATCGCAAAAGCCTTCACTGTCGCGGCGTTCCGTTCGATGAGTCCGCGCTTTCCCGACGGGCTCGTAATCCAGCAATGGTTCAAGGAGCGCAATCCGCAATTGCTGGTCAGCCTGGCGGCCATGACCAATGGGCGTATCGCGGCCAGTGGTGGCTCGGCTCCGGTATTCAGGGGCGATGAAATGGTCGGCGCCTACGGGATTTCTGGCGGCACGTCACAGCAGGATGAGGAGATGGCACTTTATGCCCGCGCCAAGGTCGGCTGGGCTTATGCGCCTGAGCACGATACCACCCACCCGGAGGTGAAGGCGCACATCAACGCGCTCTACGCCAAAGCCGGCATCACTGACCGCAAGCTTTGAGACTCTCTTTTTTCCGGAGCACCGCATGACGCAATCGACCGCGGCTCCCGACAGTGATCATACCTGGTCGGGACGCATAGAGGATGGTCCACTCCTGCGCGGGCAGGGACGGTTTGGTGATGACGTGAAACCGGAGGGCGCGCTCGCCGCCTTTTTCGTTCGTTCGCCACACGCCTTCGCGACGATTGACCGCGTCGATGCATCGGCCGCCAAAAAAGCCCCGGGCGTGGTCGCGGTATTGACGGCGGCCGATCTCGCAGTCGCGCACTATCATTCCATCTCGCACCCCGTGCCGATTCCCGGCCGCGGCGGCAAGCTCGCCGTCGGTCCGCATAGGCCCGCGATAGCGGAGAAGCGGGTAATGCACGTGGGCGAGCCGGTCGCGATGGTCGTGGCAAAGAGCGCGGCCGCCGCGCAGGACGCCGCCGATCTGGTTGTCGTCGATTACACACCACTCAAGCCGGTGACCGACATGCGCGCCGCGGTGGCTCCCGGCGCGCCGCAATTGTGGCCGGAGGCGCCAGGTAATATCGGTTTTGACTGGACCGCGCCTGCCGATCCCGATGGCAAGAAGCGGGCGGCACTCGATCGCGCATTCAAGGAGGCCGCGCACGTTGCTCGCGTGGAACTCGTCAACCAGCGCCTCGTTGTCGCCGCGCTCGAGCCGCGCACTGCGACGGCGAGTTTCGACGCTGGCAGCAATCGCTACACGCTCCGCTGCGGTACGCAAGGTGTCGGCGGCATGCGCATGCATATGGCCGAGTCCATGGGTATCAAGCCGGAAGAGCTGCTTGTGTTGACTGACGACGTCGGTGGTGGTTTCGGAATGAAGGCAGCTACTTATCCGGAATATGTCGCGCTGCTACACGGCGCCCGCACGCTTGGCAAACCGATCCATTGGGTCTCGACGCGTTCGGAAGCCTTCGTTACCGACAATCAGGGCCGCGATTCACTCTGGACGGTGGAACTCGCACTCAACAGGCGCGGGCGTTTCCTCGGCTTGCGGGTGCAGGGGCTCGGCAATACCGGCGCCTATTTTACCGGCATCGCACATTTCATTGTGACCACGCACATCTCCGGCTGTCTGCCGACAGTCTACGATATTCCGATCGCGCAGGTGAGTTCACGCTGTGTGTTCACCAATACGGTGCCGACGGGCCCCTATCGCGGCGCCGGCCGTCCTGAGGCAAGCTACCTGCTCGAGCGCGTTATTGATGCCGCGGCCGATCTGACAGGCATCGACGCCGCGGAGCTGCGGCGGCGGAATTTGATCGCGCCCGACAAAATCCCGTACACCACGGCCTTCGGAAATACTTACGACAGCGGCGACTTCCCGGCGGCGTTCGAGCGCGCACTGGCGCTGGCCGATTATGTGAATTTTCCGGCACGAAAAAAGGCGGCGAAGAAAGCCGGCAAGCTACGCGGCATCGGCATCGGCTGTTATCTCGAGATCGCGGGCGCTTTCCCGGAGGAGGGCGCGCGCATTAGCTTCCCCGGCGGCGGCAAGGTGCATGTCAGCATTGGCTCCGGCGCGAGCGGGCAGGGGCACCAGACCGTATTCGGTAAGGTTGTGGCACGGCTGCTCGGCATCGATCCATCAGCAGTCAGCCTGCTCGCGGGCGATTCGGCACGCGACGTGCCGGGCTTCGGTGCCGTCGCCTCTCGGTCTGCCATGATGGTCGGTAGTGCTATTGCGCACACCGCTGGTGTCGTACTGGAGAAGAGCAAGCGCGTTGCCGCCATGCTGCTGCAGGCTTCCGAGAGCGACGTCGAATATCGCGACGGCAAGTTC
>JBARNC010000633.1:0-9022 GCA_049802775.1 Pseudolabrys sp. | reverse complement strand
CGAACGATTTGCCGCCGCCAATAAGCGGAAGTCCCGGTAGCAAGCGCAGCGCCGCGGCCACGGCAGCGCGGACTGTTGCTTGCGCCAATTGTGGCGGATCGGGCCGCCTGGCACCACGCTCCATGTAGGGAAACTGGTAGCGCAAAGTGGCGATGCCGCGCCGTGCGAGCTCTGCCGCGACAGCTACCATGAAGGGATGATTCATTCCCGCTCCGGCGCCATGTGCCAGCACGTATAGCAAGCCCGTGCCTGGGCGGGCGTTTGCAGCAAGCCGGAAACGCGAACGGCGTCGCTAACCGTAATACTGATAGGTTTGGCAACCGCAGAGGACACGAGGCGATCCCCGTAGGCACTTCGCACGCCATCTATTTACTGCCGAGGCTATCAATGCCCGAAGGTAACCCGGATAGAGTAGTCCGCCTACTCTGCCATGTTATTGCGTATGCGTAGGCACTCAGCCACCAAAACGAACGTGCGGCCCCCACGCAATACATCGAAGCCGATTCCTTCACTCATCAACGCGGATAACGTTTTCGGCACACACAGGTTGTCACTTCATGAGAGCCGTCAGCGATTATTGAAACAACTCACCTAAGAGGACAAACCCTTCATCGCTTTTCGTTATTGACTGGCCCTATGCTGATCCACTAGAGCCTTCGCTTCGGCGATGACTTTATTCCGCTCGCCGTATTGACGTGTATTTGGAATTTTTTCGAAACTAAAAATACTCTCCAGAGAGTATACAAAAATGCGCCACCCGGATCCAAATCGTCTTATCTCCAAGCGAAAGCCATTATAGTCTATGTCCTCATCTCCGGGCGGCAATCCCATATTGACCTCATACTTTGACTTTAACGGCCAGCGTATCAAGCTGGAGCCACACGGCATTGGCTGCGAAGGTCTTGCATGACGACAGGTTGGCGAAGAGGCGAGCGACCGGGTACGTCAACGCCTGCCCTCCGGCTCGCCGGTTCCCGTACCGTAGCCTTGCAAAATCTTCATGTAGTTCGCTCGTCCGAAGGAATCCGGGTTGCGGAAGTTGCGCTGACTTAGCAGTCCTCGGATCTGATCGACCGACTCAATATCGCGTGCCGACAGCCAAGATATGGTACCCGTCAGCAGCTTCTCAATGTATCCCGGACCATTTCTCAACAGCGCCGATGTGGTCATCACCACATCGGCACCCGCCAGCAGGTATTTCAAGACCTGCTCCGAATCCTCCACACCGGTACTTGCGGCAAGCGAAGCGTCGATACGTCCCGACAAAACTGCAATCCACAGGAGCGGCAGCCGCATTTCGCTCGCTGTACTCAATTCCAGATCGTTGAGCAGCCGCAGCTCCACGAGATCGATATCCGGTTGGTAAAAGCGGTTGAACAACACGAGTGCGTCAGCCCCCGCACCAACGAATTCCATGGCAATTTGCCCAATTGAACTGAAATACGGACCGAGCTTGATCGCAACTGGAATATCGATCGCCTTTCGAACTCCCCGCAGGATCTCAATATAGCGCTGCTCGACATCGCGACCGGTCAAGGAAAGGTCGGTCGGAATGAAGTAGACATTGAGCTCGAGACCGGACGCGCCGGCTTCTTCGATCAGCTTCGCATAGGCGATCCAGCCCTCGTCGGTCGTGCCGTTCAAGCTGCCAATGATGGGGATGTCGACGGCCGCAACGGCGCGCCGGATAAGGTCGAGATATTGTTGCGGCCCAGGCTCATCGGATTCGGGGAAATAACTCTGCGCTTCGGGTGAACTTTCAAGCCCTACCGCGGTCAGTGTTGCGTGGTGCCGCATCTCCGCGTCGATCTGCTCCTCGAAGATCGAGGGCAGCACGATTGCGGCGGCACCGGAATCCTCGAGGCGGCGGATGTTGCCGAGCTCAGCATTCAGCGGCGACGCGGATGCCACGAGCGGGTTCTTGAGTTCGAGGCCCATGTAACGTGTCGTCAGATCCATAGCATTGTCCCGTCAATGGCTCCGCTCCGTCGCCCTTCACTCGGCGCGAACGGTCCGCGGCGCGTCTAGTCTGCGATTGACGAACCGCTGGTCACACCTCGCCACCCCGGCCAACGTCATCGGCGTTCGGATGAAATCGGCTGCCCTCGCGCGCCGCCAAGTCCTCGTACTGCCGGTACTTCTCGGTTACGACCGCCTGCGCCATGGTGAGCAGCGCCGCAGCATCTTCTGGCTTCGATAACGTGAGAGAGGTGTAGCGGATCTCGTTGTACGCATACTCCTTGAACGGAATGGTTGGACGCGGAGAATCCAGGCGAAGCGGATTTTCATCCACGTTCCGCATCGCCGGATTGAATCGGATGAGGGGCCAGTAGCCGCTCGCCACGGCGAGGTCCTGCTGCTTCATGCCGAAGCGCATGTCGATGCCATGCGCGATGCAATGGCTGTAAGCCAGAATCAGCGATGGTCCGTCATAGGCTTCTGCCTCGCGAAATGCCTGCAACGTCTGTTGCGGGTTGGCTCCCATCGCGACCTGAGCGACATAAACGTTACCATAGGCAATCGCCTGCATCGCCAGATCCTTGCGCGCAACGCGTTTGCCCGCGGCCGCGAACTTCGCGACCGCACCCAGGGGAGTGGCCTTGGAGGCCTGCCCGCCGGTGTTGGAGTAGACCTCGGTGTCAAGCACGAGCACATTGATGTTGCGGTTCGACGCGAGCACATGATCAAGCCCGCCATACCCGATGTCATAAGCCCAGCCGTCGCCGCCGACGATCCAGATGCTACGCCGGACCAGATGATCGACCACCGAGAGAAGGTCGCGCGCTGTCTCGCTCTCGATCCTCAGCAGTTTCGTCTTGAGCTCGGCAATCCGTCTACGTTGTGCCCGGATCTCGGACTCACGGAGCTGCTGAGCGCTCAAGATCGCGTGGGTAAGATCTTGGCCCACTTGGGACGCCAGCTGCCGAAGCAATGTGCGCGCCAGCTCCAGGTGCTTGTCCGCCGCGAGTCGGAAGCCGAGCCCGAACTCGGCATTGTCCTCGAAAAGCGAGTTCGACCACGCCGGCCCTCTGCCTTCGTGGTTCTTGGTCCACGGCGTCACTGGGAGATTCGCGCCATAGATCGACGAACAGCCCGTCGCGTTGGCGATCTGCAGCCGATCGCCGAACAGCTGCGAGAGCAGCTTCAGATACGGTGTTTCCCCGCAACCGGCGCAAGCCCCGCAAAACTCGAACAGTGGTTCCAGGAACTGCACGCCGCGAACGTTAGCAAAGTCAACGCGTGCGCGATCGTTCACCGGCAGTGTTTCGAAGAAAGCGATGTTCCGCCGCTCGGCGTCGATCAGCGGCGATATGTTAGCCATATTGATGGCTTTCACGCCGGCCTCGCGTGGACTAACCGCCGGGCAGGCCTCGACGCAGAGGCCGCAACCGGTGCAGTCTTCAACATAGAACTGCAGCGTGAAGCGCGCTTCTGGATAACCGCGAGCATTGACAGACGCCGATTTGAACGACGCCGGCGCGCCGCTGAGTTTCTCTTCGTGATAGTAGCGTGCGCGAATGACGCTGTGCGGGCAAACGAAACTGCATTGGCCGCACTGGATGCAGAGTTCCGGTTCCCAGACCGGCACGGAGTCCGCGACATTTCGCTTCTCGAATGCGCTCGTCCCCGACGGGAACGTGCCGTCGGGAGGCATCAAACTGACCGGGATCTCGTCACCGAGGCCAACCAGCATCTTGGCTGTGATGCGTCGCACGAACTCGGGCGCGTCATCGGGCACGATCTTCGCCCGGTCGAGGGTGCTCGTGGCGATCGCCGGAATCGGCACCTCCTGCAATCGAGCCAGCGTCCCATCGACGGCCGCATAATTTTTGCCGATCACTGCCTCACCCTTGTGCGCATAGGTCTTGCGGATCGCCTCCTTGATGTGCCGGATCGCAGCCTCGCCTGGCAGCACGCCGGAAATGGCGAAGAAGCATGTTTGCAGCACGGTGTTGATCCGCGCACCGAGACCCACGTCGCGCGCAACCTTCGAGGCGTCGATGACGAAGAAACGCAGCCGCTTGTCGATAATCTGCTGCTGCACCGCCCGCGGAAGTTCGTCCCAAACTCGATCGGCGTCGAACGGGCTGTTCAAGAGGAACACCGCCCCCGGTGCGGCGAGCCGCAGGACATCTTGGCGGGCCAAAAAACCAAACTGGTGGCAGGCAACAAATCCCGCCGAAGCGATCAGATAGGGAGCGAGTATCGGTTCGGGACCGAAACGCAGATGCGACACCGTTTGCGCACCGGCTTTGTGCGAGTCGTATACGAAATAACCCTGCGCATAGAGGCCGGCATCTTCGGCGATGATCTTCACGCTGTTCTTGTTGGCACCGACCGTGCCGTCGGCGCCGAGGCCGTAGAAAATCGCTCGCGTGGTCGTAGGTTGTTCAATCGAGAACACGGGGTCGACGTCGAGGCTAGTGTGGGACACGTCGTCGTTGATGCCCAAGGTGAAGCCATTCTTGGGGTCTGACCTCATGAGCTCATCGAATGCAGCCTTCACCATGGCCGGCGTGAAGTCCTTCGACGAGATGCCGTAGCGGCCACCAATCACGCGCGGCATGACTGGCCGCGTTCCGCGCGCGACTGCCTGCGCTAAGGTCGTCACCACATCAAGATACAGCGGCTCGCCGGTCGCGCCCGGTTCCTTAGTCTGCTCGAGTACGCCTATGGCGCGTACGGAAGCTGGGAGGACCGCTAAGAAAAGCTCCGCCGAGAATGGCCGGTACAGGCGGACCTGCACAACGCCGATGTTTTCGCCACGCGCCCGCAACGCCTTGACGGTCTCCCGGGCGGTCTCGCATCCCGAACCCATCAGGATGACAACACGTTCGGCGTCGGGCGCACCCTCGTACTCGAACAGTCGATAATTGCGGCCGGTTAAGGCGCCGAAGCGGTTCATTGCCGCCTCGACGATGCTTGGCAGCTTGGTGTAATACGGGTTGACCGCCTCGCGCGCCTGGAAGTAGGTGTCCGGATTGTGCGCCGTCCCGCGGATGAATGGAATTTCGGGATTGAGTGCCCGCCCGCGATGTGCTCGCACCAGGTCGTCCCGAATCATTGTGCGGATGTCGCTATCCGTCAGCAAGATCAAGGTATTCAATTCGTGCGAGGTACGAAATCCGTCGAAGAAGTGTAGGAAGGGTACGCGCCCTTCGAGCGTCGCGGCCTGGGCAATCAGCGCGGTATCATGCGCCTCCTGCACCGATGCTGAGGACAGCAAGGCAAAGCCCGTTGTGCGAGCCATCATCACGTCGGAATGGTCGCCGAAAATCGACAACGCCGAGGTAGCTAGCGATCGGGCGGCCACGTGGAACACGGTAGAAGTGAGTTCGCCGGCGATCTTGAACATGTTCGGCAGCATCAACATGAGACCCTGCGAGGCGGTGAATGTCGTAGTCAGCGCCCCTGATTGAAGAGCGCCATGCACGGCTCCCGCCGCCCCACCCTCGCTCTGCATTTCCTGCACGACCGGCACGTTGCCCCAGATGTTTTTCACGCCCTCCGAGGACCATTGGTCGGCGAGTTCGGCCATGGTCGATGAAGGCGTGATCGGATAGATGGCGCAGACCTCGTTCACCCGGTAGGCGACGTGCGCGACCGCCGTGTTGCCGTCCATCGTCGTCCTGGTACCCATAGCGGCTCATCCCTTGTTTGTACGCCTGCGCCACGGGCCGGTTAGGCAGGCTCGGGTATCATCTCGATGGCGTGACACGGACACTGCTCGAAGCAAACGGCACAGCCCGTGCACTTGGCATAGTCATATTTGTAGCGTTGGCCCGGACCGAGCTTGATGATCGCATCTTCGGGACAGGCCGCATAGCAATTGTCGCATTCGAAGCAATTACCGCATGACAGGCAACGCTTGGCTTCGTGAACCGTCTCCTGCTCGCTCAGTCCGGCGAAAACCTCGTCGAATCCGCTGGCCCGTTCCGCCAGCGGCAGCTCGCGCTGGGCCGACGGTGCTGCGTCGGTGTAGATCGGCAGGTTGAGCATGGTAAAGTCGACAATCGGGTGTTTTTCAGCCGTTCGGTAGGTGGCGCCGCGGAGCCAGGCATCGATGTGACGCGCTGCCTTCTTGCCGTGGCCTACCGCCACCGTGACCGTGCGCTCGCTCGGCACCATGTCGCCGCCAGCAAATATGCCCGGATGGCCGGTCATCATGTTCGGCGCGACGATGACAGTGCCATCGGGCTGGAACTGAATTTCCGGAATCTTGCGGAGGAAGTCGCTATCGGTTTCCTGCCCGAGTGCCAAGACGACCGCATCTGTTTGCAAGGTCTCGAACTGCCCGCTCGGCTGCGCTCGTCCCTGGGAGTCGATGTGCATCATTTCGACAGTGAGATCGCCGCCGTCGATCGCCTTGATGCTTGTCAACCACTTTATCTTGATGCCCTCGGCCACCGCCTCGTCTGCCTCGAAGGCATGTGCCGGCATGTGAGCGCGATCTCGGCGGTATACGATGAGCGCTTCTTCGGCGCCCAGACGCCGCACGGTGCGGGCCGCGTCCATGGCAGTATTGCCCCCGCCATAGATAACGACGCGCCGACCGAGCGACGGCGTTTCCCCTGTGCTGACACCGCGCAGCAAGGAAACCGCATCGAGCACCTTGACGGCATCGCGCGCGGGAATGTCGACGTGTTTTGAGACATGCGCGCCGATGGCGATGAACACCGCGTCAAAGCTCTCAGCCAGCTTCTCCGCAAGGACATCCTCGACCTTGTGGTTAAGGACAATTTTCACTCCCATGCCCTCGATGCGCTCGACCTCCTTCATCAGATCCTTTCGCGGGAGCCGATAGGCGGGAATTCCAAAATGTAACATGCCGCCCGGGAGCGGCCCCGCCTCGTGGATCTCGACGGCGTGGCCAAGTCGACCCAGATGGTAGGCAGCCGACAACCCGCTGGGGCCGGCTCCAACGACCAGTACCCGCTTCCCGGAGGGAGAGGTGTCGATCGGCACCGGCCAACCTTGCTCGGCAGCAAGATCGCCCAAGAAGCGTTCGACTGCGTGGATGCTTACTGCGCTATCAACTTCCTTGCGATTGCAGCTCGTTTCACACGGGTGATAGCAGACGCGGCCGTGCACGGCCGGGAGGGGATTATCGCGAACCAACACTTCCCAGGCCGCGCGAAACCTGCTCGCCTGCGCCAGTGCCAGCCACTCCTGAATGTTCTCTCCCGCTGGACAGGCATTGTTGCAGGGCGGTAACAGGTCGACATAAACCGGACGCTGCCTCCGTGTGGGACCGGTCCCTTTCTCGCGGGTGAGGTCGACCACCGACGTCATATCGCCGGAATTCTTTAGCATCTCGGTTTCCTCCGTCCACTCCAGCGATTCGCCCAATGCCGGCAGAGCGTGGCTCCGTAGTTCGACCGATCTCCGAGCGGCGACAGACAGATTGACGTTTCTCAGATGCGCGGCCGTGACCTAGCTTGCGGTCTCACATTGACATCCTCAAAGATGTGGAGGTCATCGCCCCCTAACGTCAGCTTGTTGCGCCGGCCGCACTATATCCAGGCGGCCAAGAACCTCAGCATCTTCCCGTTCACCCGATACAGCCATTGCGTCTTTTCCAACTGCACTTGACCGAGACCCACATCCGCCCACCGACCATCAACGGTACGGTCACAGCACTGCGGTTCTTTTTCACCGTGTCGCTCGTTCGGGCTGATGCCATCAAGCACCTTACGTTCGTTTACGAGCCGTGCAAGGTGCCGATCGTGCTGAGCCCGAAATGACGTACCAATTACGCAACCCGCATCACTCCTCATCGTATTCCATCGAAATATCCTTGCCCGTGTAGTCGGGCATGAAAGCAACGGCTATCGCGCTGATGACGGCGCAGGCGGCGATGAAAATGGCGATCGCGTAGCCTGAGTGATAAGTGGCAAACAACGCGGTCGCGATAATCGGTGCCGGCCCGCCGGTGATGATCGACTCGAGCTGATAGCCGAGCGAGGCGCCACTGTAGCGCAAACACACCGCTGCGACAATGTATAAGCAGTTTTCACCGTTGTGTAGAATTCCCGGAAGAGGTTTTCAGTACACATAGGCCCTCGACCAACAGCTTGCCCCTTACAACAATACGCTCAATACCAAGCGTGACGCTGACATTCGGCAATGGGCACAAGGCGTGCTGCAACAGCTGCGCTCCAAAATAGACCTCGAGCACGACACCGTTATTTTTCTCGCTGGCGAGAAATATCGCAGGCATCTTTCTTGGCCCGTTTCGGCTTGTGGCAAGTTTGTGGCAAATTTCTTCAAAAACCGCAAAAATCGTTTCATTATCGATCGATGAGCGTACGCTCGCCGTTGCCTTGATTAATTGAGGACAAGGACATGACCGAGACACTCGCCGAGAAGACATGCACGCCTTGTCGCGGCGGCATCCCGCCACTCACGCGTGATGAAGCTCAACGCTTGCAGGCACAGGCCCCCAATTGGCAATTGGCGGACGATGCCCACCGCATCGAGCGCACGTTTCGATTCCGCAATTTCCGGGAGTCGCTAACTTTTGTTCAGGAAGTGGGCGAGCTCGCCGAGACCGAAGGCCATCATCCCGACATCAGTTTCGGCTGGGGTTACGCGACCGTCTCCTTGAGCACTAAGAAGATCAAGGGACTGCACGAGAACGATTTCATCATGGCGATCAAGATCGACCGAATCTTCGATCGCTCGAGTCAGTCCCATGACCGCCAGTAGTGACACGGCAAATCCATTGCTAAGCAAGCGAGGTCATCTATGCCGCACATCCAAACCGACTAACAATGAAATAGATTAAAGAATCTAATTTTCGGTACATACAGGTTTCCGCCCAATGAGCGGTTGGAATCACCAAGCTCGCTCAAGTGGATGAAGTTTTGAGAAGTAAGCCGCCTCGGCCGCCTGTGTCGCGATCGTTCAATGCGCTGTGAGCGTCGAGGCTTCCTCCTCGACCGGGGCCTCCTCGGGCACGGCCGTTGCGGTGGTCGTGGTCTCGTCCCACTCGATCGGCTCCGGCTTGCGCGTCATCGCG
>JBARNC010000632.1:0-3539 GCA_049802775.1 Pseudolabrys sp. | reverse complement strand
CTGGTGCGTCACCCGATCTATCTCGGCTTCATCATCTTCTTCTGGGCAACGCCGGTGATGACGGCAGGGCACCTGCTGTTTGCTGCGGTGACGACGGCCTACATCTTTTTCGGCATCGCGCTCGAGGAGCATGACCTGATCGCGGTTTTCGGTGACGAATATCGCCGGTATCGGCAGCGGGTGGCGATGATCGTCCCCTTCTTCGGCAAGTCGTAAGTGAGACGCGGCCGGCGCGTCCAATCACGGCGGTTGTCCCCGCAACGACCGTCACCGCCGGCCTCGTTTCACCCCCAACCTGTCCTCTGCTAACGTCCGCCCGACGAGCTAGAAGAGGACAGTCTTATGGCCGGGGCGCAAATCGCTGCCGAGAGGAACACCCGGAATCCGGCGGCGATCAGGCAGGCAATCACCGAACTCACCGCCGCCTTCGGCAACCGCGTCGTGACGTCGCAAGGGGTGCGCGAGCAGCACGGCAATACCGTCACCTGGATTGCCAACCAGCCGCCGGACGCTGTCGTCTATCCGCAGAGCACCGAAGACGTGCAGCAGATTGTCCGCATTTGCGCGGCAAACGGCGTAGCCGTAATTCCTTTCGGAGTCGGAACGTCGCTCGAAGGGCACGTCAATGCCCCGATCGGCGGCGTCTCGATCGATTTCCGGGATATGAATAAAGTGCTGGCGGTGCATGCCGAGGATCTCGACTGCGTCGTCGAGCCCGGCATCACGCGAAAGGCGCTCAATGAGCAGCTGCGCGACAGCGGTCTGTTCTTTCCCATCGATCCGGGCGCCGACGCTTCGCTCGGCGGCATGGCCGCGACGCGCTGCTCCGGCACCAATGCGGTGCGCTACGGCACCATGAAAGACAATGTGATCGCGCTGAAAGTGGTGCTGGCGAACGGGGAGGTGATCGACACCGCCCGGCGGGCCAAGAAAACGGCAGCCGGCTACGACCTCACGCGGCTCATGGTGGGTTCGGAAGGCACGCTCGGGGTCATCACGCAATTGACGTTGAAGCTCTCGGGCATCCCCGAAGCGATTTCTGGCGGCACCTGCCCGTTCCCCTCGGTCGAGGCGTGCTGCAATACCGCCATCCAAACAATCCAGTCCGGAATTCCGGTGGCGCGCATTGAATTGCTCGACGCGCTCCAAATGCGGGCCTGCAACCTGCATTCCAAGCTGGGGCTGCCGGAGACGCCGATGCTGTTCCTAGAATTCCACGGCACCGAGGCCTCGGTTGCCGAGCAATCCAGGCGTTTTGGTGAAATTGCCGCTGAATTCGGTGGCGGACCCTTTACCTGGACCACGCGGCCGGAGGAGCGCACGCGCTTGTGGGAGGCGCGTCATCACGCCGCGCTGTCGAATTTCGCGCTGCGGCCGGGGGCGGCTATGGTCGTCACTGACGTTTGCGTCCCGATCTCGCAGTTGGCCGAGTGCGTCACGCAAACGCAGCGCGACATCGAAGAAAGCCGCATCCTGGCGCCGATTGTCGGCCATGTCGGCGACGGTAATTTCCATCTGACGCTGCTCATCGATATGGATGATGATGACGAGGTCCAACGCGCAAAGGCGTTATCTGAACGGCTGGTGGAACGGGCGCTTGCGATGGACGGCACGTGCACCGGCGAGCACGGAGTGGGGCAGGGCAAGATGAAATACCTGACCGCCGAATATGGCGCGGCGGCGCTTGCGGTCATGGCCTCGATCAAGCGCGCTCTCGATCCGCAAAACATAATGAATCCGGGCAAGATCGTCGCGCTGTCATAGTGTCTGCGACATAGATTCGCCGCCATAAATCGGCAAAATAGCTTAGATTTCAGGCTCATTGGCTGAGGCGCGCCGGACGCGGGTTCGGCGCTGGAGTTGCCGTTTGCAAACTACCCTGCTCGGACTGGCGATCGCGATTATCTTAGCGCTCGTAGCGGCGCTGGTTGGTCCGCTCGTGATCGATTGGGGCCACCATCGTGCCCTGTTTGAGGCTGAGGCCAGCCGCCTGATCGGCGTCAATGTGCGCGTGACCGGCGCCATCGACGCGCGCCTGCTGCCATCGCCGCGCCTGACGCTGCATGACATCGCAATCGGCGATGGCCGCGACACGATCCGGGCTCGCTCCCTCGGTGTCGAATTTGCACTTGGTCCATTGATGCGCGGCGAATGGCGCGCTGCCGAAATGGATCTTGCCGGCCCGCAGATCAGCCTTGGTCTGGATGCGTCCGGCCATGTGCGCGTGCCGAATCTTGCAGTCGCATTTAAGCCCGATGAATTGTCGGTGGACCGGCTGAACATCGAAGATGGCACGGTCACACTTACCAACGCGGCCAATGGTGCAAGCATCGCGCTCGAACGGGTGTGGTTCAAGGGCGAAGCGCGCTCGCTCGTTGGCCCTGTGAAGGGTGAGGGCGCTGTCACCGTCGCTGGCCAGCTTTATCCATATCGTATCGCTGTCGGCCGTCTGAGCGAGGAGGGTGCCCTCAAGCTGCGCGTCAACATCGATCCGGTCGAGCACCCGTTGAGCATCGAAACCGACGGGACGCTGGCGTTTGCTGCCGGCCAGCCGCGTTTCGACGGAGCGTTGAGTTTGTCGCGGCCGGTTGGAATCGACGCGCGCGGCGCGACACGGCCGGCGCAAGGTTTGACCCAGCCGTGGCGGGTGAGTGCAAAGGTCAACGCGACCGGACAATCGGCGCTGATGGAGGAGGTCGAGTTCCAGTACGGTTCCGAAGAGCAGGGCTTGAAGCTCACCGGCGTCGCCGATTTCAAATTCGGTGCCCGTCCTCGTTTCAACGCTGTGGTGTCCGGACGTCAAATTGATGTCGACCGTGCTGGCGGCGAGGGAGCGCGGCAACCGCCCGCCGCCACTATTCGCAGGTTCGGGGAGTTGGGCGCTGCAGCGTTTCGTACCGCGCTGCCGATACAGATTGGGGTCGGTATCGATCAGGTAACGCTCGGTGGAAACAGCATCCAAAACTTGCGCGGCGACCTCAGCAGCACTGCCGATGGATGGAATCTTGATCGGCTTGAATTTCGCGCGCCCGGTATGACGCACGTGCGTCTGAGCGGCCGACTTGCGGTTGGGGCAGATAGTGTCGCTTTCACTGGGCCGGCCGAGATCGATGCATCCGATCCGAGAATGCTGGCCGCCTGGCTAGAGGGACGCAACGAGGTTCCGCAAGGCGAGCTGCGGACCGTGAGCCTGCACGGCGACGTGACGCTCGCCGGCGACAAAATTGCGGTCGAGGACCTCAAGGCCGAATTCGATCGCAAGCCCGTGATCGGTCGTCTTGCCTATTTCTTCCCGTCCGGCAAGCGGCCCGCCAGGCTCGATGCCGAACTTAAGGCGCCTCAGTTCGACATCGATGCCGCGCTCGCTTTTGGCAAGGCGCTGCTTGCGGGGTCCGCAGTTGAACAGCCGCGCGAGATGAGCCTCGCAGCCGATATCGGCCGTGCCACGTTCGCTGGCGTTGAAGCACGTGATGCGCGTGCGCGCATTAAAATTGACGCCAATGGCTTGCAGCTCGATCGCTTGTCAGTTGGTGATTTTG
>JBARNC010000631.1:0-1518 GCA_049802775.1 Pseudolabrys sp. | reverse complement strand
GCCGCCTCCGCATCGTTCTTCGCTACGCCTTGGCCGGTTTCATACATTTTCCCGAGAACCGCTTGAGCTTCAGCGTTGCCCTCGGCAGCCAGCGGATTCAAAAGTCGCAGTGCTGTCCCATAGTCTCTGTGGCTTGCGGCTTCACGCCCTTCCTCTAGAGGCCCCGCCACCACTCGCGCAACAACGCTCAACACTAAAGCAATGGCGGTGATGGTGTGCTTGAACGCGGGCTTCATAGTCTGCGACCTCGCTCTCACGCAGCCCATGCTCAATCGCCCGCCGGCGCATCCGCGCCGAGCGTTCTCTGCGCGGCTTTTCCGATCGAGCGGTGTTCGCTGCGCGCGCGGTCGAGCACAGCAACTGCAATGTCCTCGGTGACATCGCGGCTCCAGCCTTTGGCGGTGTTGAAGGCGACCACCCAACTAAACCAACTTGCGCCCATAATCCTTTAGCTCCATCAGCACACCCGATGCACCTTTAGTCATTGTCTCTCCAAGGTCCTTCGTCTGCTCATTTAAAGCTTTCCATTGCGCTTCCACGAACTCGGTCTGTATTCGCCAGAAGTCTTGGAAATCCTTGGCTTGGGTTAGTTTCTGTGAAAACTCAAAAGCAGCCGCAATGTTTTTCTCGGTATAACTTTTCATTTTTTTGTTCAGATCAGGATCAAGCCCCACCGGTGAGGCTTTTATATTTTTTTGGAGTAGATCAAGATAGTTGTGCATTGCTTTGCTGGTTTGCTCAAAACTCTGCGTCATCACGTCACTGATGCTTCCAAATGGATTGGTTTTTTCCATAGTCGCCTCCCTTCCTCCGAGAGCAAAGCAGATCAAGAGGAGGATGGATTCGATGAGATGCATTGACATTGATCAACATCAAAAAAAGATAAGCTAAATGCACAGACATTCTATTCGATCAATTCATCGGCGGCGATTTGTTATTGGAATTGCAATTTCTGCGTTAATTCGTCCCTTTTGTGACGCCTATCCCGCTGCTCGGCGAGGGTGTTTATTGCGATTTCCGTAAATGGCTGGGGCTTGCGCTACATCAATGCCACGGCTGGCCAATTGGCTCTTAATGCTAGCCAAGCGGGGGCGACGGATCGCTTCCGGGTGAGGGCGGTCCTGGCCGAACGGAACACTCGCTGTACTGCTACGACCGGGACTGCTTCCCTATGAGGGAGACCTCCCATGACGACACAGAGTAATCTCGGCTTCTTGCAAACCGCCACAGGACAAATGACGCTTTTGGCTGTGGTGGTAATCGTGGTGGTGGCTTTCGCCTGGCGCTACGTCTTTTAAAAGTAGAAGTGCCTAGCAGATTATAAATGGATAGCCGCTTGCGCCTGAGAGGTTGGTCAATGTCTGCTGTTACTCAAATAGCGGACAAACGGGGGGGTGCGGTCGGATTGTCCGCTTTGTACAGCCGGCTCAACCGGTCGACGCAACACAAGCGTTAAATCTCTGCGCATGCGGAGCTATTTGGCAATAGTCGGAAGATGACGGCCTATTAAACGCTCGC
>JBARNC010000630.1:0-1876 GCA_049802775.1 Pseudolabrys sp. | reverse complement strand
GCCAAAACCATAGTCATCGTCGAACAGTAGGTCCCGTATCCGTCATCTCAGCTTTCCATTGCACCTCCGCCGACTCACAGTGGCCTTAGTTCGCCGAGCATGGTCGGAATCAATTCCGAAACGGTCGGATGAATATGCATCGCGCGCTGTAGGACGGTGTACGGCGCCTTAGCGTATCGGCGCCCGGTCCCAGGGGAATGCCTCGGTAATTTGGCGTGCTAACCACTCTGCCGTTGGATGCCGAGTCACCGCAAACCACAAAGCGAGAAAATCTACCTGAGTGTACCGAAAACCCTATCCGTATTGATTGGGGGAGGGAATCACCTAACGTCAGCGCACAATGATCGCGCTGCTGTGTTTTGTCCTGGCCGTGTTAGTCTCGCCATTCAAGTCGAAGAGCCGGCTTGAAGCCGAAAATGCTGCGCTCCGACACCAAGTGGTTGTGTTGCGCCGGATGGTGCATAGGCGCGTCCAGCTTACGAACAGCGACCGCTTGTTCTTCATCCAGTTGTATCGATGGTTTCCGTCGGTCCTGAAGGTCATCACGGTCATCCGTCCCAAGACGCTCGTCCGTTGGCATCGGGCCGGCTTTCGTCGGTACTGGCGTTGGAAGTCGCGCTCGTTTGGAGGACGGCCGCAGATTGACACGGAGCTGCGGGCGCTGATCCGGCAAATGAGCATCGAGAACCCACTGTGGGGAGCGCCGCGCATCCACGGCGAGTTGGTAAAGCTCGGGTTTGAGGTCGCTCAGTCGAGCGTCGCGAAGTACATGGTCAAGCGCTCTGGACCGCCAAGCCAGGGGTGGGGCATCTTCCTGCGAAACCACGCGCCGGACATCGCCGCCATGGACTTGTTCGTTGTCCCGACCACTGGCTTCGATCTGCTCTATGCCTTCATCATCGTTCGGCTAGACCGCGGAGAGCTCGTCTGGACCAATGTCACAACACATCCGACAGCAGAATGGATCGCGCGTCAGATACTGGAGGCATTCCCCTGGAATGATGCTCCGCGGTACCTGATTCGCGATCGGGATCGCATCTATGGCACCATCGTCACTCGCCGATTGCGAGCCATGGGCATTCGGGACAAACCCATCGCACCAGCGTCACCTTGGAAAAATAGCTTTGCCGAACGACTGATCGGATCGATCCGGCGCGAATGCGTCGATCATATCGTGGTTTTGAGCGAGGCACAGCTGCGTCGAATTCTGCAGGCTTATGCCCGTTATTACAACGAAATCAGAACGCATCGGTCATTGAACAAAGATGCGCCCGTCTCTCGCCCGGTTCAGCGGACTGGAAATATCAAATCGCGCCCAATCCTCGGCGGACTTCATCACCATTACGTGCGGATTTAGGTTTTCGGTACACACACCGGATGGAATTTTCGGAAAGGACAGGCGTCCCCTTTGTCCCCAACAGCGGACATCCTACTGGTACGGCGATCTCGCTCCGCAATGAGTGTACGCTATGAAAGTGGGCAACCAATGTCCGCTTCGGGTCATTAGCGCACATTTCGACAAGTCCGCGCGATGTCGCTGCTGCACGCCGGAAAATTGCGAAAAAACGCCCTACTATTGCGAAAGATTGGTATTAAGGCAGGCACTCAAAAGCATGCTCATTGCTTGCTCGACCGAGGCCGAGGCGATCTTGCAAAATTTGATCGCTGTCGGGACATCAGACTGGGCGATCTCAGGCATGCCTTTGACATCGGCCGGCTTGTCGGGATCGGAGGGATCAGCACCTACGCTGAAGCCATAGGTGATCGAAACTGCAACAGATTGTCTTATCATGACTCCACGTCGCCAGTCGCACAGGTTGCTTCGACAAAACGATTTTAGAACTGCGAACCTGCCCCAGCAAGCGGCGCTCAAATG
>JBARNC010000629.1:0-7389 GCA_049802775.1 Pseudolabrys sp. | reverse complement strand
TCGTGAGGCGGCAACGGCGGCCTGCGCCGCCCGCATCAGGCCCGGTTCCGGGGCCATCGCGCGGATCGCGATAATTCCGGTGGGCGTTGGCGATTCCACGATCAGCCGGTCGGCGGTGGTGACTTCCTCGTCTTCCGGTACCTGGTCGTGCTGCGCGGTGGTCATCAGGTCGAGCTCGATCACGCGCCGTCCGGCGGCGCGGTCATTGATTGCATAATAGGCGACGTCATTGTGCGTGTAAAAGGACACCGACGTATAGGCGAGGCTCACCGGTACGGTCAGCTTCAGCGGCCCCTGCGAAAGATCATAACGGCACACGGCGCTTGCGAAAGCCGGGTCCATGAACGGCATGACCGCTTTCTCGGGCGCGGGAGCGGGCAAGGCGACGATAGTGTTCACTGGCGCGATGGGGGTCAGGCGCGCAAAGGCATCCTGTGTCGCGGTGCGCGGCAGGATGATGACGGTTGCAAGATGCACAATGCCGCCGAGCAGCAAGCCGCCAAAGATCAAGAGCACCCATCGGATGATCATGGGCAGCTCCTCGTCGTCACGTCGGGCATCGGCACTTCACGGCCAGCTTTTGTCGAAACGCCCACCGCTGTGTCGTATAGGCGGAGTAACAGTTCGTAGCGCTCAACACCGCCGGTCGGCAGCCAGTTGCCGGGATTGGCGCGCGGAGCCACGACAATTTCGAAACTGCCGTCGGCGTGGCGCACGACTTCCTGGCTGGTGAAGCCGTAGCGATTTGTCGAGTTGGCCACTAGTCCGCCGTCGCGATTGTAGAGCGTCACGGTCCAGAACCGTGCCGCCGGCGTTACGCCAGAGACGACGACCTCGCAGCGCCCGTCGAGAGATTTGCCATCGTCATCAGAAGTAAGGGTGAACGACACCCCATCGCCCATCGCGGTCGGTAACCGGCCGGACCGCGCAATCGATGCGCGCGCATATGGATCGGCGTCCGTCGTTCCGCTTTTCGGCCAGGCGGTCCAGCTCTCGATCGACAGGCCGCCAAAGGCGGCCCCGCGCGTAAGCGCGTAATAGGTCAGGCCGAGGCCGACGACGGCAGCGAGAGCGAGACCAAACAACGTTCCGAAGAGCAGCCGCACGGACGATTCCAACAGAAAAGCTTGAATAAGGTCGGCAGGATACGCCGGCCGCTGGCGCAGGGCCAATCAGTTGTGGTTGCCGAAAGCGAGCCCTTCCAGCGATGAAGCAAGCGCGTCGCCGGCGTGCGGCGCCTCCGCCTGCTTGTCTTTGACCGTTGAAACCGTTGGCCGCGCGGGCCCGAGCGCGCGGTTGGCATCATCCATCAACCGCTCGACCCGGACTAGGGCGTCGGCCCCACGCTTGGTGAGCAAAGCCGGCCGGGGCGCGGGCGCATTCAATTTCGGTTTAACCTCAGCAACGGCAGGCTGCTGGCGGACCTGCGGCGCCGCAACGCCGGGGAGCTGCTTGAGCTCAACACCTTCGTGCGCATAAGCCATGATGTTGTGCCACGTCATCGCCGGAAGTGAGCCGCCGGTCATGCGATTGGTCACCTGGTAGTCGTCATTGCCAAACCAGACGCCGCATACGAAATTACCCGTGTAACCCATGAACCAGGCGTCGCGATAAGCATTGGTGGTGCCGGTTTTGCCGGCGGCCGCGACACCGTCAAGGCGGGCGCGGCGACCGGTGCCGTTCTCGACCACGTTGTTCATCATCTTGATCATGTCGGCGGCGACGCCGACCGGCAACGCCTGCCGCGGCCTCGGCCCGTCGCGGTCGAAACGCCAGACGAGATCGCCGGTGCCGGTGCGCACTTCGAGGATCGCGTGAGGCGTCACAGCCTTGCCCATATTGGGGAAGGTGGCGTAGGCGCCGGTGTGATCGAGCACGGTGACCTCGTCGGCGCCGATAGGCAGTGACGGCGTATCCGGCAGCGGCGTGCGGATGCCCATGTCGTGCGCGGTCTTCACGATCCGCGCGCGCCCGACCTTCGCATTGCCGTTGCCGATCGAAATCGACAGCTTTACCGCGATGGTATTGATCGAATGCGTGAGCGCCTGCAGTAGCGTCATCGATCCGGCGTAGCCGTGACCATAATTGTGTGGGCACCAGTTGCCGATGCAGACGGGCCCGTCGACCACGATCGAGGTCGGCTTCATGCCCTGCATGAGCGCGGTGGCATAGACATAAGGCTTGAACGAGGAACCTGGCTGGCGCATCGCGTCGGTCGCGCGGTTAAACTGGCTCGCGCCATAGTCGCGGCCGCCGACCATGGCGCGCACGGCGCCATCCACATCCATCAGCACGGCGGCGGATTGCTTCGCATGATATTCCTGGCCGTATTGCCGCAGCGAGCTTTCGACTGCCGCTTCGGTGTTCATCTGCAGATTGGTGTCGAGCGCGGTGCGCACCACGAACACGCGCTCAGTCATTGTTTTCGGGAAGGTGCTGACGAGTTTCTTCATCTCGTCGAAGGCCCAGTCGAGATAATAATTGGGCGCGCGGTCGTCGCGGCGGTCGACGGGCGTTGCCGGATGACGGCGGGCGCCAAACACCTGGCCTTCGGTCATCATGTTGGCTTCGACCAGGTTATCGAGCACGACGTTGGCGCGTGCGCGCGCCGCGGGCAGGTTGATGTGCGGGGCGAACTTGGACGGCGCCTTGAACAGGCCGGCGAGCATAGCGGCTTCCGCGAGGTTCACGTCGCGCGCCGACTTGTTGAAGTAGTACTGCGCGGCCGCGTCGACACCGAAGGCACCGCCGCCCATATAGGCGCGGTCGAGATAGAGCTTGAGGATCTCGTTCTTGGTCAGGCGCGTTTCCAACCACATGGCGAGGAACGCTTCCTTGACCTTGCGCTCGATCGTGCGCTCGTTGTTGAGGAACAGGTTCTTGGCGAGCTGCTGGGTGATGGAGGAGCCGCCCTGTACGACGCCGCCAGCGCGCGTATTCGCCACTAGCGCACGCGCGGTGCCCGGAATATCGATGCCGAAATGCTCGTAGAAGCGCCGGTCCTCTGTCGAGAGCACCGCCTTGATCAGGTGGTCGGGAAACTGGACGAGCGGGATCGCGTCATTATGCTTGATGCC
The DNA here is from genome assembly GCA_049802775.1 of Pseudolabrys sp. Taxonomy (GTDB): domain Bacteria; phylum Pseudomonadota; class Alphaproteobacteria; order Rhizobiales; family Xanthobacteraceae; genus Pseudolabrys. Next base: position 4,312 of record JBARNC010000629.1, on the reverse strand, counting down.
GCGCGAGGCGACCTCGTTGCCGTAGCGGTCGAGGAAGGTCACCGCCAGCTCGGATTTCTTCAGCCAGTCGTCGTCGGAGGTCTCGCGGAACGCAGGGATCGCCAGCGCCAGCATCATCACCAGGCCGACGGTGCCGAGCGTGGCGCCTTCCGACGCCAGTTCGTTGAGCCCGCGCCGCCAGCCGGAGACATGGAAGCGGTCCATGAAGGTGGAAAAGCGCTCGTAGGTTTCGCGCAGGCCGGAGGCGCTGCGGAACACGCTGAAGTCGACCCATGCGTCCAGCCCGAGCAGGAATCGCTTGATGTTGGGCTTCCAGTCGTCGGGAAATAGGTCGCGCAAACTGTATCGCTCGTGAATTTAGGGCCGGCGGGGCACCGGCGAGCCGAATTTAGCCGATCCGCCAACCCAAGGCCAATGCCGCAGTTCCGCCCGGCTGGAACCAATGTGGACGAAAATTGCGGTGAAAAAGGGCCCGATTGTGAGGCGGTCGCGCGCCAATGTCCGCTCATTAGTTGAGAAGCCCGGCCTATTGCAGCGTGAAACCCACAGGAAATTCCCGCTTTTGGGGTAAGATTGGACATCGCCATTCAGCGTCACGTCTGCTTTTGATCCAAAGCGGACGTAGGGGTGCGGACGCAGCGGGCAGTGTCGTCTGGAATTGATTGACGCCTTCCTGCTGTACCCTATTTGGTACTAGCGGTGATGTGCACTAGGTCGGCAGTTTTTTTGTCGGTGGGGGACCAAGGGGACGGAGGACGATTTGGGTCGAGCAACATCGGTCTCAATCTGAGGGAAGTATTTCAGAATCGTTTGCTCCAACGATTTGCAGATTTCCTCCCCATGTCCGACTCAAGTAAGTTCTTAGCTGATGCTGCAGGTATTGGAGCGTCCATCAGCTTCTCCTGTGAATGTAGTTTGTCTCTAAATGAGTCGGGTCATGAGAGTGCAGTAACACTGCACCGCGATGCGGAAATGGTTAGCGAGGAGGTGCTACCGTCCCGTCGGTGCGGCCTATCCTTTGGAGATGCAAAATGTGAAGACTTTGCGTGGTCTTCCTCCATTATTCCGCAATAGCGACGGCGCTTCGGTACCGGCAAAACCGCGGCCAGCGGCGCAACCAGCCCCAGGCACTATAACTGTCATTGAGGATTCTCACCAATGCTCGACCCGCAAGCCCCGTTCTGGCGCCGCAAGGCGATGTCGGAAATGACGCGCACCGAATGGGAGAGCCTGTGCGACGGCTGCGGCCGCTGCTGCCTGAACAAGTTGATCGACGAAGACACGAACGACACCCTGTTCACTGATGTCAGCTGCAAGCTGCTCGACTGCCAGAAGTGCCGCTGCCGCGACTATGCCCATCGCCAGGCCAAGGTGAAGGATTGCGTGCGGCTCACTCCGCGCAATGTGCGACGACTGAAATGGCTGCCGCCGACCTGCGCCTACCGGCTGGTGGCGGAGGGCAAGGATCTCGCCTGGTGGCACCCGCTTGTTTCCGGCGATCCCGAGACGGTGCACATGGCCGGCGTCTCGGTGCGCGGGCGCGTTGCGGCGAGCGAGGCCGACCTGCCGGACGCGAAGCTCGAGGAATATATCGTCAGCTGGCCGGGGAAATGGCCGAAGGGGGCACGGCACAAGCCAGGGACTCGGAGGTAGCCTTCACCGCCCCCTCGGCGCAATCGCAAAATCATAAGTGCGCGGCTCAGCGGCGTCGGTGAACGAATAGTGCCACCATTCGCGGAAGTAATTCGCAAAGCCGTGGCGGCGCATCGCTGTGTTCAGTACGGCGCGCCAGCGTCGCTGCTCGGGGGCAATCGCGCGACTCATGCCGTAGCTGCTGGTATCAAAGCAGTCGAAGCCGGTGCCCATGTCGATACTGTTGTCGGGCGCGCGCTTCGCAAGCGGGCCGGTGCAGGGGCCGTAACGCGCCGCCGGATCGAAGCGCGGCGCGGGCGCGGGCGGGAATTTGATCAGCGTGAGATCAACCGTCGTCCCCGTTGAATGCTTCGACTGCGCGGCGATGTAGCCGAGCGCAAACAAATTGCGCTTGTGCAGCGCCGGGTAGAAGCGCCGAGTGGCCTTGTCGTCCTTGCCGTCATGCGCCCAATCCGCCATGGCGCGCACCGCGCGGGTCGGGCGGTAGCAGTCGTAAACCTTGAGGCCCAGATTTTCGCGCGCGAGATCGGCCTGTACGCGCTTGAGCGCTTCTGCCGTCTCGCGGCGCAGGATGCATTCGGCGGCGCCATAGCCGGGCAGGGGATGGCCGGTGAAATTGTCGGCGGTCGTGTAGCGGATGTCCTGCGCGATGCTGGAGTCGATGTCGCGCAGGTAGGCGAAGCCGGGCGGGAGCATCTCGCGCGCGTGGGCTGGGGTGGCGAGGAGGAGTATGGCTGTGATCCACCTTGCGATGTGCTGGAAATGGCGCGTCATGGGTCTCCGACCGTCATCACGTTTCTCTTCTGTCATCATCCGCGAAGGCGGATGATTTAATATCAGCTGACATTCATTGTTTCCCCTGCCAGTTCACGGCGTACTGGATGCCCCGCTTCCGCGGGGCATGGCATTCGATAGGCATATCGTCGCTCGCACCCCGGAATGACGAGTATTGGCGCCTTGCACATACCACCCCCGCGTCATCAGGTCTTGCTTTGCCGGAACCGGCAAGGCATTGAGCGGGTTGCCGGCGATAAGTCTCTCCCAGCCCCGCGTCATGACCTCCGCAAAACCGAAACCCAAGCCGCGTCCCGCCAAGCAGGAACCGGAATCAAAGTCGCGCGCGGCGAAGCCCGAGGTGCTGCCCGAGCCGCGCGCCCTCACGCATCCGGAAATCAGGACCATCGTGCTCGGCATCATGCTGGCGATGTTCCTGGGCGCGCTCGACCAGACCATCGTCGCCACCGCGCTGCCGACCATCGGCCGGCACTTCGGCAATCTCGATGACCTGTCATGGGTGGTGACCGCCTATCTGCTCACCGGCACGGCTGTGACCCCGCTATACGGCAAGCTCGCCGATATCCATGGCCGCCGTGTGATGATGCTCACCGCGATCGTCATTTTCGTCGCCGGGTCGGTCGCTTGCGCGCTGGCGCCGGGCATGACCGCGCTGGTGCTCGGACGCGCGGTCCAGGGCCTCGGCGGCGGCGGACTAATGGCGTTGGCGCAAACCATCATCGCGGACATCGTTTCGCCGCGCGAACGCGGCCGCTACCAGGGCTATATCGGCGCGGTGTTCGCGACATCATCGGTGGGCGGGCCGGTGCTGGGCGGATTCCTGACCGAGCATATCGACTGGTCGCTCATTTTCTGGATCAACTTGCCGCTTGGTCTTGTTGCACTCGGCGTGACCTCGAGCGTGCTGCGCCGGGAAATCTTTCGTCCGCGCAAGCACAGGCTCGATGTCATCGGCGCGCTGCTGATGATGTCGGCGGCGGTTGCACTCCTGCTCGCGCTGTCATGGGGCGGACGGCGCTTCGAATGGATCTCGCCGCAAACCGGCGCGCTGCTGCTCACTTCCGCGATCCTGTGGGGCCTGTTCGTCTGGCGCCTGGTGGCGACGCCCGAGCCCTTCCTGCCGCTCGCGGTGCTCGGCAATCCGGTAGTGCGCTGCGCAACGCTCGCCGGCGCCTGCAACATGGGCACGCTGGTCGGCATGACCATTTTCGTGCCGCTCTATTTCGAGGTGGTGCTGCATCTCTCAGCAAGCCAATCGGGCATGGCGCTGATTCCGCTGATGGCCGCGACTGTCACGTTTTCCACCGTTACGGGCCGTTTGATGACACACATAGTGCACTACAAGCGCGTGTCGCTGATTGGGCTTTCGATCTCGATCCTGTCGCTCGCGCCGCTGGCGATCTGGCCGGTATCGGCGCCGACCGCGCTGGTGTTGCTGCTGTTGCTGATCATCGGCGCTGGGCTCGGCACGGTGTTTCCGGTGTCCACCGTTTGCATGCAGAACGCGGTGTCGCGTTCCCAGATGGGCATCGCCACCGGTGCCGCCAATTTCTTCCGCGCGCTGTTCTCAGCGCTGGTCGTTGCGGTGCTGGGCGCGATCGTGCTCGGCGGGCTCGGCGGCGTCGCCGGCATGTCGGTTGAAATGCTGGCGCGCACCGCGTCCGCGCCCGAGCTCGCCTATGCGTTCCGCTTCGTATTTCTTGCCTGCGCGCTGGTGTTGTCGTTCGGCATGGCGTTTTTGATCTCGATGGAGGAACGGCCGCTCAAGGGCCCGACGGCACCATCGCGGGCCGCCACCGCGCCCACCGCCCCGGCTACGCCGATCCCGGCGGAGTAGGGATCAATTCATTTGTTCAAGAGACAG
>JBARNC010000628.1:0-4561 GCA_049802775.1 Pseudolabrys sp. | reverse complement strand
AAGGTGAAGGTCAAGAACAAGGGCAAGACGCGGACCGTCGTCAAAACTCTGATTAAGTACATCACCCAGGATTTCGGGTGGAAGGATCCGAAGGCCGCGCAGAAAGCCGGCCTGTCGTTGAAGGACTACGTGATCGGAGGCATGGATCGGGGCTTCAAACGGAAGCTGTATGATGCGCTTCGCGCGATGGACCAAGCCGGGTTTTCGCCTGGCATAACCAGCGGATTCCGCGATGATTACCGGCAAGAGCTCGCAAGCGGCAACAAGGCTGCGGCGGACAGTTCATACCATGGCGGGAGCCGCCGCGGTGGCTATGGCCATGGGCTTGCGGCCGATCTCGTGAGCGTGAAGGGCGAGACACGTGCGGAGAGATGCACGTGGAGTGAGATCTTGTGGAAGTGGATCGATGCGCACGAGAAAGAGCTAGGGATCGGGCGACCGTATCTCGACAAGGATCCACCACATGTTGCGCCGCTTGATGGCAAAGAATATGCCGATAAACGCGGCCCGGCGAAGGCGCGACTCGCCGGAGTGAGAAGGCCATCGCTGTCATCAAACCTAAAGTGAACACGGGACCTGATAATTTCGCCGACGATGGTTCCGGAAAAGCGTGCTCCGCAATCTACCCCGACTCGAACCCATAGCGCCCCAGCGAGCAAACACCGCTTTAACCCCAAAAGCTGACATTCATCGACCTGACCGCCATGTTCGCCAAGGGCAGGCGGCCTTCCTCCGGTTCGGACTCGTACAGGGCATCGTGGTGATCCTGGTGGCATTGTTGCTACGTGCGCCTGAAGCCGGCGAAGTACCGGCGAGTCAGGTGGTGCAGCAATCGCGCCGCGACTACCGGCCAGCGGAGGTGCTCAAGACGCCGCCGTTCTGGGCCATGTATGTCATGTTCGTGTTGGTTGCGGCCGGCGGCCTGATGGCGGTTGCCCAACTCGCGCTGATTGCCAAGGACTACAAGGTCGATGCAATTCCGGTGACGCTACTCGGTTTGACCTTGCCGGCATTGACCTTCGCCCTATCGATTGATCGGGCGCTGAACGGCTTCTGCCGGCCATTCTTCGGCTGGGTTTCCGATCAAATCGGCCGCGAGAACACGATGTTCATTGCCTTCCTGGTGGAAGGACTGGGCATTTACGCTTTACTCTTGTTTGCCGGTAACCCGGTCTGGTTCGTGATCCTTTCTGGCGTGGTGTTCTTCGCTTGGGACGAAATCTTTTCGCTGTTCCCGGCGACCAGCACCGACCTTTATGGCCGGAAGTTTGCGACAGCGAACTACGGGATGCTGTACACCGCCAAGGGTACGGCGGCGCTGCTGGTGCCCTTCGCGAACGTCTTGAAATCGGCAACAGGGGGTTGGCACGCCGTTTTCTACGTGGCGGCGATCCTTAACATCATCGCCGCGGTCATGGCATTGGTGGTGCTCAAGCCGATGCGCATCAAGAGCATGGCCAACGGCTGATTGAGCCCTGTCAAAAAAGCTCCTGCAAGAATCCGCCCGCGAAGCTTTCTCGCGGGCGGCTATTTGCGGCATGTCCGCTTTACCCCCGAAAGCGGACATTGACGGCTAGTGGTTTAATGTCAGCTAAGTGCCAATAGCGGACATCGCCAGCGTGGATCGCGTCCGCTAGGGGCCGGGGCAAAAATACAGAGCAGTGCAGACCCATTGGGTGAAGTTATTTGCTTTTTCATTCCCTGTGTACGCTGCAGCCTCCAGCACATCATCGGGAATTTCGTACATAAAGAAGTTTTCTTCGTTCTGATCGCTGGACAGGTCATCCATGGCATTGATCCTAACGTTCACGGATGTCGCCAGGCCCAGCATATGAGGCGGCCGGGCTATCGACGACTAAGCGGCCAGCTATTACGTCCAATTGGAGCATGTTTCCGCCAGTTGCTGTAACTTCTGCGGCCACAAAATTTATTGCGACCAGGCCTGAAACCAAAAGTGCGAACGCAACATCAATTAGAAAGATCAGTCTTCGACTGTGCTTATGCATCGCCCCCTCCAATACACGCCGAATAGTTTCAGCCAATCACAGGCAACCAGCATGCAAGTTCGAGGCCATTCTCAAATCAAAGAAGCCCCAGGTGTCGTACCGACCCTAATGTTCGCTTTGGATCATTCGCACCTAGCCAACCAGTGCTGTCACGCGGTCTTGCCATGAAATACCAGTCGGCGGGCCCTGGCTTCGGTCCGCTGCAGGAGGAGAATTCCCACAGGCGTACAAGACAACGAAAATGATGGATGCGATGAGGAAAACCCGCTCCGCCAGGTCTCCGTCAAACACTTGATTGAGCTCAGTCATGTCTAAGCCCTCCGGTTGCGAGTGCCGAGATCATCAGCGTCCTAGCCGTAGCCCTGTATGAGCTACTTCACACTTGCTTTTGCTAGATATCGCCAGATTGCCGTTAAATTTTTTGCCAACTAAATTTTGACTTAGCTACGGGCGAAGATCCATCGATGTCCGCTGTTACTCCAATAGCGGACAAACGCGGGGACGGTCGGATTGTCCGCTAAGTGCCAGAAACGGACATCCCGGTTTACTTACTGCTCCGTACCGCGAGGAACTCACCATTACCGACCGGGACGAGACTCGTGAAGAATGCAGCATCAGCCTTGACCAAAGCCACGAACGGCGCCAGCTCCGCCGGATTGGGAAACGTAGCGTTGTCGACCACCAATAAGCCGCCAGGTCGCAGCACGCGCCTGAGATTCAACCACCACTCTGGATACAGCGAACGTTCGGAATCAAGAAAAATGAGATCGAAGGCGTTGTCAGACAAACGTTCGAGCACGCGGCCGGCGTCATCGTGAACGGCTGAGATATAGCGAGCGAGACCGGAGCGCACGAAGTTTGCCGATGCAAGTTCGATCTTGTACTGGGCGAGCTCCACGGTCGTTACTGAGCCACCGATCGCGCGAGCGGCGCTCGCGAGCCACAGCGTCGAATAGCCATTCGACGTGCCAATCTCAAGCACTCGCCGAGCCAACATGGCTCTGACCAATACCGCCAGGAACTCGCCGGTGTCGCGAGTGACGTTTAGCATGCGTCGCGGATACTCAGTCGTCGAGGCATCGTTCGCCTTCCCGAACTGCTCGAGTTCGGTCAGCACGCTGTCCAGAGGGTCGCTCACCTGATTGACCTCGTTTCTCATGTCTTCGCGCGAGATGATCTCACGGCTAAGTGCATAGCGGACATTCCGCCGTTCATTCGATTACGTTTCCGGCAGCGTTGCGTCCTGTCATACCAGGCGCGGCTTGCTGGCGGTCAACCATGCGCGATTGTCACGCCACCGAGGTGGCCGCTTTCTCGCCATTAACCATAAGTTCCGATTTGTTCTACCTCGGTTAATTTAATATTAACGTGCGATTATTCACTAATGCTAAACTCTGAACCACGTCTCAGCATCCTGGTCAGTCAAGACGCAAATAAAAAATAAATCTGATCAGAGACCAGCGCGTAAGAGGCGATCATGAGTGCTCCGATCAGCGACGACGGCAATGATTCCGAACATAGTACGTATGCGCCTAAGCGGTTTGGCGAGCAGCCGCGAATGCCTGCTGCCGCGCAACTTTACGTCAAGTCGGCACCAACGGTTCCGTCGTCCACAGACGTAGATCAGGACCGGCTGACAAGGTCTGAATTTGCATCATGGGCGGAATCCATCCAGCAGCCACCGCTACGACGGGCGGCGGACTCGACGATGGCGCTGATCGGCCGGATTGCAGTGCTTGTCGCATTTGCGGCTGTCGTCGCATTGTTGACGGTCTTCGCGAAGCCGCTATGGGACGGTGCGCTGCTAAGTGCAAATCCGCAGGCCTTACCAGCTTCCAAACCATCTGACCGACTTACAGCGAATAAAGCGCCGGCGAATAACGCACTCGTTCCAGCCACAACCATTGGAGCGGCCCCTAGTGCGGAGCCGTCTGCAAGAGCGCCGGCGCAGCAAGCGTCGCTCTCACCGAACTCGCAAGAACCGCGGAGCACCGTTCGGGGGGTAACCGATACTGAAATTCGGTTTGGGATTTCCGCAGCATTGAGTGGTCCGACCAAGGAACTCGGCCAGAATATGAAGCGGGGCATCGAGGCGGCATTCCGCGAGGCGAACGCTAGTGGCGGAGTGCACGGCCGGCAGCTGCGGCTCATCGCGGCGGACGACGGTTACGAGCCCGCTCGCGCTGCCGAAACAATGAAGCAGCTCTTTGAGAGAGACCAGGTTTTTGGCGTGGTCGGCAACGTGGGAACGCCCACGGCAGTGGTCGCATTGCCCTACGCCCTTCAACGCAAGATGCTGTTTTTCGGCGCATTCACCGGCGCTGGTTTGCTCAGGAGCGATCCACCCGACCGATATGTTTTCAACTACCGGGCTAGTTACGCTGAAGAGACCGAGGCCATGGTGCACTATCTGGTAAAGGTCAAGCGTCTAAATCCGGAGCACATTGCCGTCTTTGCCCAGCAGGACGCGTACGGAGACTCGGGCTTCGCCGGCGTCGCTAAGGCTATCCGTTCGCTCGGGGGCAACGATAGTACGATCTTGCGGCTCAACTATC
>JBARNC010000627.1:0-11198 GCA_049802775.1 Pseudolabrys sp. | reverse complement strand
ATTCCCGCCCGGAATCGCGGCGCATTGCAGTAAAAGCGTCGCTTTTTTGCCGCACCTCGGGAAATCATTGGAAACAAGCCCGCGCCCCGTTCACTTCGCGTAATCATCCATTAATATCGCAAACCATATTGTCGGGAAGCCTCCTGTTAGAGGCGGACGGCGCGGGCGAGTCAGGGGGCCTAATGCGCAAGGTTTTGTTCGTAGTTCTTTGGCTGGCCGGAAGCTTCGCCGCGGCCGCAGCAGAGCCATGCCCTGGTAACCCGGACGCGCTCGGCACCAGCCGCGTCCTCACGATCAGCCCGAGCAACTTCAGCCGCGTCGGCAGCATGCAGTATGCGCAAACGTTACCACTCAACGATCATGAGGTGGTGATCACTTTCGACGACGGGCCGATACCACCATATTCCAATGTCATTCTTGATACGCTGGCCTCCCAATGTGTGAAGGTCACCTATTTCCTGGTTGGCGATATGGCGCGCGCTTATCCGTCAATCGTCCGTCGCATTTACAATGCCGGTCACACCATCGGGACGCATAGCCAGAACCACCCCTATGCCTTCCAGCGTTTGACGATGCCCGGCGTCGAACGGCAGGTCGACGGCGGCATTGCTTCGGTTGATGCCGCGCTTGGCGATCCCAAGGCGCTCTCGCCGTTTTTCCGAATTCCAGGTCTAGGCAGCACCAGCGCCATCGAAGGCTACCTAGCATCCAAGTCGCTGGTGACATGGAGTGCGGATGTCGTGGCTGATGACTGGAAGCACATTGGTGCGAAGGAGATCGTGAAGCGCGCAATGCGGCGGCTGGAAGAAAAAGGCCGTGGAATTTTGCTGTTGCACGACATTCACCCGGCCACCGTCCTAGCCCTGCCAACCCTGCTCAAGGAACTCAAGGACCGCGGCTACCATATCGTGCAGGTCGTAGCGGCGGGCGAACGTCCGGAGTCTGTGCCTGAGTTGGTGGCGTCGCCGGACGCCAACAAAGAGCCATGGCCACGGATCGTGCAAACGAAACCAGCGCACGATGCGCCGGCGAAGACGGCGTTACGTCACCGTGTCAAGAAGGTGACCACGGGCAAGCACCGGCGGCCCACGGTGGCCAGCCGCCTGCACGAGCCCGACTACAGTGCCTATGCCACAGACTGGCGCCAAGGCCAGTTCTAATTTTGCCCTCGCGGTGACATACTCACAATGGCGAGGAAAAATCGGACGGAAATCCTAAATTGAATCTGGTGCATACGGTCCGGGTCCCCCTAATAGAACCAAAGTCCGCGAACCTCTCTCTGCCGATCCTTCCGCAGCAAAGTATCAATACGGACCCAAAGGCTGGTGTTCACATCGTCGCTGTGCGACTCTCTTGATACTTCGCACACATTGTCGAGTGCCCATCATAGTTGCACGTGAGCCGAAGCATAATGAGACGGCTGCCAGGTATTGTGCTCCTCCTCGGCCTTGCCGGATGTGCATCGGGCGACTGGTTTCATCAAGATGAACCAGTCAAGCCTGCACCTCCGACGACCGAGGTCGTTCCCCAAGCTTCGCCTCAGGCCGCCCCCCGGGCTGTGCCGAATAATTTGTCTCCAGCAGCAAGCGCCGCAGCACCAAAAACCGACGCGACCGAAAGCAGAAGTGACGGATTATTGGATTGCGTGACTGAAAGCTGCAAAATCAACTGCTCGCCTAAAGTAAAAAAACAATTCCAGCCAAAATGGTGCGTGAATTTTAAGGAGCCAATTGAGTAGCGGGCGCTTCAGTTCATCCGAGTAATGTCCGCTGTTGGGGGTTAAAGTGGACCCGGACTTATCGCAATGTCCGCTAATGACCCAACTGAGACGTTGGCAACCCCAAAGAATTTCCCTTACTTCGGCGACTAATGTGTCGTTCATGAAACCGCTGCCACGCCCGCTGGGAACGCTCAAGTTTCTGTTAGCTTGGCTCGCGCCTTGGAGCCCCGCATTTGGTATTCGGGCTGGAAGGTGGAACCTGACTTTCTTCGTGCATTATCGCGACGCAATCGGCCGACACATTGCGAAATACGGCACTCATGAACCGCTTCTGACGCAGTGGCTCGATGATTATCTGAATGCTGCCCCTACAGGTATCGTCGTTGACGTAGGCGCCAACGTAGGTTGGCACACACTGCACGCCGCACAACATCGCAATGTAGAGGCGGTTGTGGCCTTCGAGGCTGACCTATTCAATGCTTGCCTGCTCGACCGCGCCCTAGCGAAAAATAAAGTCGACAAGGTCATCGTTAACGTTTGCGCTGTGGGCGCGGAGTGCGGCGTAGGGCGGCTGTTCCGTTACAGGAGTTCGAATTTTGGTCGCCACACGCTGGTTACTGATCACGGCCACGGATCGCGTAGCGTACAGGTGGTCGATCTCGATGGTGCGCTTGCCGATCTCGGCTTTCAGGACCGCCCAATCTCAGTCATTAAGATCGACGTGGAGGGCTACGAACCGGCCGTCATCGCCGGCGCAGCCAAGTCGATCACACGTGCCGAGGCAGTGATTATCGAGTATTCTCCAGATATGAGCCAAGCTGGCGGCCTCTCTACCGAAAACCTGCTGACTCGATTGACCGGCGCAGGCTTGACGCCATTTGCGCTACTTAGCGGAGGCGGCACTGTCCGGCTCACACCCGCAGACTTACAGGGCTTCAAGGGTTCACTCGACGTCATCTGGTTTAGGGAAGACCGCGCGACACCCGGCGCCATCGCCGCTATGAGGGTTCACGAGCGCGGTAACCTAACGCTGCGTGAAATAGCGGAACGAAATAAACGGATTGTTACGCCTATTTGATCCCATAGCCAAAACATCTTCTCGGTATTGATGGTGTCGGGCTGCGGGAACATCACGAACGAATTCATCATGTGTTGGGTACACTTTGATGAATGGAACTGCTGGGGCTCGGGGTATGCGGCTAGTTTCAGCTAGCACACTATGAGATAGGTCATGCGTCAGCAGTACAGTCCACCCGTCGTAGTATCAACCTACGAGCTTAGGCAATGCTCGAGTACTGCGCTGACGTCCGTAACGTTTTTCTCGGCGCCAGCTTGAACTTTGGACGTGCTGCCAGGATCGGCTTTTCAAAATAATAGAAGAATAAAGTTGAAAAAATCACGCAACCGCCAGTGTAGATGCCGATTTGTACCGCGATCGGCAACTGCTGTAGGGCTGGACGCATCAGCAAGATCAGGATGATGTGAAATAAATATACAGAATACGAAATTCGGCCAAAGTACACGCAGAATCTGGAAATTCGACGTGTTTCGCATATCGAATCCAACATGTAAAATGCAAGAATAGTGGACATTCCAAACGCAGCTGCGATGAACGGAAAAATGTGTTGGCTGACGACATAACCGGCAGTAATCGCGCGGCCCGTCACGTAAAAGCCTAGCAACGCACACGCGACAAAAATCCCGAAGGTCAGAAATTGAGTGGAGGTCTTTGGTTTCTCCGTCCAGCTTTCGCCGAACCGCTTCATCATCACATACAACAAGAAACCATATCCGATTGAATCGATTCTGAAGACCACGATTCTTCTGACCAATTCATCCCAATTCTGCGTCACCCCAAAGATCATGCGAAGCGCAGTAATGATGCAGATAAACACTACAGCCACAAATATAAAGAAGCTCAGTTCGGAGTGTCTAAACACTCTGGCACAAACGAACATCAAGGCAGGAAACGTCACGTAAAACCACTCCTCGATCGACAAACTCCATGCGACCGCGAAATAGTCCTGGACGTTGTGCTGCGCAAATACGTTCTGAACATAAAACACATAGCGAAAGAAGTCGCCGGTCATAAGTTGATCGGTCAGCAGAGATATCGCCACCAGCGCAACGAGGAAGGGGGGTATCGTCCGCATCCAGCGACGTGTGAGAAAGACCCATAGATTCACAATTCTGCCGTCGCGGCTGCAAAATAGGATTTGAGGCGCCAGCACAAAGCCGCTCAATACAAAAAAGACTTCGACCGCGAGCTCTGAGACGGCTTGAGCCGCGGGCCAGTCCGTAGAATTGAGCACAAAATAATGTGATATGGCGACGGTGAAAGCGGCAGTGCCTCGCACCAGATCGAGTGAGGCAACCCGTTCCACTTTAGATGGCATGGCCCTTAATGTATGTAATCCAAAAACATCCGCGAGAAAATTCAGCGATCTTGGACAAGCTGATAGAGCCTAGGAATGTCTATTTTGCCCTTGCCAAAAAGAAACAATCCTCCAATCAAAACGATGCAAATCAAAATCGGTATGGGCGATATGCGTCCGATACGAGCCGTAATTTTGAACATGCTCCTACCCTTTTTGTTAAATAACAATACAGGAAGTATCTAGCGTAGAACAAGCCCTGGTCGCATCCATATCAGGTCGATGCAGCAAACGAGATAATACGCGCGGTCTAACTGAGAACGAGGCGTCTCTTGAGTTACAACACGTTTAAAGGGCATGGACCATCGCTGCTTTCCCATAGTGCCAAACTGCTGCGTTTGCTGTTCGTATTAGCTATGATCGTTGGCATCATTCTTTGCGCAACCGAACTCTTTTTCCGCGTCATCGATTTTGCGGATCTACGCCCCGACAGTGCGGAACGAGCACTCAATGGCGGCGATGCAGTTCAGCTAGATTCAGAACTCGGCTGGGTGCAGATACCAAATATCGTTACGCAGGCCTACACCGGAAATCGCACGATTTCGGTAAAGCACAACAGTCTTGGGCTGCGTGAAAACGAATTGCTGGAAGACGCGCCGAACGGAACGTTCATTTTTCTCGGCGATTCGATGGTTTGGGGACTCGATTCGGAGATAAACGAGCGATTTACCGATCTCCTGCAACAGGAGCTACCACAGCACCGGATAGTCAATGCTGGCGTTCTCGGATACGGGACCGACCAGGAATTGCTGCTATTGCAACGGTTGTGGGCTCACGTAAAGCCAAAGGTTGTCATTTTGACGTTCTCGGTCGATAACGATCGTGGCGACAATTCAACCAGCTTGCGCTATGGGACAAACTACAAGCCAAATTTCATACGTACATCCGAATACGAATGGCGGGTACGTGGATATCCGCTGCCGCGCCTGAAGCGCGAGTACATTACCGGTAACATATGGGTTGAAAATTTCCTACTCGCGCGGTTCGCCGTTCTCACATACAGGGCGCTACGCTATCGCGAGACTATCGTTTCAGATCCTACCGACCATTTGATCGATATGATACGGCGGACAGCAGAGGCGCGTGGCGCGCAGTTTGTAGTCGGTCTCCAACGTCATGAAGCCAAGCTAGAAGCGTACCTTGATGCGCAAAAAATTCCGCACACCGCATTCGACGAAGCCCAGCGTTATCCCACGGCTGGCGGACATTGGACACCGGAGGGGAATAAAATCGTCGCAAAGCGTTATTTGTCTCTCTTCTCAGAAGCTGGGGTCTTGCCGGGCTCTCTAATTCAATCGGGCGAGCCCGCCGTGCTCAATCGCAATGGCATCGTGCTTGATCAGATTGAGGCAGCACTCGATCACGATGACGTATCTGCTGAGATGATGACCGACTATAGTAACGCAATCACTCCAGTGCGCGACGCGTTACATGCCATGGTGGCTGAACTCGAAGCTCGCTCTGACTCGACTGAAACTATCTTGAAGTCCGCCCGTGCAGGGGCACAGCGAGCCGATCAAGTCGCAAGCAGGGTCGCTGTATTGCGGCATGTTTTTTTCGGACGAAGTCTTTTTGAGCGCTCTCAAAGTGTGGTGTCGCCATACGTCTGGCTTGAGACCACGCGAGTCCTACCCAGAGGGATCAAGAAGCTATACGGAATGCTACAATTCTGGAGTATCGAGATGAAGGATTCTGGAGGCCTTTGGCGCGGCACAATGGCCTTGCTTGTCTTGACCGTACTTCACACGGCTTCTAAGTTTCTGTGGACTTGGTGGCGGCAGCATATCACCGTTGTGAACGGCTCGGACCACGTGCTTGCCAAAGCGCTGGCCTCATTCGGTACTTTTTTTTGCATCGCAACCGCCATCCCGATCGCTGCCATCGCGGTGGGCGAGTCATTCGAAGTGCGCATCTTTGAGGTAACGTACGGTATTTACGCTGGAGTAATCGTTGCCGCTTTTGGCGAAGCCGTCGCTGTCGGCGTACTTGCACCTGATGCGCCCTGGCGCCGCTTGATTGCCATAGATGACAAAATGGCCCGCGTACTTGCACGAGGTCTTAGCTGGGGCACTAAGGTGTTGGGCTTGTTGCAGATCTTAGTTGCCGCAAATAACGCCATCGCCGCGCCACCCTCGATGCAACTAGCAACCATCATGTTATTCTCTCTTGTTATCGCCGGTCTCCTGCTTCACCTTTTAGTGTGGACACATCGCAACCAAAGTTATTCGGCAACGAACTGGGTAAACGTGACCACGGCGTGGTTGAGCATCTTGGGCTGGCTGGCATTAGTGGTGATTGCAATTGCGCTCATTGCTGGCTACGCCAGGTTCGCAGCTTTCGTCGCCCAACAAATGGTATCGTCGGTTGCAGTGTTGGGTGCGCTATATTTGCTATTTGTCCTCGCGCGGGCACTGTTCGTCAAAGCGCCTCTTGGTCAAATCGTAGCGGCTAATTTCGGTGTTAGCCAGCGGTGGCTCGTTCTCGTCAAGGGTATTACAGCTAGCGGCATCTGTCTCAGCTTGACACTCACGGTGCTCGTCTCAATTGTAAGCCTTCAGTATATTATACTGTGAAATATTGCTGACACCGAATCCACGAAGGCTTGGGCAAGCGTATATCATCCAAACTTAATAGTGGGCGTACCAATCTACTCTGCCGTAGATTACGTTCACGACTACTGAGACGCCGGCGCGGGCCATTTCAGAAATGCAGATAAATCCGAACGAAATCACATTACCTACGCGTTGAGTGATATCACCAGCGTGTACCGCCAACAATCCATGGTGCGGTCGAGAGTTGTGGCACAAGCAAGCCGCAACAATGGCTTACGCAAAGGTGTGGGCCATTAACACGCTATGAAGCGAAAAAGGTTTTAACGCTGCCGCCCTCACCTCTCGCAGCGTCCACTTCTAAAAACTCAAACCAAAAAAAATCTCCGGCTCAAAAGAGCCGGGGAAAGGATCAATGACGATGGACGAGATATACGCGCGCGATTCAAAACGCAATAGCCAACCCCAAAATTCTGGTGGCGCTGCTCGCAACAATGGCGAGCGTGTTCGCTCCCGCAATCTGCGCTGCCGCACCAAGCTAGCGAGCCCAACAGGCAATCACCACAAGCCATTCTGCTC
This sequence comes from Pseudolabrys sp., assembly GCA_049802775.1. Lineage (GTDB taxonomy): Bacteria > Pseudomonadota > Alphaproteobacteria > Rhizobiales > Xanthobacteraceae > Pseudolabrys. Next base: position 3,915 of record JBARNC010000627.1, on the reverse strand, counting down.
GCAGTACTGCTACAACCAATTCTATCGCTGGCGATGCGTCGTTTGCGAAAGAGAACCCGCCGGAGGACAGACCGCGAAAGCTGTGTCGACGCCGCAAGTGTCGGCTCAATTATCGGAACTTTAGGCCGACTATTTGCTGTCTGATAGCTCTGGGCTACCCCGGGGGCCAAAATGTAAATCTGACTCAAAAAGTCCCTGGAAAACGGGCACCTTTTTCCGCATCGGAGAGGGTCCGGGGTGGCGCTGGGAGGCGCGCGCAGATGGGCACCGGCTATTCCTCCGCGATGACCATGTGGTGACAATCTCGGGCGCCGATGGCAACTGGCGCATCACCTATCCGCACATGATCCCGATTCAATCGGCCCCTAGCCTGGAGGCGGCCCGCAAGCTGGCGCTGCACGTTGCGCTTTGGACACTCGGCCTGGATCGTCGGAAGGCTAAGCCGAAGTCGAAGGCGCCTCCGATCAATCTTCTTGGCGGCTATCGGTTCCCTGGCGCCCCGGAGCTTGAGAAAGAGCTGCGGCGCGAAGTCCTCGCGGTGGAGGGCGCGCCATGACACATGCGGTGTTCTCCAATGCGCAGCCGATATACGCGGAGCACGGCATTGCGACGTTTCCGGTGAAGGAATCAAAAGAGCCAGCGGTTCGTGGCTATTTGCGGATGGGACTCGACACGAGTCGCGGACTGGTAATTAAGTTTCCGGACGCACCGGCGATTGGCTTTGCCACCAAACGACGGAACGGCGTCACCATACTCGACATCGACACGCCGGATGAAAAGGTGCTCGCGGATGCGCTCAACAGGCACGGCTACACACCGCTGATCGCTCGCACCGCGAGCGGCAAGCATCACCTCTATTACCGGCATAACGGCGAACGGCGACGGATTCGGCCATGGCAAGGACGGGAAATTGATTTGCTTGGCAAGGGCGGCATGGTGATTGCGCCGCCGTCAAAGCTGCCGAGGGGCGAGTACGAATTTATCGAAGGATCACTCGAAGACATCCCCCGGCTGCCGGTCCTGCGCAACCTCGACTTGGCAAAGGCCGAACCGATAAGGGAGGGCGCTCGTAACAAGCAACTATGGCGTCACTGCATGCGGCACGCACATCACGTCGATACTTTCGACGAACTGCTCGACGTAGCCCGCACCTTTAACGACGACTGCTTACCACCACTGGAGGATGCCGAAGTGATATCAGCCGTACAGTCGGCCTGGAAATATACCGAAAGCGGGCGAAATTATTTTGGACAACACGCCGCGTGGTTTCCAAGGGAGGAAGTCAACCAACTGGTCAGCCAGTGCAAAACAGCCGACCAGCTCGACTTGCTCGGCTTGCTGTTGTTCCTGCGAGCAAACCAGGGCCCCGACGCAACCTTCATGTTCACAAACAGCCTTGCCGAAAAGTTTAACGTAGCTCCTAAGCGACTAGCCAAAGTCCGGCGCTGGCTGATTGAGATTGGTTACATCAAATGTGTTCGTCGGGCAGGACGCGGATGTGCTGCACTATTCAGGTGGGCCAAATAGGGAAAGGGTCGCCTATACGATTAGCTATACTATACTTACACTTCCCCCCTCCTCCCTTAGCTCCCCTTCCTTGATCTAGCGCGCCCTTTTTCAAAAAAATCGGCTCGAAATCGATGGTCCCAAAGCCGGGAGTTCTAGCCATGGGGCTTATATTTCAACCTTGGTAATGTTCGAGCTGTACCGGTGGAAACTTATGATGGGTCAGTTTTTGAGCGGCATCGGACTCATCGTGTTGACACTGCTGGGCGGGTATCCGGCCTTCGCTCAAGAAGACATTTACTCAGCAAATTACGTAATGCCTGGCTGCCGCGACTTCTTAGGGAAAGGTACAGGCAGCGCACATTTAGGTGGCTACTGCGTGGGGTTGGTTATAGGTGTTGCCAGACATGCGTACGCGCCAAGCATTTGCCTCCCACGGGAAGTTACTGACGAACAAATTGTCAGCGTTGTAGTTCAATACATCGATAGCCAGCCCGCTCGACTGCAAGAAGACTTCGTAGTGTTAGCAATGGAGGCGCTACGCAAAACCTGGCCATGCGCGCGTTAGCCAAGCGCCGCCGACTTAAATCCCACGCCCGGTCGTGACAGTTGACTAACTGGTCAAAAAAGGATCGTTATTCGAATTGTTTCCATGCCAACGAGACTGATTTTTGTGGCCAAGCGGCACCTCAGACTGGTCTCCCCGGCCGCCCTAAACCGAACAGTCAGGCCCAAACGGCCTCCAAATGCCGACCTGCGTACCCGTGAGTACCTGACCGAGGCCGAGGTCGAGCGGCTGATGAAAGCCGCAACGAAAAACCGCTGGGGCCACCGAGATGCGACCATGATCCTCGTGGCTTATCGCCACGGCTTGCGTGCTGCCGAACTTGTGGACCTGCGCTGGGATCAGATCGAGTTCAGAACGGCTAACCTGCACGTCCGCAGGGTCAAACAGGGCACTCCCAGCACCCATCCCATCCTGGGCGACGAATTGCGCGCCCTGCGGCGGCTCCAGCGCGAGCAGAAGCCTAAGTCGCCATTCGTGTCCACGTCCGAGCGCGGCGCGCCATTCAGCACCGCCGGGTTTGCCCGTATGGTCGAGCGTGCCGGGACTTTGGCGAAGCTCGGCTTCAAGGCGCATCCGCACATGTTGCGCCATGCCTGCGGGTATAAGTTAGCGAATGACGGACACGACACCCGCACCCTGCAAGCCTATCTTGGTCACAAAAATATCCAGCACACGGTGCGCTACACCGAACTAGCGCCGACGAGGTTCAAGGATTTTTGGCGCAAGTGATTGCGGTGAGCGTTAGCATCCTCAAGCGCGCCTGCGGCCACGGGCGTGGCAAAGCTCAACCCCAGAATGATGGCGGCGACGGCGTGCTTAAGCGTCGCCCTGCTCGGCCAGAGGACGAATACATGTGGTTCAACTTGTCGGCGGCGCAAGGCAGAGAAGGTGTCGCACGGCGCGTGAGGTGCATTGATTTATTCCCGGGCGGTCTTCGCAATCTCGTTACCCAGAAGTGAAGCATTGACCTCAACTATCGGGAATAGCGCAGGCCGTTTTGCAATCTCCTCCCGTATAGTTTTCAACCACAGGAGAAGCAACATGATGAAATTTCCTAGCACCTTGAACGAGGAAGACCTTCTCACTTACGAAGTGTCCGATGAGGCACTGGAAACTGCAGGAGGGAATGAAATCGCTGGGAATTTCACACTCGGGGCCTGTACTGGCCTGTCTGTTTGCCCGGGGTGATCAGTCCAACTGATCAACTCCAAGGATTGGAGGCACCCGTGTTAAACAGCTTCCTGAACTGGACCAGCCGAGTCGCTATCGCAGGACGGATCGCGGAATGTCATCAAAACTGGAATAAGTTGATGATACCGGGTGATTACCACCTGCCCTTCGGCAAGGCCGAAGCTCAGGCAAAAGCCGCGAGATGGCTCTGGCAGAGTTACGTCATCTGATCAAGAAGTGGGACCGCGTCTCAAACAGGGGCGCGGTTCATTTCGGTACAGACGTGACGCCGTCTAATTGCGATGTCCGCTTTACCCCCAATAGCGGACATTCGCCGTTGTTCGATGTCTAACCTACGCATCCACGAACTCTATTAGTGAGGTCTACCCGGTTTGCTAATGTTGGGCCGTAGAAACGGCAATCATTTACCGATGCAAGCGAGCACGAGCACTGTCGGCCTCTCCTTCGGTCGGAAGGTCACGTTGCGTTCGTCTATATAGCCGATCGCGCCTCCGGGATTGAGCGCGTAGGCATTGAGAATTTGCTCATTCGCTTCGCAACTTGCGCCGCAGGCCGTTTGATCACAGGGCCTTGAGATGACCCTGATTGCCTGTCCGCTGGCCCCGGGGCCGGGCGGACCAGCAGGCCCGGGCGGACCGGCGGGGCCGGGC
>JBARNC010000626.1:0-3273 GCA_049802775.1 Pseudolabrys sp. | reverse complement strand
CGGTCGAATGTTTCGAGGGCTTCGGAAAAACGATCAAGATCGAGCAACGCAGTGCCGCGATTGTACAAGGCTTCGACCTGGTTCGGTGCCTGCGCGAGGATTGCGTCAAAATCCGCGAGGGCTTGCGCGAGACGTCCGAGAGCAGCGCGTGCCGTCCCGCGATTGAGAAGCGCGTCACCACGGGCAGGATTGCGCGCCAGCACCGCATCGAAACAGGGAAGGGCTTCCTCGGCACGATTGAGCGTGCTTAACGCATTTCCGCGATAAAGGAGTGCGTCCAGATCACCCGGCCGCAAGGCGAGTGCCTTGTCCAGAGATTCGAGCGCTTCGGCGTCGCGCTTGAGCGCATGCAGGACGTTGGCGAAATTGATCAGCACGTCGGGCATGTTCGGGTTGATTTTCAGCGCGGCCGACATCAAGCGATAGGCCTCGCCCATTTGGCCGGTTTGTGCCTTGATGAGACCAAGCAAATGCAGCGCGTCGAAATTGTCCGGCGCTGCTTTGAGGATGCGGGTGTAAAGCTTCTCCGCCTCGCGCAGGCGTCCATGTTGATGCAGGGCCAGCGCCTCTTGCAGGGCTTGCGGGATCTTGAACGACTTTTGTTGCACGGCGGAGCAAATGCGCACGACCGCAAAGGCCAGTCAATGCAGCCAGTTTTACTACCGCTTACGGCTGCGCGCGGCTGGTCGCCGCGGATTGTAAAATTGATTGGGCTCGCAAAAGCCACCGATGCCGCTCACCGTGGCCCTGCATTGTTCGATCGTGAGGAATCCGCAGTTGGTTCCGCCACCATCGCGGCTGCCATAGACCGCGCACCACGGATAGGGATCGTAAGGCATCTCGTAGGCGTGTCCAGGCGTCAGCGCCAGGCCAACTTGCCCCACAAGCGCTGCCAGCATGATGATTCCAAAACGCATCGCAAAACTCCGTTGAATCTGCAGCGGCAACACCGCGCGTCCAATATTTAGTTCCGCGGCCACCGGTAAACGCGTCGGATAATTTCAAAAACGCGTGAACCGTAATTAGTGGTAGACGCGTTTGCGGGCGCGCGAAATCGGGCGCGCTGGATTGTAGAACTGATTGGGTTCGCAGAAGCCGCCGATGCCACTCACCGTCGCCCTGCATTGTTCGATGGTCAGAAAACCGCAGTTCGAGGCGCCACCTGCATCGCCGCTGTAAATGGCACACCACGGATAGGGATCGTAGGGCATTTCGTAGGCGAGCGCGGACGAGTGCGCCAGCACGGCGGAAAGGGCAAGCGCCGCAAGGGCCAAGGGTGCCAACGGCAGGGCAGCCTCCTCGTGTCTCTCGGACAGAATAACCCCCTGGTGGCGTGTTTAAGTTCATGGATGCGCGTCTATATTCGGCGCGCTCAGGCCTTCTGCACCCAGAATTGGTACATGCCCGAGAATGTGTTGGGGTATTTGGTTTCGACAGGGTGCCAGCGGTCGAGATCGGTCATCGACCAGCCCCGCTGTGCAAAATTTCCTTGGTACCGGCTCGCGGTTGCAGCATCGAATTCGAAGCCGAGAAACCGCAGGCCATTCTGCGCCACAAAATTTTTGATTTCCGGAATTGTGAGGCGCCTTTCTTGCACATGAAACAACAGATCGCGGCATTCACTGGTGCTAAAAAAATCAGTGAAGCGCGTAACAGTGGCCAAGGGCGTTTTCAGTATCTCTTGCCGGCAGTGGCGGATTTCAGCTGGCGTCGAACCAAAGCCGTGTTCCGCAATGAACGAGCGCGCGGCCACCACATCGCTCCGACCGGTCGCGCTGTAAAAACCAAGATGCATAAGGCCGTCTGGCCGCACCAGAGAGAGCAGGATTCGCCAGCCTTGAAACGGATCCGCCATGTGGTGCAGCACGCCAGAGGCATCGACGACATCGAAGCTGCGGCCGATCGCTGCTAGTTTAAGAATATCTGCCTGCGCGTAGTCGATGCGCTCCGCTATCGAAGCAGGCGTTTTGCGTTTGGCGTAGCAGAGACTGCTCAAGCTTAAGTCTATGGCAAGCACGCGCGCGCCCAAATATTTTTGTGCTGAGGCGATAGCGATCTGCCCAGTACCACAGCCGGCAATAAGCATGTCGAGCGGATCAGTTTTGCCGAGCGACGTGAATGCACTGGTGGGAAATTGGTCGCGCAAATATTGATCGATGGATATTGGTGCGACCTGCCCGGCGGCATGGACCCAGCGCGGGTAGGGATTCTCTTCATATTGTTGGCGCACCCGCTGTGAGACCTCGTCTTCAATCGTGGTGAGGCGCGGGATTGAATCGCGCAGCTCAATCTCACGCGCAGGTTCGCGCACCTGTTGTGTCAGGAGTTCGTCAATTGCCGGTGTCCAGCGACGATCGAGCAGCACCGGTGCAAAAGCAAGCGCATGCAAAGGCTCGTACATTGCCAGCACTGCAAGCTGTATCGGATCGAATGAAGCGCCAGACGCAATCGCATCATTGAGCGCGCGCTTGAGCCGCTCGACCTCGGCATCTTCCTCCAACGTGGTCGCGAAAACATATTCATTGATGAAGCACTGACTGGCGAGCGCGCAGGCGAATCCAAGGATAGTTTCGGAGACCGACTTGCCAGTCGTGGCATTGATTAGGAGTGATGAGCGCAGCGAAGTAAGCAGGCGCTCAAATGCGATATCACGCACCGGCGTTGACTGCAGCAGATAGAGCAGCAACGGATCGGCCGCGATTTTGGCAAGGCCATTGTGTCCAAGCAGCTCGATTTCGGTCAGCTGTTTCGGCCCCGCGGCCGCTTGCCGCTTAAGTGCCTCACCGAGCGGCGGCAATAAGGCAATGAGTGTCGCGCAAATGCTGGTATATTGCTCCAGGAGCTGCGGCATTAGCGCTAGCGCCCGCGCATAAAAAGTCGAAGCTTCCTTCGCCTTGCCCTGCGTCTGGAACACACGTGCGAGATTGTTGCAGGCCTCGGCATGATCGCGCTTGAGCAGCAACACGCGCTTGTACGCACGTGCTGCATCATCGAATTTGCGGGCGCGTTCGCACTCGGCCGCTTTGAAAAATAATTGGTTGATTTGATTGCCGGTAGAATCGGAGCAGGGACCGCTGGCCGACGAGCCATGCTTGAACCTGGCGCGGCGTTGCTTTCGGTTCATCGGCCGTAATTCCTTCAATGGCGATCTTTAAAATTTAGCCGGCGTACCGAGATTCAAATCTGTTGTTTGACCGTGCAACGTGGATTCTATACGCCTTCCAGGTTACGGAGACGTGGCCGAGTGGCTGAAGGCGGCGGTTTGCTAAACCG